>JBBDWX010000153.1:0-27450 GCA_040902665.1 Dongiaceae bacterium
GAAGAACGGATTGAAATGCGCCACGGCATACCAGGGCTCCGGCAGGCGCTCGACCGAATAAAACGCCCCCGACAGGAACGCGAAGGGCGTGATCACGAAATTGGTCACCGCGGCAATATGGTCGAACTTTTCGGCCCAGATACCGCCGAGGATGCCGAGCTGCGACAACAGCAGGCTTGCGGCAACGGCATGGAACAGGATGAAGCCGGCATCGTGGATGGAAACCGGCACGAACAGCGACATGCCGAGCGCAGCGGCTAGGCCGACCGCGATACCGCGTGTCATGCCGCCGAGCGCCATCGCCAGCACGATCTCGCCGGGCGACAAAGGCGGCATCAGCAGATCGACGATGCTGCCCTGGACCTTGGCGATCACGATCGAGGACGAGGTGTTGGCGAATGCGTTCTGCACCATCGACATCATGATGAGGCCCGGCGCCAGAAACGCGGCGAACGAAACGCCGCCGATGGTCTCGACCGCACGACCGAGCGCCAGCGAGAAGATCGCCAGAAACAGCAGCGAGGTGATGACCGGGGCAATCACGGTCTGGGTCACCACCTTGGCGAAGCGCCGCACTTCCTTGAAATAGAGCGTTCCAACGCCGATCCAGTTGACCGGGCCGACGCGGCGATGACGAGGCTGTACGACAGACATGCGGGCGATGAAAGCGTCCGGGACAGGATGTTCGGCGCCGGGCTGCCGGCGCGGGCGCCAGCTTTATCGCGCCCGACCCGCGGCCGCAAGCACCGGCTGTTGCAGGGCCGATCGGCGGTTTCTGCGGTTACTGGCGGGTCTGCGCGCCGCCATGCGATGCTGCGGCGATGAGCGACGGCAAATCCAGCCCTGCGCCGACCGTCGAGGCCTATCATGCGGCGGCGCTGGCGTATCTCGGGCGGTTTGCGAGTTCGGCCGACAATATGCGCCGGGTGCTGCAGCGCCGCGCCTATCGCGAGGCGCGCCGCGCCGGCACGAGCCCGGATCAAGCCACGCTTGCCCCGGTGATCGACGCGGTCATCGCGCGGCTCGAGCGGGCCGGGCTGATCGACGATGCAAGTTATGCCGAGATTCGCGCCGGCAGCCTCAATCGGCGCGGCGAATCGGGCCGCCGCATTCGCGCGCGGTTGCGCAGCAAGGGCGTCGGCAGCGAGGCCATCGACCGGGCGATCGAAACGCTGCGGCAGGACGACGGCGATGCCGAGTTTCGCGCCGCCTGTCGCGTGGCGCGACGGCGGCGGATCGGACCGGCGCGCGCGCCATCCGCAAGAGCGGCGCTGCGCGAGAAGGACATGGCCGCGCTTGCCCGTGCCGGTTTCGACTACGAGACGGTGCGACGCGTCATAGCACTCGACGACGACGCGGCACTCGATGCCGCGATCGCGGCCGCGGAATCAGCAGACGGGTCCGAAGGGCGCTAGTCGCTGTCCCGCGAGCCGCCGGCCGGCGGCGGCTCGGGCGCATCCGTAAAACCTTGCGACTTTGCAGCCGGTCGCTCGCGCCGTTCGGGGCGATCCGTTGCGGGAGCATCGACCTCCAGCGTTCGGGCCCGGAGCGGCGGCGCGTTGCCCGCGCTGTCCTCGCCGAAATAGAGCGTCCGGTGCGGGAACGGCATCTCGATGCCCCGCTCGTCGAAGGCGAATTTAACCCGCCGCAGGAACTCGCGCTTGATGGCCCATTGCATCATCGGCCGGGTCATGAAACGCGCCCTTATGACGACTGCCGAATCGGCCAGCGCGTGCACGCCGAGTACGTCGATCGGCGCCAGGATATTGCGCTTGATATCCGGATCCTCGGCCATATCGGTGCCGACCTCGCGCATGATCTCCATTACCTCGTCGGTGTTTTCGCGATAGGCGATGCCGATATCCATGAGCGCGTAACCGAAATCGCGAGAGAAATTCTTGACGGTGTTCACGCTGCTGAACGGAACGGTGTGCATCGTCCCCTCGAGATCGCGCATGCGAATCGAACGGATGCTAATACTCTCGACCGTGCCGGTATGGGTACCGAGATCGACGAAATCGCCGACCGAAATCGAGTCTTCCACCAGGATGAAGAACCCGGTGATGACGTCCTGCACCAGCTTCTGCGCGCCGAAACCGATGGCAAGGCCGATGACGCCGGCACCGGCGAGCAGCGGTGCGATGTCGATGCCCAGTTCCGAAAGAACGATCATCACGACCAGCACGATCATGACGATGCGGAACACCGTGCGCAGCAGCGGCAACAACGTGCGGGCGCGGGTTCCGCCCGATCCGGCCTGGCTGTCGAGCCGGCGGATATAGCGCTCGATCATCAGCCCGAGCGCCTCGCTCGCGGCCAGCGCCAGCAACACCGTCACCAGGATGGTCGCGAGAGTGCGCAAGAGGCCCGAGCCCGATTCCGACACCAGCCAGGTCAGCGTGCCGAAGCCCCAGATCTCGAACAACGCAACGGCGACCGCGACATAGATCGCAATCATCAGAAAGCGCCGCAGCAGCGGCAGGTAGCGGTTGGCACGCGCTTCGAGGCCCGGATGGCGCGCCTTGACGTCGGGTGCGAGCGAAAAACCGTGATCGATCAGCCGGCCGATGCCGAAGCTGACTGCGAACGCGAGCGCGACCGCCAGAACGCTGAGGATCGTCGCGCGCAACAGGAAGGCGAAGCCGCCCTGGATCGCCAGCGCCCAGACGACGAAACAGGCGATCACATAGACGATCGCCAGAACATGCCAGATGTCGGCGACGCGCGCGCGCAGCCCGCCCATCGAAGCGCCGCGTATCCGGTTTGCGACGCCCGCGCGGTTCTGCAGGATCAGCACGACGATCAGCCCGGTGAACAAAAGCCCGACCAGACGCAGCAGCACCTCGTAGGCACCGACCGGCAGCCCGAGCAGGAACGCAGCCTGGCAGGCGAAATAGCCGTAGACGCAGACGATCGCCAGCCGGCGCACCCAGACACAGATATATTCGGCGCTTTCGCCCGAAACATGCAGCAGCCGCGTGAACGCGGAATCCGGTGCCAGCAGCTCGCGCACAATCGTCGTTACAACCGCGACGATCAGGTAGGCGTTGACGACAGCCAACACGACGAGCCGCGTCGTCTCCCGCGCATGCAGGAATGAGAACACGCCATAGGCGGTTGCCGCGAACGCCGCCGGTATCATCAGCGCCAGCAGCAATCGTGCGAGCTGCATCGGAATGCGGATCCAGATCCGTTCGCCCTCGCCCGGTGAGAGCATGCGGCGCGGTCGCGCCAGCAATCTGTCGACCAGCCAGCGGACAGCGATTGCGGCACCGAGGATCGTCGCCAGCCGCAGCGCAATTTCGAGCCACAATTCGCGCGCCGCCGGATCGCTTCCCTGCCCGATCATCCATTCGAAGACGGCCGGCAGGTCCGCGAGCCCGGCGCCCAGCGACACCACGCCATCGCTGAACCGCTCCATCTGTTCCGAAGCGGCACCGAGCACGACGCTGCCGAGCCCCGCTTCGTTCTCCGCGGTGCGTTCTTCCTCGACCGCCCGCAATGCGCGCAGCGATTCGAGCAGCTTCTCGCGCTCGGCCGGATCTTCGAGGATCTCGATCAGGCGCTCGACATCGGCCATGCCCGGTTCGGCGGTATCCGCCGGATCTGACGTCGCCTTGCCGTAGTCGGGCGCCGTATCGGTAGCGGCGCCGGCCGGCGTTTCCGGTCTCGAGATGGTCGGATCGACATCGCCGACGACCGGCACGCCCGGCTGGAAATCGCCGTCGGTCGCGCTGTCCGGCGTCGCGTCTGGCGTAGCCTCGGGGGCCGTCTCGGAGGCCGCATCCTGCGCCACGGCGCTGGCCGGTTGCAGCAGGACGCCCAGGATCAGCGACAGGACGAGCGCGAACGCAAACCGGCCGAGCCAGCCTCGCGCCTTATCGAGCGGCCGTGCCCGATCGAACGGCCGCAACCTATCGAACGAAAAAGTGCACGGCATTCGTGAATTCTAACATGGTTGACGGGATAATTGCGAACCCCCAGGCTGCTCATCCGCTGCGGCACAGGATTGCGCTGCGCGCGCAGGGATTTCGCCGATGCGGGAGGACAATCGATGACGGTGACGATCTATCACAACCCGCGCTGCAGCAAATCGCGCGCGACGCTGGCGCTGCTTGAGGCACGCGGCATCGAACCGACGATCGCCCCCTATCTCGACAAACCGCCGAGCGCCGCCCGGCTCGACGAAATTCTCAAACTGCTCGATCTCGAACCGCGCAATCTGATGCGCCGCCAGGAAGCGCCATATCGCGCGGCCGGGCTCGACGATCCCGCACTCACGCGCAAGCAACTGTTCGCCGCCATGGCGAAGTTCCCGATCCTGATCGAACGCCCGATCGTGGTGGTCGAAAAAGCCGGACGCCGCAAGGCGGCACTCGGTCGACCGCCGGCAAACCAGCTGGCAATCCTCTAGGCCGCTCAGGCCGCGCCGGCACGGTTTCCACAGGGTAACGGCGATCGGGACCGCCGCGGTTTTAGGGGAGACTGCCCGGCAAATGCCGGCCGGCCCCGCCATTCCGGGCACCATGGAGACAAAACCCGCAGCCTCGCTTGCCGGTTGCATCACATTCGCCGGAGACCGTGCCATCTTCGTGCACCGGGCCTGACATTCGCCACAAATCGGCGCTAGCATTCGAGCCTGAGTCGCGAAATGAGCGAGGAGGTTTCATCCCATGTCGCATCCGAATTCGCACCCGACGCCGCGCCATCGCCGCCTTCGTACAGCGTCCACCCGCGCGCCCGATGCGCTGCGTCTCGCCGTTGCACTGCTGATCTTTGTGGCGCTGGCGCTCATGTTCCAGGCCGGGACTGCGTTCGGCGCCGGCGGCGACTCCAGCGATTCACCGCCCAGCGTCGCCGACATGATCGACGATGCCGAGGATCACATCGACGACGAAGAATACGAGGATGCGATCGCGCTGCTCGAGAAGGCGCGCGCCAAAGAACCCAACGATCCGGACATTCTGAACTGGCTCGGCTACAGCCATCGCAAGCTCGGCGATTACGACACGTCGCTCGAGTTCTATACGGCGGCGCTCGCCGAGGATCCGGAGCATCTCGGCGCGAACGAGTATCTCGGCGAGCTCTATCTTCTGCTCGACGATCTGCCCATGGCCGAAGAGCGGCTTGCCGTGCTGGCCGCCGCCTGCGACAGCGACTGCGAGGAGTATGAAGAACTCCTCGAAGAGATCGAAGAGTACAAGGAAGCACACGACCAGAGCTGATCGGTTCGCTTTCTAGGGCACGCCGGCTTTCGTCTCCGTTACGCCTGTTACGGGCGCGTCCGTCGTCGGGCCCTTGTCGGGTGCCGGCAACCCGGCCGCATCGACAATCGCGATCACGGTCATCGATCCGCCACGGCCGCGCAGCGTGAGTTCGTGCCGCGTTGCTGTCTCGAGCTCGACGCCCGCCGCCTGTGCCACCGCATCGGAAATGACCAGCTGGCAGACAAGCTCTTTCGTCAACGTTTCGAGCCGGCTCGCCGTGTTGACCGTATCGCCGACCGCGGTCAGCGAAACGGCACGGCCGTAACCCATCTCGCCGACGATGGCCGGACCGGCATGAATGCCGATGCCGATCCGCAGCGGCGCGTCGAGGTCGTGTGCGAGCAGACGGTTCACCTCCTGGAGATTGCGCGCCATCAGACGCGCAGCATCGAGGGCGCGGCGCGCGCCGTCGTTGACATCGGCACCGATCCCGAACAAGGCCATCACCCCGTCGCCGATGAATTTGTCGATATGCCCGCCCGCCGCCTCGACCGCGGTGCCCATCGCCCGAAAATATCGATTAAGAATGAACACGACATCGTAAGGCAGTTTATGTTCGGAGAGTGCGGTAAAGGCCCTCAGATCGACGAACAGGATCGCGATCTCGACCTCCTTGCCCTGCAGATAGCCGGGGCGCGGCTGTGCATCGCGCGGCGTCGATCCCGCCGGCAGCAACGGGAGAACTGTCACAGGCCCGAACGGTCGCGTCTGGCATGCCAGCCGCACGCTCTCGCCCGCGACGACGCGCGCCAGCACCTGGCGTTCGGATTCGTCGGGCGGCGGCAGATTTTCGACGCCGGCCAGAACATGAATGCGGCAGGTCGAACAGCGGCCGCGGCCGCCGCACACGCTCGCATGCGGGATGCCGCCGATGCGGCTCGCCTCGAGAATGCTGGTGCCGGGCGACACCTGGATCGTTCTGCCGTCGGGATAGTCGATGCGGATCGCACGGCGCCGCCGCAGCCGGTCGCGCATGTCGCGCGCCGCGAACACGGCTGCCAGCAGAGCGGCATAACCGATGAGGGTCTTTCGTTCGAGTTCGTAGATGAAAGAAATATCGCTATCGCCGAGCGGGCCAATTCGCGCCAGCGCCGCCGCCAGCCAGTCGGGATCGGCGGCCAGCACAGCGACCGCGCGACCGGATGCGGCATATCCGAGAAGCGCAAGGACAGGCAGCAGGAGCGCGATGGCGAAGAAATACGGTTGCCAGGCCGCATAGCCGGATTTGAGCCGCAGCCAGAAATGCAGCCCGATGCAGCCGTGCAGCCAGGCGACCAGCAGAAGAAGCGGCTGCTGGATCGCGGGCCAGCCGCCGGCGACCCAGGTCGAGAGCAGGACGAACGCATAGGTCGGTTCAATACCGAACATCAGCGATGCACCGAGCGTGCCGATGAGATGCACGGCAAGCAGCGGCGGCACGGCGAGACCGAGCCCGAGCTGCATCCATTCCCAGCGCGCGAGATGCAGGCTGTGCCGCCGGTAGATCGAGACGAATGCGAGCGCAACGTGAATCAACAGCGCACCGACCAGGAACGGCAGGCCGGGCTGGCGCCAGAACCAGCCGAACGGTTCGCGGGCCGCCTCCATCGCATCGAGCGATACGAGGCCGAGCCCGTGATTCGCCAGGTGGCTCGCGACATAGGCGAACAGCACCAGGCCGGACCAAAGACGGAGCTGGCGGACGGTGACGACAGGGCGCATGGGCAGGACGCATCCGTTGGGCCGGGCCGAAAAATCGGTCGCGAGACCAAGGCGGCGGCCGGGAAAACATGATATTAGACACCGCCATGCCGGACTGGAAACCGCAGCGCTTCGCCACGCGCCTGATCCCCAACGCCCTTGCCGCGTTGCCGGACGATCCCTACCCCGTCGCGCTCGAACCGGTTCTGAGCGCCGATTCCTTCGCGGCCGCCCGCGCCGAAATCGCCGGGTGGCCGGGCTACGCGCCGACAATGCTGCACGATCTGGCCGGGCTCGCCGCCGCGATCGGCGTCGGCGCCGTCTGGTACAAGGACGAGGGTGATCGGTTCGGCCTCGGCAGTTTCAAGGCACTCGGCGGCGCCTATGCGGTCTATCGCTGGCTGGCCGAGCGGATCGCCGAAAAAACCGGGCAGCGCCCGACCAGCGCGGACCTGCTCGCCGGCAAGCATCGCGACATCGCCAAGGGTTTCACCGTGGCAACCGCAACCGATGGCAATCACGGCCGCTCGGTCGCCTGGGGCGCGTCTCTGTTCGGCTGCCGCTGCATCGTCTACATCCACGCGACCGTGAGCGAGGGCCGCAAGGCGGCGATCGAACAATATGGCGCCGAGGTTCGCCGCATCGACGGCGATTACGACGACTCCGTGCATCTCTGCGCCGAGGAGGCCGCGAAGAACGGCTGGCAGGTGATCTCCGACACCTCGTATGACGGCTACAACGAGATTCCCAAGCTGGTGATGCAGGGCTACGGCGTCATGGTGGACGAGGCGCTCGACACGCTCGCACGCCGCGGCACCGGCGCACCGACGCATCTCTTCATCCAGGCCGGCGTCGGCGGCCTGCCCGCGGCGGTCATCGCGCGGCTCTGGCAGCGGCTCGAAGAGGCGCGACCCTATGTCGTGATCGTGGAGCCCGACGTCGCCGATTGCGTCTATCAGACCGCGCTGGCCGGCAAGCTTGCCAAGGCGTCCGGCAATCTCGATACGCTGATGGCGGGCCTCGCGGCCGGCGAAGTGTCGCCGCTCGCCTGGGCCGTGATGAAACCCGGCGCCCATGCGTTCATGACGCTGCCTGATACGGCGGCGGTTCATGCGATGCGTGCGCTTGCCGCGGGCGTCGGCGGCGATCGCCCGGTGGTCGGCGGCGAGGCGGGCGTCGGCGGCCTCGCGGGATTGCTCGCCAGCACCGCCGACCCGGTGCTGCGCGAGGCACTCGACCTGCGCGCCGATTCGCGGATCCTGATTTTCGGCAGCGAGGGCGACACCGATCCCGTCCTGTACGAGAAACTCGTCGGTCGGTCGGGCGCCGCCGTGCGCGCCGCCGTGCAAGCCGACAACCGCGCATCGACCGAAGCCGGTTTCAGGAAAAGCAAAAGCCCTGGCGCTCTGCTGGAGGACGATAGCAACGACGACGCGCGGGCCGAACGATGACCGATGAACCGAAGCCGCGCGGCCGACCCGACCGCGAAGAGCGACGGGCGGAACGGCTCCGCAATTTGCGCGCGGGCCCGCCCTCGCCCTGCATCAGCGTCTGCACCATCGACGAAAAGACCGGCTGGTGCGTCGGCTGCGCGCGCACGATCGACGAGATTCGCGACTGGCTGATCATGACGCCGGCGCAGAAGGAACATCTGCTCGGCGACCTCGATTTGCGTCAGGGCCGCCGCCGCGCCGGCCAGGCATGAGCGCAGCCGACGCACCGCGCGCGCTGGCCGATTCGAGGCTCGGCCTCGCCTTGCTGGCCGGCCTGACCTTCTTCTGGGGTATCAACTGGCCAGCGATGAAGACCGCGCTGGTCGAGATTCCGGTGTTCGGCTTTCGCGCCATCACCGTCGTCGGCGGTGCCGCCGGCCTCATGCTGATCGCGCGGCTCGCCGGCCAGCGGCTGATGCTGACACGCAGTGAACTCAAGCCACTGGTGATCGTCAGTCTCATCAACGTGACCGGCTGGCAGATTCTCTCCGCCTTCGGCATCGCGAATATGGAAGCGGGCCGCGCCGCGATCGTCGCCTACACGATGCCGGTCTGGACCGCTTTGCTCGCCGTGCCGTTTCTCGGCGAGAAACTGACGCTGCGTATCGGCGCGGCGCTGGCGCTCGGCATGGGCGGTGTTGCCTGCCTGCTGATCCCGGCGCGCGAGGGGCTCGCCACGGCGCCGCTCGGCCTCATGTTCATGGCGTTGGCCGGTTTCGTCTGGGCCGCCGGCACGATCAGCCTCAAGCGCGTGCGCTGGAGCCTGTCCATCCTCGCGCTTGCCGGCTGGCAGTTGTTGATCGGCGGCATACCGGTTGTCATCGCCGCCATCGTCATCGACGGCGATTTCGACTGGGGCGGCGTGAGCATGACCGCCTGGCTTGCCACCGCCTATGCGACGATCATCCCGACCGTCTTCTGCCACTGGGCCTGGTATCGGGTGGTGTCGATCTATCCCGCTTCGATCTCGGCGCTCGGCACACTGCTGATCCCGGTCATGGCGTTCTATCGAGTACGCTCGTGCTCGGCGAACCGATCGGCTGGGACGTGATCGCAGCGCTCGCGCTCGTCAGCACCGCGATCGCGCTGATCTCGGTCGTGCCGGGGCGGCGCGGATAAGATCACCCCGCCTCGTACGGCACCACGTTTTCCTGCTCGCTCGGATCGTTGCGCGCGACCAGCGCTTCGGCGGTTTCGGTCGCACTCAGATTGACCGGCTGGTGCAGGACGCCGGCGGGAATGAACACGAAATCGCCCACCTCGTGGATCGTCGATTGCTTCAGCCCGTCGCCGTAACGGGTCTCGATCCGGCCCTTGAGAATATAGATCGCCGTTTCGTAGTCGCGATGGCTGTGCGGCTCGGCCGCAGCACCCGGCGGCATCACGACCTTGTACATCGAGAGCCCGCGCGTGCCGGCCGTACGATCGGAGATGCCGGTAAAAAGATCGAGCCGCTGGAGATTGTCGAAGGTCTCGCGGCGGCGCACCGTCACCACCGTGGCGGCTTTTTCGTCGGTCCGATCGGGCATCAACGGCTCCCGACCGGTGGCGTGTCCGATGAACTGTTGCGGGCGGCGAGCACACGCGCCACGTCGTCGAGCGAGCCGATCGAGAGCAGCAGGTCGGGCGGCAGTTCTGCGGCGAGTTCGCGCTCCATGACCTCGACCAGGCGCATGTGGGCGAGACTGTCCCATTCGCGCATGGTGACAACCGAGGCGTCGGGCGGAAGCTGCGCCGCGTCGAGTTCCAGCGCCTCGGCCAGCATGCGCCGGGCGGCGGCTTCGATCTCGGTCATGCCTCGCCTTCCTTGACGGTCTTTGCAGCGATCCCGTCGCTTCGGGTGCCGGCATCCTTGCCGTGCCTGCGCAGCTCGGCCTTGCGCTTTGCCCATTCCTCGGGGAAGAGCCCGAACATCACCTGGTCGACGCGATTGCCCTCGGGATCGATACGATGGCGACGCAGCATGCCTTCCGCGGTGAAACCCTGGGCCTTGTAATTGAAGACCGAACGGATATTGCGCACCATCGGGTTGCCCCAGATCTTGCCGACCTTCACCACATTGAACAGGAAATCGAGCACGACGGCGCGCGTCTCCAGCACGATCGACTTGCCCCAATATTCCTTGTTGCCGATGACGACGTTGGTCTGGGCGAGATTGTGCCGGCGATCGCGATAGATGACATAGAAGCCGACCAGCTTGTTGCCGGCATGCTTGTCGAAAACGCCGAAATGAAACGAATTCCGGTTGTCGAAGCGGTCGACATATTTGTGCATATCCTCGATCGTCATCGCTGTCGGCGAGGAATTGACGCCGGCCATGACCTCGGGATCGTGCGTCCAGTCCCGATAGTCTTCGTTGACGTCGTCATGCGTCATCGAGCGCACGATGTAATTCTCGGTCTCGAGCCGGATCGGCGGATCGGGCGGCCGCTTCTGGGGTCGTTGCTGCGGCCGCTTCTGGGCCCCGGGTTGGCCGGCGGGCTGCCCGGCGCGCTGCGGCTGTTGGCCCGCGGTCCCGACCTTGCGGTCGCCGCCCGGCACAGGCCCGCCCTGCGCGGCACTGCCCGGCGCAGCACTGCCTTGCGCAACGCCGGCCTGCCGGTTCGCCGCCGGCCGATTGCCGTCCCCAGACCCGCGGGCGCGGAGCTGGCGCAACGACAGGGCATTACCGGGATTCTTCGGTTCGTTCATCGCTTCACACTGTCGAGGCAGGCCTGCATCACGATCCGTCGGCTTACCTTGCCGCGATCGGTTTTCGGTATATCCGATACGATAAACCATTTCTCCGGCACAATCTCGTGTCGAAGCCGGTCGGCGGCCCAGGACTTGAGCATCGCCGCATCGTCCCTGGCACCGTCGACCAGGCGAACCGCGGCCGCGACGATTTCGCCGCTGATAGAATCCGGCAGACCGAAACAGCATGCCTCGGCGATCGAAGGATGACGCTCGAGAAAGAGATCGATCTCGGCCGGATTGACTTTCTGCCCGGCGCGATTGATCTCGTCCTTCTGCCGGCCGACGAGGCGCATCGTGCCGTCTGCGTCGATGCGGCCGATATCGCCGGTGTGGAACCAGCCCGCCTTGAGCACAGGTTCGGTCAGATCCGGCCGCTTGAGATAGCCCTGCATCAGGGAGGGTGTCTGCAGCAGAAGTTCGCCCTCGCCCGCCTTGCGGAGCGTGCCGTCCTCGCCGAGCACGGCGGCGTTGCCGCCCCAGAGCCGGCCGATCAGCCCGTCCTCGGGTGCAAACTCGTCGCTCGCCGCACCGCCGATCCAGTTTGCGGTCTCGGTGATGCCATACATGTTGGCAACCGGCGCTCCGCTCCAGGCGGCGACGCGCAGCCAGAGATCGGCCGAGAGCGGCGCCGAACCGATGCCGATGCGGCGCAGCGTCCGGCCCTCGGGCGGCTTGCCCAGCTTGAGCGCGATCTTCCAGAAGCTCGGCACCGAACTCATGAACGTGATGCGATGCTCGTCGACGAGTGCGCCGAGCTTCGCCGCGCCGGCGACGCCCGGCTGCTGAAAGAGAAACAGGTCGTGGCCGGCGAGCCAGGGGGTCAGGCAATTGCCGATCAGACCGTGCCCGAAATGGGTCGGCAGCACGCACAGCGTTCGCGCCAATGTTTCGACACCGAGATGGGTGCGGTTGAGGGCGAGCCGCGCCAGCAGCGAGCGGAATGTATGGACGACGCCCTTGGGATCGCCGGTCGTGCCGCTGGTGAAGAGGATCAGCGCCGGATCGTCGAGCGATGCGCGATCGTCGGCGGCCGCAGGCTCATCCGTCTCGCTGCGCGTATCGACCAACCGCGCGCCCGGTTCGCCGCCTTTGTAACCGTCGCCGGCCAGCACCAGCCGAGCGCCGGTAAAGCCGGTCACGTTGGCGAGTTCGTCCGGCAGCAGCGATGCGTTCACACAGGCCGCACATCCGCCGGCCTGCCAGACCGCGAGCAGATCGATGAAGAAATGCGCGCTGCCGCCATGCGCAACGATGACGCTGTCGCCGGGCGCGACGCCGTGCCGGCGCAGCGTGCCGGTCGCGCGTGCGACCGCCGCCGCGATTTCGCTGCCGCGCATCGCGATGCCGGATGCGGGATCGTGGATCGCGCCGAGATTGTCGAGCGGGATGCGCATCAGCTCCGCAGCCTGAAACCGTCGGGATCGTAGGGCGGGCGGTCGAGCAGCTCGGCATGGCGGCGCTTGCCAAGGATCTCGACCTCGAAGCCCTGCCCGTCAGCAGCGGCGTCGGCCGGCACATAGCCGAGCCCGAGGCTCTTCTCGACCCAATGACCGTAACCGCCCGAGGTCAGCCGCCCGACGCAGCGCCCGCGATGGAACAGCGGCTCGCCGCCAAACGGATCGGCCCCATGGGGATCCGATCCTTGGAGGCCCGCCTCATCGCCGTCGATCGCGAAGAGCACCAGCCGGCGCGCCGGCGCTGCAGCATCCATCGCCTGCACCGCCTCGAGGCCGATGAAGGTGCCCTTGTCCGGCCGAACGAAACGCCCGAGGCCGGCCTCGTAGGGTGTGTAATCCATCGTGTACTCGCGGCCCCACGAGCCGTAGCCCTTTTCGAGGCGCAGCGAATTGAGCGCGCGCACGCCGAAATGTTTGAGATCGAACTGGCGCCCGGCCTCGACCAGCGCGTTATAGACCGCAAGCTGTTCCTCCTGCGGCATATAGAGTTCGTAGCCGAGTTCGCCGGTGAACGAAATGCGTACGACCAGCGGGTGCGTGTTGCCGATCGCGAGATGCCGGGCGGTGAGAAAGGGAAACTCGTGATCGGAGACGTCGCGCTGCGTCACCGCGGCGAGCAGCTCGCGCGCCAGCGGCCCGGTGATCGAAAAGCCGCACAGCGTTTCGGTTACGTCGTCGATCTCGACGCCATTTCGTCCCGGCAGCAGATCGCTTTGCAGCGACGCCAGGAGCCGCCGGTAAAATTCCTCGCCGCTGCCCGACCCGACCAGCAGAAAGCGCTCGGCCTCGAGGCGCGTGACCGTCAGATCGCCGGCAACGCGGCCGGTCGGGGTCAGAACCGGGCAAAGCACTGTCCGGCCCGGCCGCGACGGCAATCTGTTCGCGACCAGATTGTCGAGCCATTCGGCGGCATGCGGCCCGGCGATCTCGAACTTCGAATAGGTCGACGTTTCCCAGATGCCGACCATTTCGCGCACCGCGCGGCATTCCGCATCGACGAAGGGGAACGCATTCGAGCGGCGAAAGGACGGCGTCTCGACGGTCGTCTGGCCTTTCTTGCCGTACCAGAGCGGATATTCGCGCCCGAAGGCCATCCCGAATACCGCGCCCTCGCTTTTGAGGTCCGAATAGACCGGCGTGCGCTTGCCGGGGCGTGCGGCGGGCAGTTCCTCGTTCGGAAAGGTCAGCATGAAGCGGCGACGATAATTCTCTTCGGTCTTCTTGAGCAGAAAATCCTGCGTCACGAACTCGCCGAAGCGCGCCACGTCCATCGCAAACACGTCCATGCCCGGTTCGCCGTCGACGATCCAGTTCGCGACCGCGAGCCCGACGCCGCCGCCCTGACTGAAACCCGCCATCACGCCGCAGGCGCAGAAATAGTTCCGCAAGCCCCGGACCGGCCCGATGATCGGATTGCCGTCGGGCGCGAAGACCATGCCGCCATTGACCACGCGCTTGATGCCGCCCTCCTTCAGCAACGGAAAGCGCTCCATCGCGATCGCCATCAGATCGGCGATGCGATCGAGATCGGGCGGCAGCAGCTCGTGACCGAAATCGGGCGGCGTACCGTCGACCGCCCAGTGCCGCGCGTCCTGTTCGTAGGTGCCGATCAGGAAGCTGCGCCGCTCCTGACGCGAATAGCTTTCGCCCTCGAAATCGATCGCCATCGGCAATTCGCGCGTCAGGGCTTCGAGTTCCGGCAGCTCGTTGGTCAGCAGATATTGATGCTCCATCGGCACGATCGGCAGGTCGATCCCGGCCATGCGGCCGATCTCGCGCGCCCAGAGCCCGCCGGCATTGACCACGTATTCCGCCTCGACCGTGCCCTGCTCGGTCACCACCTGCCAGCCGCCGTCAGGCTTCTGATGAAGTTCCTTCACGGGGTTGCGCAGCACGATATTGGCGCCGCGCTTTTGCGCCGCCTTGGCGTAAGCGTTGGTCACGCCGTTCGGATCGACATGGCCGTCGTTCGGATCGAACAAAGCGGTGCGGAAATGGCTGAGATCGACCAGCGGATGGACCCTTGCGACCTCGTCCATCGGCATGAAATCGAGATCGAGGCCGAGATAATGCGCCTTCGCGCGTTCCGCCTTGAAGAAATCGGCGCGCGCCTCGGTCGATGCGAGATAGAGGCAGCCGACACGGTGGATGCCGCAGCTCTGACCCGATTCGCGTTCGATCTCGTCGTAGATTTTGATCGTGTAGGATTGCAGGAACGACATGTTCACATCGCCGTTCAGCGTGTGCATGCCGCCCGCCGCATGCCAGGTCGAGCCTGAGGTGAGCTCGGAGCGCTCGATCAGCATCACGTCCTGCCAGCCGCGCCGGGCGAGATGGTAAAGCACCGAGACGCCGACCACGCCGCCGCCGATCACCACCACCCGCGCGTGGGTCTGCATCCCGCTCTGCATGTCGTTACCGCCCCCTGGTTGGCGCCTGCGATGGCCCGCGCCGCGCCGGTTGCCCGGCCCGGCGGCGGCATCCTAGCGGCGACAGGCGAGGTCAGAAAGGCGCCCCAATATGTCGCAGCGAGCAGGCGCCGGTTCGGCCGGACGGGTCCGGTTTATCCGGTTCGGGTGCCGCTCAGCGCGGCCCGGCCGCCCGGTCTGCGGCCGGGTCTCGGGCCTGGTTCTCCGCCACGCCAGCCGGGCGTCCCGCGGCCCCTTCCCCACCGGCCGGCCCGGCTTGGGAGGACCCGGCTTGGGAGGACCCGGCTTGGGAGGACCCGGCTTGGGAGGACCCGGCGGCGCGCTCCATGCGCGCGAGCTGGAGTTCGAGGCCACGAACCTTGGCCAGCGTCGTTTCCAGAAGTTGCCGGTTGAAGCCGATCAGATCGGCGACCAGACCGATCAGGAAGACGAACGCGGCGATCGTCACCAGCACGCCGCCGAGGATGAGCGACTGGACATGCCCGCCGCCATCGCTTTGCGCATAGAACCAGAGAAAGCGCAGGATCGGCACGAGCCCGATCAGCAGCAGCACGGCACCCGCCAATGCAAACAGCTTGAGCGGCCGGTACATCGCATAGATGCGCAGCATGGTCGCGAGCGACTGCTGCAGAAATCCGGGAATCGTCTTGAACAGGCGCGATTCGCGGGCGACCGGCCGCGTGCGCACCGGCACCGAGACGACCGCCATGCGCTTCCTACCGGCCTGGATCAGCATCTCGATGGTGTAGCTGAAACCCGAAACGATGTTGAGCCGGAGTGCCGCCTCGCGCGAGATCGCGCGAAAACCGGAAACCGCATCGGGCACGTCGGTGCGCGAGAGCAGGCGCACGACGCGGCTGCCGAGCGACTGAAGCAGGCGCTTGGCAGACGAGAAATGTTCGACGCTGGCGGTCTGGCGATCGCCGATGACGATATCGGCGCGACCGTCGAGGATCGGCTGCACCAGGGCCGGAATGTCGGCCGCCTCGTACTGGTTGTCGCCGTCGGTGTTGACGATGATGTCGGCACCCCGTTCGAGACAGGCATCGAGCCCGGTCGCGAAGGTCGCGGCGAGGCCGCGATTGCGCGCATGGCGCACGACATGATCGGCGCCGTGGGCGCGCGCGACGTCGGATGTGCCGTCGCGCGAACCGTCGTCGATCACCAGGATCTCGACGCGATCGATGCCGGGTATGCGGCGCGGAATCGCGGCGATCGTCGCCGGCAGCGTCTCGGCCTCGTTGTAACAGGGAATCTGGACGATCAGTTTCAATCCCGCCCCCGATCCGGTGTCGCCGATCGTACCGCCCTGCGCGGCTCTCGATCGCCCCGCCGCGCGCGGCTCTATGGTCCGGCGCCGAAAAACTCCAGCAGCCCGACCGGCGCGGTTTCCGGCGCCGGTTGCGCCGCCGCCCAGATCAGCGCCGCCTCGGTCATCCCCGGCCCGGCCCGAAACTCGTGCCTGCCCGCCTCGAGCCGAACCGTCGTGCCCGGCTCGAGCGGAAACCCGTCGATCCGGACCTGTCCCGTTGCATCGAGCCGGTAATCGCCGGCAACGACGATCTCGAAGCCCCCGATTCCGCCCGGTTCCGCCACAGCCAGGCTTTGCCCGGCGACGAAGATCATACCCCAATATTGCCGGTAATGGGTGGCGAGAAAGGCCGCGTCCGCAGGCAGCAGCGCGAGTTCGTCGGGCACCTCGATCTCGTCGAGCAAGGCCGCATGCAGCGCCGGCGAATCGGCGAGCAACAAAGGCGGCTGCGTCGCTGCCATCAGATCAGCATAGACCGGCCGGCCGGCCGCGCGATAGCGATCGAGCCCCCAGCTGCTGGTGAAGAACCCGACGCGCGGAAAGCGCGCGACCGCGCCATAGCCGTCGATATAGGGAACCGGCGCGGGAAAGATGCGATGCACGGCATCGATCGTCCGGCGCTGCGGTTGCGTTTCGTCGGGCAAATTGCGCGCGATCCCGGCCGCCAGGAAGGCCAGCGGGCCGAGTGCTATGACAACAAACAAAAGCTGCGCCGCACGGCGCCCGCTCGACGTCGCGCGCGCGCGCAGCCATTCGAAACCGAGCCCTGCCAGGATCGCTGCCGGCGGCAGGATGAAGACGAAATTGTAATCGAAGGCGTTGCGGTAGAAGAGCGGTGTCGCGACCGGAAAGGCGATCGCGAGGGCGAGCCAGCCATTGCGCCGATCCGCCACCGCTTCGCCGGCCACCGCTTCGCCTGATGGCAGCCGATCCCGGTTCCGGGCATCGCGCAAGGCAAGCCCCGCGCCGCAGAGCGTGACGATCCAGAACAGCGGGTTGAGCGCGAGGCTAATCAAAAGATAGCGCCAGCGCGGCACAAGCCCGTCTTCGACGAACATCTTCGAGCCGGTGTTTTGCAGGAAGGCGACGATCGTATCGATCGCGCCCGCCGCGCCCGCCGCGCCCGCCATGCCGCCCGTCGCCCCGACCGCCATTTCGGCCGCCACCTCGGCCCCCACTTCGGCCGTCTCGTTGTCCGGCATGCGCGGGGCGAGCGTTGTGCCATGCCACCAGAACAGAACGGCGAATGCCAGCAGGAAGGGAATGGCGAACGACAGCGCGAGACGAATTCGCACCGGCCAGCGCGGCGCGAGGCAGAGCAACGCCAGTCCGATCGCCGCCAGATAGAAGACGCATTTGACCGTCACCATCATGGCGGGCGCCATGACGATCCCCGCGAGTGCCGCACCGACAACCGTCGCACCCGGCCGGCGCAGCAGCAGGAACAATGCGAGAAGACAGAGGAATGTCGCGAGTGGGTCGGTCCGGAAACTCGCCATATGTTCGATGACGCTCGCAACCGACAGATACGCAACCGCCCCGAACAATGCGCCCTCGCGCGAGAGAAACCGCCGGGCAATCGCATAGAGCAGCACGACGCTCGCGCATCCGAACGCCGCCATGACGAAGCGGCCGGCAACGATCTCGTCGATCTCGGTGGCACCGAAACCCGGCAACCAGGAGAACAGATGCACATGCAATGTCTGGAAACGCCCGATCGGCTCGCCGCGCACATGTTCGTGGACGAACGAGAGGAAGTGGAACTCGTCCCAGTTGACGACGATGCGCAGGGCGAGCAGGAACTGAGCCGCGAGCGCGAGGAGAATGGCGGCGAGGAAAAGCCATTCGATGCGGGCGGCGAAACGATGGAACGCGCCTTCGACTTGTGCATGCCCGGACATTGGCCCGGACATCGGCCGAGGCATTGGCCCGGGAGTTGGGACGTCCCGATTCATGGCCGTGACACCCTCCCCCTGCGCCGCGCCCGATCATTGCCCCTAACGGCGCCCCGATCGGCACCAACACCTCGCCGAGCCATATCAGCCGGAGTCAGGCGGGGCAAGGGAAGGGCTATACGAGTGGGGCGCTTGGCGACCGTGGCATGCATCCTCTACTGTCGCATGATAACGGCGCTTCCTGTGCAATGTCGCCTGTGCCGAGGGCTCGATGAGAATTCGCGAATCGATCAGGCCATGGGCTCTCTATTCGATCCGCCTGCTGATCGGCGTCGGCATCCTGATTGCTTGCTTCACGCTGCTCGACGTGTCGGCGTTGCCGGCGGCGTTTGCCCGCATCGATCCGCTCTGGTTGTTTGTTGCGTTCCTGATGGCGATCATTGGGACGATCATACTTCCCGCGATGGTCACGAAACGGGCGCTGGAAATTGATCGTATTCAACTTTCTCTTCGTGAACTTATCACCCTAAATTTTGCAGTACGATTTTACATGCTTACGCTACCTCGTGCCGTTTCGTATGGAGTTCGCTGGGTACGATACAAAAATGCAGGCAGCGGCTCAGATGCGTTGGCGCTTATCGTATTTGAGCAACTAGCCCAGATTTTCACAATGACAAGCGTTTCAGCTGCTGTTCTAGCTTTCGAGTATCCAAAACTCGGCGCGGAAGGCGCGGGTTTGTTACTCTTCATGCTTGGGTCGGTATTGTTTGTAGCCACACTACTTTTGCCATTCTTTGTTCCGATAACAACGCGATGGCTGGTGCACGCTGTCGTGCTGGGAGACCGACTCGCACCCGCATTCATTGCCCGGCGGCTTCATAAGCTCATGGATGCCGTACGAGGGTTTCATGAACTAAAGACCAATTCGGTCATTATTCTGGTCGCGCTTTCATTTACCAGCATCGCCGTAATGGTACTGACATGGTATGTTGTTGCAGTTGCCATAAACATCGATGTGTCTCTTGCCGCCATCGCATGGGTTCGTGGCGTACTGTTCGTAATGCTGCTGTCGCCAATTACGGTCGGTGGTATTGGCATTCGAGAAGCCGGCACTGTCGGTCTGCTGCATTTGTACGGCGTACCGGCGCATGAAGCTTTGGCTCTTTCTTTGACTCTGTTTGGGGCACAGGTTGCCATCGGCCTGATTGGCGCCATCATCGAGATATGGCGATACGCTGTGCAACCCCATCTAGCGAAATTTACTCGGGCGAGATGAAATGACCGATAGCCGGATGGACTCAAATATGAAATATCAGGATTATCTGGCATGGACCTATTTCGGGGAACAGGCACTCGATCAACTTGAGTTCTCTCGGTTCGAGGATCTGCTGTCGGGTGTCACACGATTTATCGACGTTGGTGCATCGCACGGCGTTTACACTTTTCACGCAAACAGGATTCTCTCTGGAGCAACGATAATTGCGATAGAGGCAGATCCGGAACGCTTCGATATCCTCAAAGAGAACGCCAGGAAGTGGTCCGCGAAATCAAGTAACACCATTCAATGTGTCAATGCGGCTGCCAGCGATGAGATGGATCGACTCGCTGCACCTGAAATAGAGTTTTTCAGGACCGGCACCCAAATCAGCGGCGGCCTGTTCACAGTTTCGGAGCGTTCCGATGAGTATCGCGCAGCAATAGTGCCGCTCGTCTGCGTCGACGATTACTTTGAAGAACCCGCAAGCACTATCGTAAAGATCGATGTCGAGGGTGCAGAGCTTCGAGTATTGAAGGGTGCAATCCGACACATAGAATCCGGCACTACACGTTTCTTTACCGAAATTTCGTGGTGGGGAGACCGGGGAAGAGGAACGAGTCCGCTCGATGTTCTCCACTTTTGCCTCAAGTCCAGCCTGCGAGTGGACCGCCGTTTGCGGTCGGATTATCTGCTTTCTCCGGATACACGACCGCTCGCGCGCCTGTGGTCGATCGCTCGATGTCTGCCACCGCTGTTGCTAAGGACCATCTACAATGTGTGTGTCCCAATACGCGTGAGAACCTGGCGTGAGCGTCATGAGAATCGTCGTCGATTGTCTCGATTTGCGGGGTCGTAGCCCTACAATGCGGCAGCATTTCAAAATCCGATGAGTGCGGCTCACGAAGAAGACCGACTCATCCTTATCGTCAACCAGCATGGCGAGAATCGGGGCGATGAATCGGCCCTGCGGGCAATGGTCGACGGCCTCGAAATGGCGCTCGGGAAGTCCCGATATGTAATCGTCGTTCAGTTCAAGAGCCGAGACCTTGTTCTGCCGTTTCACGAGCATGTCGTTTTCTGCAATATGCGCATGCCCTATCTCGACATGCTCGGCCTGTTCGTCTTTGGGGCATTGCGCCGCCTCGGGATTACAGCCCGGTTCCTGCTGACGCGCCGAACCCGGCCGATCATCGATGCCTATGAGCGGACCGATATGGTGATCTCGGCGCCGGGCGGCCCCTATTTCGGCGATATCTATGCAAACCACGAGATCGTTCACTGGTTTTACGTCTGGCTGGCGACGGTCTATCGAAAGAAGCTGTTTCTTTATGCGCCGTCCGTCGGCCCGTTCGAGATCGGCTGGCTGAATGCAGTGCGGCGCCACCTGTTTCGCCAATTCGATGTACTCTGCGTGCGCGAGGAGATTTCTGGCCGATATCTTGGCAGGCTGCTCGGCAAGGATGCGGAAATTCACGTGACAGCCGATTCCGCGATCCAGCAGCAAGTCGAGCCGCACAGCAGGGCCGACTATTTTCACGGCGATCGCGCGGCGCTGGCCGATCGGCTTCTCGTTGCCGTATCGGCGATCGAGTACCGGTTTCCGGGCGAGCGCGACCCTGAACCCATGCAGCGCCGCTACGGCGATGCGCTGATGCAATGCCTGTGCCATCTCGCTTCTGCAAGGGATTGCCATTTTCTCCTGATCCCGCAGCTATACGGCGGTGCGCACGACGACACACCCTTCCTCCGGTCTATCGGAGCCGCACTGCCGCCTGATGCAAGCTGGGAGATCGTCGATCAGGCTTACGATTCGACAGCGCAGCGAGGCATATTCGGGATGGCCGACCTTTGCATCGCAAGCCGCTACCATCCGCAGATATTTGCGGCCTGCGCCGCCGTGCCCGGCATTTGCATATACTACGAGCATAAGGCGCTCGGTTTCATGAAGGCGCTCGGGCTCGAGGATTGTGCATTCGACATCCGGAATCCCGACGCAGATGCCATGTGCCGAAGACTCGACGAGATCGTGGAGAAGCGAGAAAAGATCGCACGCCAGATCGCGGAACGGATGCCGGATTTACGGGCGAGGTCGCGCCGGACGACAGAGCTTGCCGCCATGCTCTACCGCGAGAAGCATGGCGCCCGACCATGAATGCGATTTTTGGCATTGCGTCCGGACAGCGGATTGACGGATTCGAGGCACGAAGCCACCGCGTCCAGGAAATCTTCGATTCACGCATTGTCACGCCTGCCGGAACATCGCACGGCGCCAATGTCGCATACACGACCGATGGCGGTGCGATTCTTGGGTTTGCCCAGGACAGACTGCGGTATCTGATTTATCTCGGCGTGTTCCATCGCCCCATGGCCGATTGGCCATCCGGAATGCCGCTCGACAATCCCGATGAAACAGCTCGCCGTCTCCTGGCGCGATACGACCGGCTGAAAGAGCGATTTCTCGACGGGATCGATGGCCAGTTCGTTCTCGTACTTTACGACGGGGCGCTGAAGCGACTTATTCTTGCCAGCGATCCTGCCGGATCCAGATCGATATTCTATCGGGTAAAAAGCGACTGTATCGAGTTCAGTACAAATCTCGTTTCGATGTCGATACTGTGTTCCGATATGAAAATCGATCGCACGATCGAGGATTTTCTGCTGGGGTACGAGTTTCTTCCGTGGGATCGGACAGTATTCCGTGGCGTCAAGCGTCTATCGAAAGGCACCATTCTCGATTTTCAGAACGGTCGCGCAACTTCGACTGGGACCGTACAGAGTCCCATTGCAGTTAGCACCGCTCATTCCGGCGACGAAAAGTCGGTAATCCACGCTCTACATGACGAGTTCATGCAATCGCTGGAAAGCATGCTGCCGTCATCCGGTCCGGTCGCATTGCTGCTCGGCGGATTCGATTCAGCACTGATCGCCGCCGGCCTCGTGCGACTGGGTCGGAAATTTGAATCATTCACATTTCGATTTCATGACGAAGGATACAACCAGCAGCATGTTGAGACACTGCAGCGCCATCTCGGGCACCGCCACACATGGGTCGAAATCGATTCGAATGTAATCCGGGCCGGCTTGAAGCACTATCCACTCTGGTTCAATCAACCGGCCGGCCAGATGCATTATCTGATCGAAACCGCCCATGCATGCCGGGTCATTCGCGATAGCGGTTACCGGCACTGTCTGACGGGCGACGGTTGCGACGAAGTGTTTCTTGGGTATCCGACTGTTCATCAAAGGGCCGTATTGTTTCAAAGGCTGGGCAGGCTTCCGCAGTCCTTTACGACAGCTGCCTCATGGCCGTTGAAAGCCAGAATTGCAGAGCGACATCTTGGCCATGTTGCAAGGCTCGGTCGCAACGTCATCAATATACTCGGGCGCCACATGCCGGTTCGGGGCCACATATCGAGTCGCGTATTCGATGAAATCAGCCTCGATTACCTGCGACATGGCATACGGCCGCAGCAGGAGAAGGATGTCGAAGCGATTCTGACAGAACTGGCAGCGGGGCTGGAAGGGCTGAGCCCGTTGCGACTCGCCTATCACGGCAAGTCATCGGTGGGGCTCAACAAGATGAAAGTCGAAGGCAGTTCCGCCGCGTCGGGGCTGACGATACAGTCGCCCTACCAGCATCCCGGCTTGGCACGACTGGCGCGAAACTTGCCTGACGAACTGCTACGTCCGCGTGCCGCGACACAAGGCAAGGCAATGGGCAAGCATGTTCTGATGCGAATGGCAGAAACCTTTCAACTGTTGCCGACCGAAGTCATCTACCAGCCAAAGGCGTCGCCGGTCGCCGCACCGGTCGACGACTGGTACATGGGCGATCTGAAGCCTGATCTCCTCGCAGCAGTTAGAGACCTGCCATTCGACTATGACATGAGTTACATCGATGACTTGCTGAAGCCCAAGCGAGCGGAGGAATTGTTTCGCAATCATGTCGGACTGGGTCGATACGCGTTCCACGCAATCAGTCTGCTTGCGACCTATGCCAGTTTTACGCGCTATGGAAAGCCGTAAATGCGCGAATCACTTCGCGGCCGCGCGCCGAAGAATCCCGACAAGTTTCTCGCCAAGCGCCTCCATTGAAAATTGTAGCGCCGGGTCCGGCGGTGGCACATCGCGCATCAGGGCCAGTCCCTCAATGGCAGCAAGCAGCGCATCGGGATCGCCCGGCGCGACGAGCCGCGCCCCCGGCGTGTGCGCCGACAAAAGTTCGCGCATCGCCGGGCTGTCGCGGGTGACCAGCGGCCGGCCGCAACTCAGAATCTGAAACACCTTGTTCGGTATGACGCGCGCCGCCTTGCCGGATTGACCGAAGATGCCGAGGCAGATGTCGGCCGCGCCGATGCGCTCGCGAAGCTCGGCATAGGGCACCCATTCGATCCATTCCAGATTCGGAACCGGACGCGCATCCAGCATGCGGCGGACGCGCGGCGCCTCCTGCCCGGTTCCGATCAGGGTCCATGCGAGCTTCGCCGGATCGCTGCGCGAAGCTGCTTCGACGATCGTCCCGATGCCGTGCAGCGCGATGAACTGGCCGTAAAAAAGCACACGCGTTCTTCCATCCGGATTGTCCGGCGGGGGCTGCAGCGGCGCGAAATTTTCCGGTTCGACGCCGACGAAGACCGCCGCAACGCGGCCGGAGCGCAGACCGAACGTCCGGGCAAACCAGCTCGCATGCGTCTCAGTATCGAGCAATACGAGTGAGGCCGCGCGCGCGGCCAGCCAGTCCCAGAGCCAGAGCATTCCCGCGACAGGATTCCAGCGGCCGACCATGGCTCGGTCCGAAACAGCCGTATCGTGCAGTGACAGAAATGCGTCCCAGACGATCGGAATGCCGCGCATGCGCGCAAACGGCCACAGCACCAGCACATCCAGATGGCCAAAATAACCGACGACGACGGCGTCGTGCGGTGGCAGTCGCATATAGCGCCAGATCAGTGCCGGATAGGCGATGTGCGAGCGAACGATTCCGGCGAGAATTCGCAGCCAGCCGCCCGGCCGTGCCTTGTCCTCGACGCCGGCCCAGACATCGCTATGGCATTCGATAAGTTCGATTCCGGTCGTGCGCAACGCGCGGATCAGGATCCGGGTGCGCGGCTTGCCGAGATCGTAGGTGCCCCAGACGACGACACGGCGCGGTTTCGAAGTCGTCGATCCCAAATCGGCCCCCGCACAGGAGTACGGTCGCAACCAGCCCCATCCACATTTACTTGTGGCCGGGCATCATCGCTCCGCCTTTCCCATAGCATAACGCCCCGGCTTGCGGGCCTTACGGATTATGCCTGTCGGTCGGGGAGAGAATTGGCGCGCCCGAGAAGATTCGAACTCCTAACCTTCTGATCCGTAGTCAGATGCTCTATCCAGTTGAGCTACGGGCGCACCGATGCGCCGGTCACGAATTGTACCGGGCGGAAGGCCGCGGACCATAAACGAGGCCCCCTACCCTGACAAGAGCGCGTGAGCGGCCGGATTCTGCGCCTTTCGGGCCTATTTGGCGGTTGAGGCAAGCGGTTGTTTTCAGTACCTTAGCCGGCGATGGGGGCTATAATTTTTGCGACTCGCAGTCGGCGACCGGATCGGTTCGCGGCCGGCCGTGCGGGTTGCGGACTTCGGGGGGCAATGCGCATGAATGCCAATAAGATGCTGGCCGGGCTTGCCGGTATCCTGCTGTTGCTGGGGGCATGCTCCTATTCTGAGAATGCCGTCGCGCCAGCGGTGACCGGAGAAACCGGAACCGAGAATCCACAACAGCTCGGCACCGGCAATTTCGAACCGGGCGGCGTTACACCCGGCACACCGACCGGCACCGCGGTCGGCCAGCGGGTCGAGCAGCTGCGCGGCGAACTGGCCCGGCTTCAGGGCCTGGTGCGCGATCAGAACGCAAGGCTGCAGACGATCCGCGCGCTCACCACCCAGAACGCGCTCACCTATCACGGCCTGGTCGGCGCCATCAATTCCAAGCTCCAGCTCGGCACCACGCCCGGCAACCCGATCCTGGTCGATCAGTGGAACCAGGCCCAGACCCAGCTTGAACTGGTCTCGAACGATCTCAATCAGATGAACTCGCTGTCGAACGACGTGGCACAGAGCGCCTCGCTCTCGACCTATCTGCTCGATACCGAGCGGGCCACCTACACGATCTCGGGCGCGGTCGACGAAGACCATGCGCAGCTCCGCGTGCTCGAGGACGAGACCAGCCAGACGGTCGTCCTGATCGACCGGCTTCTGAGCGAACTCACCCAGGACATCGTGCGGCAGAGCAACTATCTCTCGAACGAGCGCTCGAACGTTCAGGTGCTCGCGCTCGCGATCAATTCCGGCGAGCCCTACGGCACCAGCCTCGCCAACCGCGCCTATTCGGTTCCGATGCAGTCGAGCGCGCCCGGCACGGGTATCGCCACCGGCCGGCCGCTGGTCGTGATCCGCTTCGATAACGAGAATGTCGATTACGAGCCGGCCTTGTTCTCCGCGGTCAGCGCAGCGCTCGATCGCCGGCCGAACGCCGCCTTCGACGTCGTCGCGGTCGCATCGGCGATCGGCACCTCGGGCGAAATCGCGATCAATGCCAACGCATCGCGGCGCAACGCCGATGCGGTGCTGCGCTCGCTCGCCTCGATGGGTCTGCCCGCCGACCGGGTCAGCGTCTCCTCGGCAACCAGCCCGGCCGCACAGGCGAACGAAGTCCATATCTTCGTGCGCTGACCGCAACCGCGATCTCCATACCCTTTGAACCGGCGCCCCGATGGGCGCCGGTTTTGTTTTGGGCGGGGGATTGGCGCCGATTGCCGCCAATGCGATGCTCGGGCTCCGGCACGAAGGCACGAACCATTTCGGGAGACATGCCATGGCCTGCGATACCCCCGGGTTCCTCACCCGATTCGCCATCGGATTTCTGGCCGTCCTGCTGATCGCCGCACCGCCGGATGCCGCGCTGCTGATGGATGCACGGGCCGACGACAGTGCGACCGTTGCGCCGGATTCTGCCGCAGCGGGCGAAATCCGCAGCATCATCGAGAACCAGCTCGATGCGTTTCTCGCCGACGACGGCGCACGCGCGTTCTCCTTTGCCTCGCCGGATCTTCAGGTTCAGTTCGGATCGCCGGACGTCTTCATGTCGATGGTCCGCACCGGCTATGCGCCGGTCTATCGGCCGCAGGATTTCGAGTTTCTCGATCTGCTGCAGGCGCCGGGCGGGCTCGTCCAGCAGGTGCATGTCGTCGGCGCCGACGGCAATGCGGTGATCGCGCATTAT
Source organism: Dongiaceae bacterium (assembly GCA_040902665.1). GTDB lineage: Bacteria > Pseudomonadota > Alphaproteobacteria > Dongiales > Dongiaceae > JAWXBK01. The sequence goes on from JBBDWX010000153.1 coordinate 26,792, forward strand.
CGGATGGAGCAGCAGCCGGACGGGAGCTGGCGCATCGCCGGCTGCATGTTGACGCAGGCGCCCGATCTCGGCGTCTGATCGCGGCGATCGCAGGGATCAAAAAGCAGGGCGACGAACATGGCAACGAATGCGACGGGAGGTGCCACGGCAGGTACGCCGGGAACCCGCAAGGAATTTCCGGTTTCCTGGGAAGAGCTGCACCGCTATGGCAAGGCGCTTGCCTGGCGGCTGCTCGAATTCGGCCCGTTCCACGGCATCGTCGCGATCACGCGCGGTGGCCTTGTGCCGGCCGCGATCGTCGCCCGCGAACTCGACATCAGGCTGATCGAAACCGTCTGTATTTCAAGCTATGGCGGCGAATCCGATCCGGGCAGACGCGACGGTCTCGAGGATCGTGCGCAGGGCGCGCTCACCGTTCTCAAGCGCCCCGACGTGGGCGATGGCAGCGGCTGGCTAATCGTCGACGATCTGGTCGACACCGGACAGACCGCGCGCACCGTCCGCGATCTGATGCCGAAGGCGCATTTCGCGACGGTCTATGCGAAGCCGGCCGGGCGGCCGCTGGTCGATACGTTCATCACCGAAGTGAGCCAGGACACCTGGATCATGTTTCCCTGGGACATCGAGCCGCAATTCATCCAGCCGATCGCGAAACGCAA
>JBBDWX010000154.1:0-3987 GCA_040902665.1 Dongiaceae bacterium
GGATGGCGCTCGAGAACGACAGGGTTGCCTGCACGATCAAGGGTGCCAGGCAATTCGGCAGGATGGTCACGAACATCTGCCGAACGTGGCCGGCGCCGGCGACCTTGGCCGCGACCACATACTCCCGGCTCTTTTCCGAGATCACGCTGGCCCGCGTGAGACGCGCGAAATGCGGCTGCAGAACGAGCGCGATCGCCAGCATCGCGTTGAACAGCCCCGGTCCGATGACCGTGACCATCACCAGAGCGAGCAGCAGCGACGGGAACGCCAGGATGACGTCCATGAGGCGCATGATCAGCGCGTCGACCCAGCCGCGGAAGTAGCCGGCGATGAGGCCGAGGATGATCCCGCCGCTAAGCGCGAGGCTTACGACGATCGCACCGATCACGAGCGAATAGCGCGCGCCGTAGATCAGCCGCGAGAGAATGTCGCGGCCGATGGCGTCGGTACCGAGGATGAACCGCCACGTGCCACCCTCCTGCCAGACGGGCGGAGTGAGAAACGCGTCCCGGTATTGCAGGATGGGATTGTGTGGCGCGATCCACGGCGCACCGACCGCGATCAGGATAAGCAGGACGAAGATCACCAGCCCGATGACGGCGCCCCGGCTTTCGGCGAAGTAGTGCCACGTCTCGCGCAGGGCTTCGAAGCGGCCGTCGCGGCGTTCCGGAATCGCGAGCGCAACGGCCATCCCCGCGCCTCAATGGTGCCGGATGCGCGGGTTGACCAGCCCATAGAGCAGGTCGACGAAGAGATTGACGAACATCACGATCATCGCGATCAGCAAAAGTCCGCTTTGCACGACGAAATAGTCGCGCTTGCCGATGGCGTCGATCATCCATTTACCGATGCCCGGCCATGAGAAAATCGTCTCGGTAAGGATGGCGCCCGCCATCAGCACGCCGACCTGCAGACCGATGGTCGTGACCACCGGAATCATGGCGTTGCGCAGCGCGTGCAGGCCGATGACGCGACGCGGCTGCAGGCCCTTGGCCCGCGCTGTGCGCACATAGTTCTCGCCGAGCACTTCGAGCATGGCCGACCGCGTCTGCCGGGCGATGACGGCGAGCGGTATGGTTGCGAGCACGATCGTCGGCAGGATCAGGTGATGGACCGCCGACTGGAAGGCGCCCTTCTGTCCGGACAGCAGGCTATCGATCAGCATGAAGCCTGTAATCGGCGGAAAGAAGTAGCTGAACCCGATGCGGCCCGATACCGGCGTCCAGTGCAGCGTGCCGGAAAACAGGATGATGAGCAGCAGGCCCCACCAGAAGATCGGCATCGAGTAGCCGACGAGAGCCGTGCCCATGGTCGCCTGATCGATCCATGTGCCACGCCTGACCGCCGCGACAATGCCGGCCGGTACGCCGATCGCAATCGCCAATGTGATCGCGCACAGCGAAAGCTCGACCGTCGCCGGAAAGCGCGAGAAGAACTCGCTGAACACCGGGCGCTTGGTTGCGAACGAAGTGCCGAAATCCCCGCGCAGAATGGAAGCCAGGTAGTTGACGTACTGCTCCCAAAGCGGCCGGTCGAAGCCGAGTTGCGCCAGAATCTCGGCGTGCCGCTCCGGGCTTACGCCACGCTCCCCCGCCAGCACCTGCACCGGGTCACCGGGCAGGATGCGAATGAACAGAAAGGCGACAATCGTTACGCCTATGAAGGTCGGGACGATCAGGGCCAGCCGGTAAAGAATGAAGCGGAACATGAGTCCCCTAAGTAGGCCGGGGCGCCGGGCCCGCCGGCGCCCCGCTTGTCCGGTTCCGAGCTATTCGGCTACATCGACGCCACCGAAGCGGTGGTAGCCAAGCGGATCCTGGGCAAAGTTCTTCACCCGCTTGTTGATGGCGACGAACTGGACGGAGTGGGCAATGGTCACCCACGGCGCCTGTTCTTTGAAGATCGCCTGAGCCTGATGATAGATTTCAGCGCGCTCCTCCTGGTCAAAGACCTTCTTGGCCTTCTGGATCAGATCCTCGTACGGCTGGTAGCACCACTGGGCGCGGTTGTTTGCGCCCACACCGGCACAGCTGAGCAGGACGCCGAGGAAGTTGTCGGGGTCGGCGTTGTCGGCGCCCCAACCGATCATCACCGCGCCGTCGCGGTCGACATGCGACGTCGCCTCGAGGTACTCGGCCCAATCCATACTGACCAGTTCGACGTCGACGCCGATTGCGCTCCAGTCGGCCTGGAGAAGTTCGCCCATGCGCTTGCCGTTCGGGTTGTATGGGCGCGCGACCGGCATCCACCAGAGTTTCATCTTGAGATCCGCGACGCCTTCCGCCGCAAGCATGGCCTTGGCCGCCTCCGGATCGTACGGATCGTCCTGGATCGAATCGTCATAGGCCCAGAACGACGGCGGCAGTGGGTTCTTGGCGATGGCGGCCTGACCGGCGTAGACGCTTTCCAGGATCGCCTGCTTGTTGACCGCCATGTTGAGCGCCTTGCGCACCTTCGCATTGTCGAACGGCGGCTGCTGCGTGTTGTAGGCGATGTAGCCGACGTTGAGGCCCTGCAGTTCGAGGACCTCGAGGTTCGCATCCGCGCGTAGTGAAGGCACGTCGCCCGGGATCGGGTACGGGATCACGTCGCACTGGCCGCTCTTCAGGGCTTCCTGCGCCGCGGCAGGCTCCTTGGTGATGGCGAAGATCAGATCGTCGATCGGCTCCTTGCCGGCCCAGTAGTCGGGGTGCGCCTTGTACCGGATGACCGCGTCAGGCTGATAGTCGACGAACTGGAAGGGACCGGTGCCGACCGGCTTCAGGTTCAGGTCGGCCATGTTGCCGGCTTTTTCGAGCTGATCGGCGTACTCGGCCGAGACGATCGACAGGAAGTCGGTCGGGAAATTGATGAACACCGTCGAGTCGGCGGCGTTGAAGACGAACTTGACCGTGTAGTCGTCGACCTTGACGACGTCCTTCAGCGCCGCGCCGAAGCCGGTCGAGTCGAAATACTGCCACGTCAGGCCGGTCACGTAGGCATGCCAAGGATGGTCGGCGACGCGCTGGCGATCGACCGAGAACAGCACGTCGTCGGCATTGAATTCGCGGGTCGGTGTGAAATATTCGGTCGTCTGCCACTTCACGCCCTTGCGCAGATGGAAGGTAAGTTCCGTCCCGTCGTCCGAGAATTCCCAGCTTTCCGCGAGGCTGGGTTCGATTTCGGTGCCGCCGCGGACGAAGTCGACGAGCCGATTGTAGACGGCCCGCGAGGAGGCGTCGAAGGTCGTGCCGGCCGTCCACGGGCCCGGATCGAATCCTTCAGGCGAGCCTTCCGAACAGTAGACGAGCTGCTTGGCATTGGCCGCCGTGGCCATGCCGACGACAAGCGCTGCCGTCGCCAGAAGATGGAATGCGCGTTTCATCGATTGGTCCCTCCACTTGGCCGCTTGAGCGGCGTTCTTGCCCCTGTTCCAACCATCGCATTTTGCGACGAAGCCGGAAAGGTTGAAGGCTACTCGACCGTAGCCTCCAGTTGAATGCAAGCGCAAAATGCAGAATGCATACAAAGCCGGTCCGATCGCTGCGGCGCCAGATTTTCCGATGCGTCGCAAGCCGGATGCTTACTCGGCGATGTCGACGCCCTCGAAATTATGATGGCCAAGCGGACTCGCCGCATAGCCGGCGATCGTACTCGCCATCGGCACCGATACGACGGTGTGTGCGATCGCCGTCAGCGGCTGATGTTCCGCGATCATCTTCTGCGCCTCGGCATAGAGCTGCGCCCGGGCGGCCGGATCGGCCGTCGTCTTCGCCTGCTCGATCAGTTCGTTGAAGCCGGCGTTGCACCACTGCGCCCGGTTGGAGATGCCGACCGCGTCGCACGACAGGAGTAGCGCGAGGAAATTGTCCGGGTCGCCGTTATCGCTCGTCCATCCGATGAGGACTGCGCCGTCGCGATCCTTGTCGCTCGACTGGCGGAGGAAATCGCCGAGGAGCTCCGGCGTAACCACCGTCGTCTCGACGCCGACCTTGGCGAAGTCCGCCG
>JBBDWX010000155.1:0-26817 GCA_040902665.1 Dongiaceae bacterium
GTTCAGTATCAAAAGGCCCGTTTATCGACGGTTACCTCCTGAAGAAGGCGGAAACCTCGCGCGGTTCCGGTCGCAACGAGGTCATCAAGATTTGGTCGCGCCGTTCGACCATTCTGCCGCAGTTCGTCGGCCTGACTTTCGGCGTCTATAACGGACACAAGTTTCTGCCGGTGCTGGTGACGGAGAACATGGTCGGCCACAAGTTCGGCGAGTTCTCGCCGACGCGTACCTTCCAGGGTCACTCTGCCGACAAGAAGGTCAAGAAGGTCGGAGCGTAAAGGTCGGATCATGGGCAAGAAGTCGGCACCGCGTCGGGCGGCAGAGAACGAAGCAATGGCGGTCGCACGGGTTGTGCGGACGAGCCCGCGCAAGCTCAACCTGGTTGCGGGGCAGATCCGCGGCATGGCGGTACAGAATGCGCTCAACGAACTGACGTTCTCAAAGCGCCGCATTGCGCAGGACGTGAAGAAAGTTTTGCAGTCGGCCGTGGCGAATGCGGAGAACAACCATCAGCTCGATGTCGATCGGCTCTATGTGGCCGAAGCGTCGGTCGGCCGCGCCTTCTCGATGTGGCGCTTTCATCCGCGCGCCCGGGGTCGGGTGTCGTATGTGCAGAAATACTGGAGCAACCTGACGGTTGTGGTCCGGGAACGCGAGGAGACCGCCTGAAATGGGTCAGAAAGTAAATCCGATCGGGCTGCGGCTCGGGATCAACCGGACCTGGGATTCGCGCTGGTTCGCGGACCGGGACTATGCCGGCCTGCTGCACGAGGATCTCAATCTGCGGCGCTATCTCACGAAGCGGCTCTCGCAGGCCGGCGTAAGCCGAATTGTGATCGAGCGCCCGACCAAGCGTGCGCGGGTCACGATCCACACTGCGCGACCGGGCGTCGTCATTGGCAAGAAGGGCGCGGACATCGAGAAGCTGCGTATCGATCTGCAGAAGATGACCGGCACCGAGGTTGCGCTGAATATCGTCGAGATCCGCAAGCCGGAGATCGAGGCGAAGCTGGTGGCCGAGAACATTGCCCAGCAGCTCGAGCGTCGCGTGGCTTTCCGTCGCGCCATGAAGCGGGCGGTGCAGTCGGCGATGCGGCTCGGCGCCCAGGGCATCCGGATTCATTGCGGCGGCCGTCTCGGCGGTGCCGAAATCGCCCGTACCGAGTGGTATCGCGAAGGTCGGGTTCCGCTGCACACGCTGCGCGCGGATATCGACTATGGCGAGGCGACAGCGAAGACGACCTATGGCACGTGCGGCGTGAAGGTCTGGGTGTTCAAGGGCGAGATCCTGGCGCACGACCCGATGGCGCAGGACAAGCGGGCACTCGAACAGCAGCCGACGCGCGGCTGACCGACGTAATCAGGACGACGAGGACGAACGATGCTTCAGCCGAAGCGCACCAAGTACCGCAAGGCCCACAAGGGCCGGATTCACGGCAATGCCAAGGGCGGCACGTCGCTGAATTTCGGCGCCTACGGGCTCAAGGCGGTGGAGCCGGGCCGGGTTACGGCGCGCCAGATCGAGGCAGCGCGGCGTGCCGTCACGCGCCAGATGAAGCGCGCCGGTCGCGTCTGGATTCTGGTCTTTCCGGACGTGCCGGTCAGCAAGAAGCCGGCCGAGGTTCGTATGGGCAGTGGCAAGGGTACGCCCGAATTCTGGGCGGCGCGGGTCAAGCCGGGCCGGATCATGTTCGAGATCGACGGCGTGCCACGCGCCGTAGCGGCACGGGCATTCGAATTGGCGGCCGCAAAGCTGCCGATCAAGACGCGCTTCGTCGTGCGTCTGGGCGAGGAAGGTTAAGGCCATGAAGGCGGAAGACATTCGCACCAAAACGGCGGACGAGCTGATGACACAGCTCGTCGACCTCAAGAAAGAGGCGTTCAACCTGCGCTTTCAGCAGGCGAGCGGCCAGTTGCAGAACACCGCCCGGGTTCGCGAAGTGCGGCGCGATATCGCCCGCATTCGCACGATATTGAACGTAAAGACGCCTGCGGGCGCCTGAGGAGCAGAGAAAGACGATGCCGAGGCGTGTTCTGGAAGGGGTCGTGGTCAGCGACAAGGGCGACAAGACCATCGTGGTCAGCGTTGAACGTCGCGTCATGCACCCGCTGTACAAGAAATTCATCAAGCGCTCGAAGCGCTACATGGCGCATGACGCCGACAACCGTTTCAAGGTGGGCGATCAAGTGCTCATCCAGGAATGCCGTCCGATTTCCCGTCGCAAGACGTGGGAAGCGATCGGAACGGCCGGCGCACCGGGCGCCTGAGCGATACGAAAGGGATCTGAACGATGATCCAGATGCAGACCAACCTGGAGGTCGCCGACAACTCCGGTGCGCGGCGTGTCCAGTGCATCAAGGTGCTGGGCGGCTCCAAGCGGAAGACGGCCGGCGTCGGCGATGTGATCGTCGTATCGGTCAAGGATGCGATTCCGCGCGGCCGCGTGAAAAAGGGCGATGTGCATCGTGCCGTCATCGTTCGCACCGCAAAGGCGGTTCGGCGCCCGGACGGCAGCATGATCCGCTTCGACACCAACGCGGCGGTGCTGATCAACAAGCAGGGCGAGCCGATCGGGACCCGCATTTTCGGTCCGGTTACGCGCGAACTGCGGGCCAAGAAGTTCATGAAGATCGTTTCGCTGGCGCCGGAAGTTCTCTGAGCGCGCGGGACGAGAGACGGGAAGAAACGAGATGTCGTTGTTCAAATCGAAGATCAAGAAGGGCGATCGCGTGATCGTTCTTACCGGCCGCGACAAGGGCAAGACCGGCGAGGTATTGCGGGTCATTCCGGTCGAAGAGCGGGCGGTCGTGCGCGGGATCAACATGGTGAAGCGCCACACGCGCGCCAGCATGGCCGGCCCCGGCGGCATCGTCGAGAAGGAAGCGTCGATTCACATTTCGAATCTGGCGCATATCGACCCGAAGGACAGCAAGCCGACCCGTATCGGCTATCGCAACCTGGACGGCGGGCGGAAGGTTCGAGTTGCGCGCCGGTCCGGCGAGCAGATCGACAGGTAGGCGAGGCAGTGATGAAGCGCTTGCAGGAACATTATTCGACCGTGGTCCGCCCGGCTCTGGTGACCGAGTTCGGCTATGCGAACGCCCTCCAGGCGCCGCGGCTGACGAAAATCGTCATCAACATGGGTGTCGGCAAGGCAGTGCAGGACGGCAAGAAGCTCCAGGCGGCGGTCAAGGAACTGACTGCGATTGCCGGGCAAAAGCCGGTCGTCACGCGGGCCAAGAAGTCGATCTCGAACTTCAAGCTGCGCGAGAACGTGCCGATCGGCTGCAAGGTGACGTTGCGCAGCGACCGGATGTACGAATTTCTCGACCGGCTGGTTACGATTGCCTTGCCGCGGGTTCGCGATTTCCGCGGGCTTTCGGGCAAGAGCTTCGACGGCCGCGGCAATTACGCGCTGGGTCTCAAGGAACAGATCATCTTCCCGGAAGTGAATTACGACGAGATCGATGAAATTCGCGGCATGGACATCGTTATTTGTACGACGGCGAAGACCGATGCCGAGGCGAAGGCCCTTCTTAAAGGGTTCGATCTGCCTTTCATGAACTGAAGGCAGAAGGAGAGAGAGTATGGCAAAGAAGAGCGCGATCGAACGGAACAAGAAGCGCGAGCGGATGACGAAGAAATTCGCCGCCCGGCGCATGCGATTGAAAGACATCGCCGACGACGAGAGCCGTCCGATGGAGGAGCGGTTCGCCGCCCGACTTCGGCTGGCGCAGCTGCCGCGCAACAGCTCGCGGGTTCGTATCCGCAATCGCTGCGCGCTGACCGGTCGTCCCCGCGGTAACTATCGCAAGTTCCGTATTTCGCGCATTGCGCTCAGAGAACTCGGATCGACCGGGCAGATTCCCGGTCTGGTCAAGTCGAGCTGGTAAGGGAGGAACGTCGTCATGGCGTTTACCGATCCCCTCGGGGATATGCTGACCCGAATTCGGAATGGCCAGAAGGCGGGCCTTTCCGCGGTTGTCAGCCCTGCGTCGAGCCTGCGGGCCAACGTGCTTGAAGTCCTCAAGCGCGAAGGTTTCATTCGCGGGTACGAGCGCGCGGCCGGCAACAAGGGCGGCGATGAATTTCGTATCGAGCTCAAGTATCACGAGGGTCATCCCGTGATCCGCGAGATCTCGCGTATTTCCAAGCCGGGTCGTCGGGTCTACCGCAAGGTTGCGGACCTGCAGCCTGTGTTCAACGGTCTCGGGATTTCGATCCTGTCGACTCCGCGCGGCGTCATGTCTGACCATGAGGCGCGCGCGGCCAATGTCGGCGGCGAAGTTCTGTGCCGGGTGTTCTGACGAGAGGTTCTGGAACCATGTCCCGTGTCGGCAAAAATCCGGTTGCAATCCCGAGCGGCGTGACGCTTGAGGTTAAGGACGGCGCCGTGCTTGCCACGGGCAAGCTCGGCACGCTCAACTTCGCTTTGTCCGACCAGGTCGAGACGCGGATCGAAGACGGCCAGTTCATCGTAAAGCCGGCAAACGACACCAAGCAGGCGCGACTGATGTGGGGCACCGTCCGCAACATCGTGCGCAACATGGTGATCGGCGTTTCGGAAGGGTACAGCAAGTCGCTGGAGATCAACGGCGTCGGCTATCGTGCTTCGGTGCAGGGTAAGAACCTGCAGCTGCAGCTCGGCTACAGTCACGACATCGTTTATCCGATTCCGGCCGATATTCAGATCAAATGCGAACGCCCGACGGCGATCTCGATTTCGGGTGCGAGCAAGCAGAGGGTCGGCCAGGTCGCCGCCGAAATCCGCGGATTCCGTCCACCCGAACCCTATAAGGGCAAGGGCATCAAATATTCGGACGAGACGGTCCTGCGCAAGGAAGGCAAGAAGAAGTAGGAATCGAAGCCATGGCGAAGGGTGAAACCATTTCCGAGCGCCGTCAGCGGCGTAACCGTCATCGCCTGCGCGGCTCCGCGTATGGGCGGCCGCGGCTGTCGATCTTCCGGTCTTCGCAGCACATCTATGCGCAGATCATCGACGACGGGCAGGGCGTGACGCTGGTGGCCGCATCGACGGTCGAGGCGGCCCTCAAGGGCAAGATCAAGACCGGTGCCGATTCCGCCGCGGCCAAGGAAGTTGGCCGCCTGATCGCCGAGCGGGCGATTGCCGCGGGCGTCAAGGAGGTCGTGTTCGACCGGGGCGCCTATCTGTTTCACGGCAGGGTCAAGGCCCTGGCCGACGCCGCCCGTGAGGGCGGCCTGAGTTTCTAGAGGGTACGACATGGCACGTGCTGCAAGAGAAGAACGTCGGGGCCGCGACAAACCGCGCGACCGGGACGAGGTCGAGCTGACGGAGAAGCTGGTCAGCATCAATCGCGTCGCCAAGGTCGTGAAGGGCGGTCGCCGTTTTGGTTTCGCAGCCCTGGTGGTGGTCGGTGACGGTAAGGGCCGCGTCGGCTTCGGCACCGGAAAGGCGCGCGAAGTGCCGGAGGCAATCCGCAAGGCGACGGAGCAGGCCAAGCGCGGCATGATCCGCGTGCCGCTGCGCGACGGTCGCACGCTCCATCACGACGTGAAAGGCCACTATGGTGCCGGTCGCATCGTTATGCGCACCGCCGTTCAGGGCACCGGCATCATTGCCGGTGGTCCGGTGCGCGCGATCTGCGAGGCGCTCGGCCTGCAGGACGTGACAGCGAAGTCGCTCGGGACCTCGAATCCGCACAACATGGTCAAGGCCGCGTTCGACGCGCTGACCCAGTGCAACTCATTGCGCGCGGTCGCGCAGCGGCGCGGTCGCAAGCCGGCGGATATTCTCGGCCGTCCTGACGGCGGCGTGGACGCGCGGGAGTAAGTCATGGCGGCAGGCAAGAAGAAGATCACGATTACCCAAATTGGTTCGCCGATCGGGCGGCGCTCCGACCAGCGCGAGACGCTCATAGGGCTCGGCCTCAACAAGCGGCATCGCAGCCGCGAGCTCGAGGACACGCCGTCCGTTCGCGGCATGATCGAAAAAGTTCGCCATCTGGTCAGGGTCGACGACGGCGCCTGATGTTCGGAACCGCCCGGCATCGCCGGTCGGCCCGAGCCTGTGCATTGCGATTGGAAAGTCAGACGATGAAGCTCAATCAGCTCAAGGACAATCACGGCGCGCGCAAGGGCCCGATCCGGGTCGGCCGTGGCATCGGCTCCGGCAAGGGCAAGACCGGCGGCCGCGGCGTAAAGGGTCAGACCTCGCGGACCGGCGTGGCCATCAAAGGCTTCGAGGGCGGTCAGATGCCGATCTATCGCCGGTTGCCGAAGCGGGGCTTCAAGAACATTTTTCGCAAGCGCTATGTCGAGATCAATCTCGGGCGGCTGCAGACCGCGATCGACGAGGGCCGTCTCGACAGTGCCAAGCCGGTGACGGCCGAGGCGCTGGTTGCGGCCGGCGTATTGCGTCGCTCGCGCGATGGGGTTCGCCTCCTTGCGAACGGCACCCTGAGCGCCAAGATCACGGTCGAAGTCGCCGGCGCGACGAAGGCGGCGATTGCCGCCGTCGAGAAGGCCGGGGGCAAGGTGATCGTTGATAACCCCCAGGCGGAGGCGGCCGGCGCCGCTGAGGCCTGAATGGCAGGAAAGGCCCTCTGATGGCCTCGGCAGCCGAACAGCTCGCTTCCACGTTCAACTTCGGTGCCCTCGCGAAGGCGCACGAGTTGCGTCGTCGCATCTGGTTTACGCTGGGTGCGCTTCTGGTCTATCGCCTCGGCACCCATATCCCATTGCCCGGGATCGATCCGGTCGCGCTCGAGCTGCTGTTCGAGCAGCAGAGCGGCGGCATCCTCGGAATGTTCAACATGTTCTCGGGCGGCGCGCTGGGCCGAATGGCGATCTTCGCCCTGAACATCATGCCGTACATCACGGCCGCCATCATCATGCAACTGGCCTCGAGCATGTCGCCGAAGCTGGAAGCATTGAAGAAAGAGGGCGAATCCGGCCGCAAGAAGATCAATCAGTACACGCGCATCGGCACGGTATTCCTTGCCGCAACGCAGGCCTTCGGCATTGCGGTCGGTCTCGAGGGTATGTCGGGTGGCGGTTCATCCGTCGTGCTCGATCCGGGCCTGTTTTTCCGGGCCTCGGCCGTCATCACGCTGACCGGCGGCACGGTTTTTCTGATGTGGCTTGGCGAACAGATCACCGCACGCGGCGTCGGCAACGGCATCTCGCTGATCATCTTTTCCGGCATTGTGGCCAACCTGCCGGCAGCCCTGATCCAGACGCTGGAGCTCGGCCGTACGGGTGCGCTTTCGACTGCGGTTATCATTCTGGTGTTGCTGATCGCAGTCGTGACGATCGCGACCATCGTGTTCTTCGAACGGGCGCAACGCCGGCTGGTCATCCAGTATCCGAAACGCCAGGTCGGCAATCGCATGTTTGGCGGCGAGAATTCGCATCTGCCGCTCAAACTAAACTCGGCCGGCGTCATTCCGCCGATCTTTGCCAGCTCGCTGCTGCTCCTGCCGCTGACGGTCGTCAGTTTCGGCTCGACCGGGGCGACCAGCGGTTTTATGCAACAGGTCAGCGCGCAGCTTCAGCATGGGCAGCCGCTGTTCATGGTGCTCTACATCGCCCTGATTGTGTTCTTTGCGTTCTTCTATACCGGGATCGTATTCAATCCGGCCGACACGGCGGAGAATCTGCGCAAGCAGGGTGGATTCATCCCCGGCATTCGTCCTGGCAAGAATACGGCCGAGTACATCAACTATGTGCTTACGCGGGTAACCGTGATCGGCGCCGCCTATCTGGCGGCCATCTGCATTCTGCCGGAGATTATGATCGCCCGCTTTGCCCTGCCGTTCTATTTCGGCGGCACAAGCCTTCTGATTGTCGTTTCTGTCACCATGGATACGGTGGCGCAGATCCATTCGCATCTGCTCGCCCATCAGTACGAAGGGCTGATCAAGAAAGCACGGCTCAAGGGGCGTCGCGGGTGATCCTGATCCTTCTGGGGCCTCCCGGCGCCGGTAAGGGCACGCAGGCCAAGCGATTGGAAAAGACCCGCGGTCTGGTCCAGCTCTCGACCGGCGACATGCTGCGGGCCGAAGCGGCCGCGGGCAGTACGCTCGGTCTCGAGGCCAAGCGGATTATGGACCAAGGCAAGCTGGTGCCCGATGAACTCATTATCGGCATGATAGGCGAGCGGCTGGAACGGCCGGATGCCGCCAGGGGCGCTATCCTCGATGGCTTTCCCCGGACAGTCGCCCAGGCTGAGGCGCTCGAGGCCATGCTGTCCGGCAAGGGGCGGCGGGTCGATTGCGTGATCGAAATCAAGGTCGACGAGGTTGCTCTGATCGATCGGGTTGCCGGCCGGTTTTCCTGCACTCAGTGCGGCGCGGGCTATCACGACCGGTTCCAGCCGCCGAAAAAGGCCGGAATCTGCGATCAATGTGGCGGAACCAGCTTCGAACGGCGCAAGGACGACAATCCGGATACCATGAAAACACGGCTGAAAGCCTACCGGGAGCAGACGGCCCCGATCCTGCCGTTCTACGAGGCTCGGGGACTGGTCCACAGGGTCGACGGGATGGTGTCCGTGGCCGAGGTCGCCAGCCAGATCGACGTCGTGCTGGAGGCCTGCTAAATGCTTGACCTGTGGGTGAAAATTCGTAGAATTCGCGCCCTCGGACGGGGCCGCCCGGCGGCGTCGAGCCTAACCTTTTGAAATATCGGGAGTAATGGCGGTGGCTCGTATCGCGGGCGTGAATATACCGACTCAGAAGCGCGTGGAAGTCGCGCTGACCTATATTTTCGGCATCGGCCATACCAAGGCCAAGCAAATCTGCAGCAAGGTCGGCATTCCGGTCGAACGGCGGGTGCAGGAGCTGACGGACGACGAAGTCGTGCGCATCCGCGAGGTCATCGATCGCGACTATCGCGTCGAGGGCGATTTGCGACGCGAGATGGCGATGAACGTAAAGCGTCTCATGGATCTTGGCTGCTATCGCGGCCTGCGCCATCGCAAAGGTCTGCCGGTGCATGGTCAGCGGACCCACACCAATGCGCGGACGCGCAAGGGCCCCAAACGCGCCATAGCCGGGAAGAAAAAGTAACGGCGCTGGTCGCCTGGACACGGACGGGAACGGATCATCATGGTTAAAGCAACAGCGGCGCGGCCGCGGCGTCGCGAACGGAAGAACATCACTTCCGGTGTGGCGCATGTGAACGCGACGTTCAACAACACGATCATCAACATCACCGACGCGCAGGGCAATACGATCGCCTGGTCGTCGGCGGGCCGGATGTCGTTCAAGGGTTCACGCAAATCGACGCCATATGCAGCGCAAGTTGCAGCCGACAACGCGGCCAAGCAGGCGATGGAACATGGCGTGAAGACACTCGAAGTCGAGGTGAAGGGCCCGGGCGGCGGGCGCGAGTCCGCATTGCGGGCACTGCAGGCAGCCGGGTTCATGATTACCGCGATCCGCGATGTAACGCCGATCCCGCATAACGGTTGCAGGCCGCCGAAGCGGCGGCGCGTTTAACGACGTTCCAATGCCGCCTCCACGGGGCGGCGGCCGGAACGACAGCAGAATTCCGAGGCGGCCGGCGCCTGCGTGGGGGCGGGAACGGCCATGAGCCATGAGGGCGACACTGTGATTCTTCAAAAAAACTGGACCGAATTGATCAAGCCGTCGAAGCTGAACATCGAAACCGGTGCCGATTCCGGTCGCACCGCGACCGTCGTTGCGGAGCCGCTCGAGCGCGGCTTTGGCGTGACGCTCGGGAATGCGCTGCGCCGGATCCTCTTGTCGTCGCTGCAAGGTTCGGCAATCACCTCCGTTCATATCGAAGGCGTGTTGCACGAATTCTCGTCGATCCCGGGCGTACGCGAGGATGTCACAGACATCGTGCTGAACATCAAGTCGATCGCGCTCAGGATGCACGGCGAGGGCCCCAAGCGCATGCGCCTGAAGGCCGAAGGGCCGGGCGAAGTTACCTGCAGCATGATTGAAACCGGCCATGACATCGAAATCATGAATCCGGATCTGGTCATCTGCACTCTCGACCAGGGCGCGAAAGTGACGATGGAGTTCACGGTCGAGAACGGCAAAGGCTATGTTGCCGGCAGTCAGAACCGCGCCGAGGATGCGCCGATTGGCCTCATTCCGGTCGACGCGGTGTTCAGCCCGGTGCGTCGCGTTTCGTACAAGGTCGACAACAGCCGCGTCGGCCAGGTAACGGACTACGACAAGCTTTCGCTGACGGTACAGACCAACGGTGCGGTGACGCCCGAGGATGCGGTCGCGCTTGCAGCGCGTATTCTTCAGGATCAGCTTCAGCTCTTCATCAATTTCGAAGAGCCGCGCGCGGCCGAAGAGGAAAGCCATGCGCCGGAGATGCCGTTCAACAAGAACCTGCTGCGCAAGGTCGACGAACTGGAATTGTCGGTTCGTTCGGCGAATTGCCTGAAGAACGACAATATCGTCTATATCGGCGACCTCGTTCAGAAGTCGGAACAGGAGATGCTGCGGACGCCCAATTTCGGCCGCAAATCGCTCAACGAGATCAAGGAAGTTCTCTCGCAAATGGGGCTCTCGCTCGGCATGGAAGTGCCGGGATGGCCGCCCGAAAACATCGAAGAATTGGTGAAGCGGCTCGACGAACCGTACTAAGGAAACCGGGTCCATTCGGACCTACCCTGCCGTTCATGGGACACCCAACGATCGGGATGTCGGCGCGGCGGCAGGTTGTCGTAATCGGCTTCGTCCGGGCAAGACCCGCGACGAACCCGGCAGCAGGAAGAGGAGGGCGTCATGCGCCACGGCATTACCGGACGTAAACTCAATCGCACCAGTTCGCATCGCAAGGCGATGTTCGCGAACATGGCGGCGGCCCTCATTCGCCACGAGCAGATCAAGACGACGCTGCCAAAGGCGAAGGACCTGCGCCGGGTGGTCGACGGCCTGATCACCCTCGGCAAGCGCGGCGATCTGCATGCGCGTCGTCAGGCCTGGTCGATGCTGCGCAACGACGGCCTGACCCAGAAGCTTTTCGGCTCCCTCGCCGAACGCTACAAGGATCGGGCGGGCGGTTACACCCGCGTGATCAAGGCCGGCTTTCGTTACGGCGATGCCGCTCCGATGGCAGTCATCGAGCTGGTCGACCGCGACCCCGAAGTGAAGGGTGCGGAAGATCGCGAGCGCTCGGCCGCTATGGCGGCTGCGGCTGCGGAGGACGGGGCGGCCTCCTGATCAGGACCGCTTCGAACCCGAACGCCGGGCGCCGACAATAATCTGCTAGATTGTTAGTGCCGGCCGACAAGCCGCCGCGGATCCGGTAACCGCCAGGAACCCATGGCAGACGCATATCGAGATACCAAACGGAGCGTGATCCTCGCCGCGCTTCTGCTCGCCTGCGCCGTTGCAGCCCCGGCCGGGGCGCAGACGGTCGTGCCGGACAGCCAGGCGCCGATCACGCTGAGCTTCGCTCCTGTCGTGCGCCAGGCGGCGCCGGCGGTGGTCAACATCTATACGAAGCGCGTGGTTCAGAATCGCAATTTCGGTCTGTTCGACGATCCGTTCTTCCGCCGCTTCTTCGGCGAAGATTTCAATTTCGGTATACCGAGCGAACGGGTGCAGAACTCGCTTGGCTCCGGCGTCATCGTGCGTGCGGATGGCCTGGTGATCACCAATCATCATGTCGTCGCCGGCAGCGACGAGATCACGGTGGTTCTCTCCGACGGTCGCGAGTACGAGGCAGAAGCCGCACTGCTCGACGAACGTACCGACATCGCCGTTCTGCGCGTCGATACGCGCGGCCAGCCGTTGCCGCATCTTGTGCTCGGGGATTCCGACGATCTCGAAGTTGGCGACCTGGTGCTGGCGATCGGTAATCCCTTCGGCGTAGGCCAGACGGTCACTAGCGGCATTGTATCGGCGCTTGCACGCACGCAGGTCGGTGTCAGTGACTATCGCTTTTTCATTCAGACCGATGCCGCGATCAATCCGGGTAACTCGGGCGGCGCGCTGGTCGCACTCGATGGCAAGCTGGTCGGCATTAACACGGCGATCTTTTCGCGTCAGGGCGGCGGTTCGATCGGCATTGGATTCGCCATTCCCGCCAATATGGTCGCGACGTTGATCTCGGCTGCCGAAACCGGCAGCACCGTCATCCGGCCCTGGATCGGGGCCGGTGGCCAGAGCGTGACCGCCGAACTGGCGGAGGGCTTCGGTCTCGATCGACCCGGCGGCGTTCTGGTGAATTCATTGCACGCCGGCGGGCCCGCGGAAGCGGCCGGCCTTGCCGTGGGAGATATCATTCTGGCGGTCAATGGCCGCGAGGTGATCGATCCACAGGGCATGCGATTCCGTCTCGCGACACTTGCCGTTGGATCGAAGGCGGAACTCCTCATCAATCGCAAGGGCGAGGAACTCCGTCTCATCGTCGACTTGATCGCGGCTCCGGAAGAACCGGCCGCCGAGCGCACGCTGGTGCCGGGCCGCTCGCCGATGGCAGGGGCAACCGTCGCAAACCTTTCTCCGGCGCTTGCCGAAGAACTTGCAATGGATTCGACCTGGACCGGTGTCGCCATCGTGGGTGTCGATCCGCAGAGCACGGCCCGGCGCATGCGCTTTCGTGCCGGCGATATCATTCTCGAGGTCAACGGCATTGCGATCGACCGGGTGGCGACCCTGATCCAGACGCTCGCGGCGGGCGGCAGCCGCTGGCAATTCACCATCAAACGCGGCGACCGGGTTCAGACTTTCACGATCGGCTGAGGTGCGATTGTCCACACTCTTCGAATCCCAGGCGCCGCGCCCTCTCGCCGATCGGCTGCGGCCACGGCGGATCGAAGAGGTCGTCGGCCAGGAACACCTGCTGGCACTCGGCGGTCCGATCGGGCGCATGCTTGCCGCCGGCCGCCTGTCGTCGATGGTGCTTTGGGGCCCGCCCGGCTCCGGCAAGACCACGATTGCACGATTGCTGGCCGAGCACACAAATCTTGAGTTTGTCGCGCTCTCGGCTGTCTTCTCCGGCGTCGCCGATTTGCGCAAGGCGTTCGAAGCGGCACGCGAGCGGCGCCGGATCGGTCGCGGGACGCTCTTGTTCGTGGACGAGATACATCGTTTTAACCGGGCGCAGCAGGACGGGTTTCTGCCTTATGTGGAGGATGGCACCGTCATTCTCGTGGGTGCTACGACCGAGAATCCATCTTTCGAACTCAATGCAGCGCTGCTGTCCCGCTCGCAGGTGTTCGTCCTCAATCGGCTGGACGACGAAGCGATGGAAACGCTGTTGGCCCGCGCCGAAACAGCAGAGAACCGGCCATTGCCGTTGACTGTCGACGCGCGTGCGGCGCTCCGCGCGATGGCCGATGGCGATGGGCGTTATCTTCTCAACATGGCGGAAGAACTGTTCCTGCTGCCTGGCGGCAAGCCGCTCGACGCAGCGGCACTGACCGTTGCTGTGCAGCGCCGCATGCCGATCTACGACAAGGCGCAGGAGGGCCACTACAATCTGATCAGCGCGTTGCACAAATCGCTGCGCGGTTCGGATACCGATGCGTCGCTGTACTGGCTCGCGCGCATGCTCGCCGGTGGTGAGGACCCGACCTATATCGTCCGGCGGCTGGTTCGTTTCGCAGTCGAGGATGTCGGTCTTGCCGAGCCGGATGCGTTGCCGCAAGCGCTGGCAGCCTGGGACGCTTATGACCGGCTTGGTTCGCCGGAGGGAGAACTGGCCCTGGCTCAATGCGTCATCTATCTGGCGACCGCGCCGAAATCGAACGCTGCCTATCGGGCGTTTGGAGCATCGACGCGCGCGGCACGGGAAACCGGGTCGCTGATGCCGCCGAAACATATCCTCAATGCGCCGACCCGGCTGATGAAAGATCTCGGCTACGGCTCAGGGTACGAATACGATCACGATGCGCCCGAGGCATTTTCGGGTCAGAATTACTTTCCGGACGGCATGGCGCGACGTCAATTCTACGAACCGGTCGAGCGTGGGTTCGAGCGCGAGATACGGAAGCGACTGGACTATTGGACGAAGCTGCGCGACGAACGGATGGCCAGGAATGACGACTGACCGGGCCCGGGGAGGGCGGCATGGGCTTTAACATGATCGCGGCGGTCGCAGCCGGCGGCGCGGTCGGTGCAGTAGCCCGCTATATTCTCGGCGCCCAGATCGGCCATTGGTTAGGCACCGGTTTCCCGTGGCATACGCTGGCGGTGAACGTCATCGGCTGCGCCATCATGGGCGTGCTGACCGAATTGTTCTCACTGACCTGGTCGGCGAGCCCTGAACTGCGTGTTTTCCTGACCGTCGGCGTCCTGGGCGGGTTCACGACGTTCTCTGCATTTTCGCTCGACGCGATCTTGTTGATGGAACGCAACGCCTGGGGGCCGGCCTTTGGCTACATCGCCGGATCGGTGCTGCTTTCCCTAGGCGGATTCTTTGTCGGTATGCGGCTGCTGCGGTTGGTCGTAGCGTGAGCGCTGTCCGATCGATCCGTGTCGAGGAAGACGAAGCGGCGCTGCGGCTCGATCGCTGGTTCCGTCGGCATTTCCCCGGTGTCACCCATGGCCGGCTCGAAAAGCTGTTGCGGACCGGCCAGGTTCGCATCGACGGCAGACGGGTCAAATCGAACCATCGGCTTGAAGCCGGTCAGATCGTGCGCTTACCACCCCTTGATACGGAATCAGAGAGCTCCCCGGTGCGCCGGCCCGCGACTGCGATTGACGATCGCGAGGCCGCATCGATCCAGGCCCGGGTGTTGCATCGCGACCGCGATTGCCTGGTGATCGACAAACCGGCCGGGCTTCCGGTGCAAGGTGGGCCGGGTATCCGTACTCATCTGGATGGGCTGCTCGATGCACTCGAATTCGATGCCGACGAACGGCCGCGGCTGGTACATCGGCTCGATCGCGACACCAGCGGCGTACTGGTACTGGCGCGCCATGCGCGTGCTGCGGCCTTCATTGCCGAAGCGTTTCGGCATCGCACGGCCCGCAAGCTCTATTGGGCGATCACGGTCGGCGTGCCCGTACCTTCGACCGGACGGATCGATGCGCCGCTTGAGAAGCGCGGCGGCCCCCAGGGCGAACGCATGGTCGTCGGCGAGAGCGGGCAATCGGCAATTACCGATTACCGTGTGCTCGACTATGCCGCATCGACAGCCGCCTTCGTCAAATTGATGCCGCATACCGGACGGACGCACCAGCTGCGCGTCCACTGTGCGGCGATCGGGACGCCCATACTCGGCGATGGCAAGTATGGCGGGGCCGCTGCGCATATCGCGGCGGGCGAGGTATCGGCGCAGCTGCATCTGCATGCGCGCGCAATCGAATTGCCGCGATTGACCGGCGGTGTGTTGCGCGTCGTGGCACCGCTGCCGCCCCATATGCGCGATGCATTCCGGTTCTTCGGATTCGAATCCGGACCCGATCGCATTCGGGCAGAGGATTTCGAGGCATGAGCGCCGTTTCCAGTTGCCCGGCGCCCGCATTTCGGCTGGTTGTGTTCGATTGCGATGGAACGCTGGTCGATAGCCAGCATAGCATCGTAGCGGCCATGCGCGCGGCGTTCGAGGAAACCGGGCTCGGCGAGCCCGATCCAAACGCGGTGCGCCATATTGTCGGCCTGACGCTTGAGGAGGCCGTGGTCCGGCTGTTGCCGCGCGCCCTTCCGGAACAACATCGACAGGTGGCTGCCGCCTATCGCCGCGCTTTTCATGGGATCCGGCTACGGCCCGACTTTCAGGAACCGCTGTTCGAGGGGATGCGCGAGGTGATTGAGGCGTTGGACCGCGCCGGCGCGCTACTCGGGATCGCAACCGGGAAGAGCCGAAGGGGGCTGATCGCCACGCTGGAGCGGCATGGCCTCGGCGACCGTTTCGTGACATTGCAGACCGCCGACGACAATCCCGGAAAGCCGGCGCCGGACATGCTCCTCCGGGCCATGGTCGAAACCGGCTCCGAACCGGCACAAACCGTCATGATCGGCGATACCATTTACGATCTCGAAATGGCGCGGCGCGCGGGGGCGGCTGGCATCGCTGCAACTTGGGGCTATCATGATGCTGCCGATCTGGGTCCCTGCGCGGACGCCATTGCCGATTCGCCGGCGGCGTTGCTGTCGGTCATCGATACCCTTTCCAGGAGGATGTGATGCGTCTCCGAACAATTCTGATTGCCGTGGTCGTCGTTCTGGTCGGACTGGTGGTGACGGGCTACGCCATTCTGAAGTCATTGGACCTGAACGATTACAAGGCGGTTCTCGCCGAGAAGGTCAAGGAGGCGACCGGGCGCGACCTGACGCTGGCCGGCGAAATCGAACTCGAGATCTCCTTCAGGCCCAGACTGGCGGTGAACGGCGTGAGCTTTGCCAATGCGGACTGGGGCAGCAGTGACAGCATGGCAACTATCGAACGGCTCGAGGCGCAGGTCGATCTCATGCCGCTCCTCTCGAGCGAGGTACGCGTCAACAGGTTTGCATTGATCGGTGCCGACATTCTGCTCGAGACCGATGCGAACGGCGTGCCGAACTGGGGTCTCCCTGGCGCCGGCGGTGCCGATGCCGGTACGGAAACGTCCGGCGGTACCGACTACGCCTTTGCCGTCGACGAAATCGCGATCGAGAATTCACGCGTCAGCTATCGCGACGGCGTTACCGGAGAAACTCAAATCATCGCGATTGAGTCGCTCACGGCAGCTGCAGATGGTGCGGCCGATCCGATTGCGATCGCGTTTGCAGGATCGTTGAACAATAGCCCGGTGTCGGCAAACGGGACGATCCCGAGCGTCAATGCATTGCGGGCGGGCGGGGCGATGCCGATCGATCTCACAATTGAAGGCGGTGGCGCGACGGTCACGGCGCAGGGTGCAGTCAGCCCGGACGCATTCGATGTAGCCCTCACGGCGAATGGAGCCTCGCTAGCCGATCTTGGTGCTTTGACCGGCGCTACGTTGCCGCCGCTCGGCCCCTATAGTCTTGCGGCGCATGTGACGAACCCGGAGGGTGTCTATCGTCTCGGTGGCATCGATCTGAAGATGGGTGAAAGCACGCTTACCGGCGAGGCAAGCGTGGCGCTCGGTGGAGGCCGACCACAGATTGTGGCCGACCTTCAGTCGGGCCTGCTCGATCTCAAAGATTTCGGTATCGAACCGCCGGCGGCAGCGGACGGCGAAGGCACCGGGGGCGGTGACGAGGACGGCGATGGCCGCCTGTTTCCCGACGATCCGCTACCGCTCGATGGTCTCAGAGCCGCCGATGCGACGATTCGTTTTGTCGGTGCACGCGTGATCAAGGAGCCGGTCACACTCGAGAATGTCGGGGCGGATCTCGTGCTTGAGAACGGTCGTCTGACCATCAATAACATCAGTGCCGATCTTGCCGGTGGGCAACTCGGTATTGCCGGAATCATTGACTCCAGCCAGGCCCCTGCCGGTGTGTCGCTGCAGATCGTCAGCAACCAGGTCGAAGCCGGCGCATTGCTGCAGACATTCGTGGGATCGGAGCTACTGTCCGGCGGCCGTGTGAACATGAATCTCGATGTTGCCGGCAGCGGCAATTCGGTGCGCGAGATCATGGCGAGCCTCGGCGGTGCATCCAACTTCGAGATGGGCGAGGGCCAGCTCAACGACCGGTTTGCCCGTATCATTCTGTCGGACTTGTTCGAACTCATCGCATCGGGCGCTGCGGGGGGATCGAATCTGAATTGCGTGGTCAGCCGCTTCGATATTGCGGGCGGTATCGCGGAAAGTACGGCGCTGGTGCTCGATACCAACGGTGCCACGATTATTGGGACCGGCAATATCGATTTGCGGGAAGAACGACCGGACATCCGGCTGGTGCCGAATGCAAAGCAGACCAATCTTGTCAATCTTGCGATCCCCGTGCGCATCCAGGGCACTCTGGCGAATCCACAGGTCGGTCCGGACGCTGAAGCCATGGCGCAGGGTCTGGTCGGTTCTGTGACCGGCGTAGGCGGCGGTGTGTTCGATGTTTTGTCGGGCGTAACCGGCGGCGGGTCGACTACGGGCACGGCTACCACAAGCGACAATCCCTGTGTGGCAGCACTCGAGGGCGGGGGCACCGCAGAAGCGGCCCCTACGCCGAGCGCAACCGACCTCATTACCGAGGGCGCCGGGCAAATGCTCGACGGAGCCGGAACGGCCGGGGAAGGGATCGGGCAGGGTGCCGGCGAAGTCCTCGAGGATGCCGGCGAGGCGCTCGAAGGGCTGTTTGGCAACTGAACAAGCACAGCCCAGAGCGGCGACTTTACCGCGCGGCGACGGTCGCCGCACGCGATGGCGGCTTTGCGGTGCTGCTCGACGACCAGCCGATCGGGACCCCGGCGGCGACCGGGCTTGTCGTGCCGACACGCGCACTCGCCGAGGCGATCGCCGCGGAATGGAATGCGCAGGGTCCGAAGATCGACCCGGCGAGCATGCCGATGCTGCAACTCGCGAACGCTGCGATCGATCGCGTCGCGCCCGATCCAGCGCGTGTGGTTGGCGAAACCGTTGCCTACGCGGAGACCGATCTGACCTGCCACTGGGCGCCGGCACCAAATGAATTGATCGAGCGCCAGCGTCAACATTGGCAACCCCTGCTGGACTGGCTGGCCGTTTCCTGCGATGCGCCGTTACAGCCCGTGAGCGGCATCGTTCCGATCCGCCAATCCGCTGCCGCGATCGACGCGCTGCGGACGTTGGTACGAGGGCTGGACCCGTTCCATCTGACGGGGCTCCATTACCTGACCACGGTGACCGGGTCACTGGTGATCGCCCTGAGCGTGTTCAGGGGGCGGCTCGACCCGGAAGGCGCCTGGGCTGCAGCTCAACTCGACGAAAATTTCCAGATCGAGCGATGGGGAGAAGACCCCCTGGCGGCCCAACGGCGCCGGGGCCAACGGGCAGAGCTTGACGTCGCAATCCGGTTTCTCAGGCTGCTAGGCGTCTAGACTGGCCCTCGAGCCTTCATTGCCGGCTGATTTCAGTTTTCTTGCAGCGCCCTTGATGGTAATTCCCGTGTGGGGCTGCGGCGCAATCTTGTCATAAAACTGTAACAATAGGCGAACATGCAGGAAATCCTCCAGCAGCTCGAGCGCAAGCGCGAGGCCGCCAGGGCGGGCGGCGGGCCTCGTAGGGTCGAGGCCCAGCATGCAAAGGGCCGCCTGACCGCCCGAGAACGGATCGACCTCCTGCTTGACGAGGGCAGTTTTGAAGAGTGGGACATGTTCGTCGAGCATCGCTCTGCCGATTTCGGGATGCACGACAACCGGGTGCCGGGCGACGGGGTGGTCACCGGCCACGGCACCATCAACGGACGGCTTGTCTTCCTTTTCAGCCAGGATTTCACGGTGTTCGGTGGTTCTCTCTCCGAAGCGCACGCCGAGAAGATCTGCAAGATCATGGACCAGGCGATGCGGGTCGGTGCGCCGGTCATCGGTATCAATGATTCCGGTGGCGCCCGGATCCAGGAAGGTGTGGCGTCGCTCGCCGGATACGCCGAAGTGTTTCAGCGCAACATCATGAGTTCAGGCGTGGTGCCCCAGATTTCACTGATCATGGGCCCCTGTGCCGGCGGTGCGGTGTATTCGCCGGCGATGACCGACTTCATCTTCATGGTGAAAGATTCTTCGTACATGTTTGTCACCGGCCCCGATGTCGTAAAAACCGTGACGCACGAGTCCGTGACGCACGAGCAGTTGGGCGGAGCACTGACGCACAGCACGCGTTCGGGTGTCGCGGATTTGGCTTTCGAGAACGATGTCGAAGCATTGCTGCAGCTGCGACGCTTTTTCGATTTCCTGCCGCTCTCGAACCAAAGTGGATTGCCGGTACGCCCGACCGCCGACCCGGCTGATCGGCTCGACTACTCGCTCGATACACTTGTACCGGCCAATCCGAACAAGCCCTACGACATGAAAGAGTTGATCCTCAAAACGGTCGACGAGGGCGATTTCTTTGAACTGCAACCCGGATTCGCCAGCAACATCATCGTCGGATTCGGGCGGATCGAGGGTTCGACTGTAGGGATTGTCGCCAATCAACCCACAGTACTTGCCGGCTGTCTCGATATCGATTCGTCGCGCAAGGCGGCGCGCTTCGTGCGCTTTTGCGACTGTTTCGGGATTCCCATTGTGACGTTCGTCGACGTCCCCGGTTTTCTACCTGGCACCGCGCAGGAGTATGGCGGGATCATCAAGCATGGTGCCAAGCTGTTGTTCGCCTATGGCGAAGCGACCGTGCCGAAGGTGACGGTCATCACGCGCAAGGCCTATGGTGGCGCCTATGACGTGATGAGTTCCAAGCATTTGCGTGGCGACGTCAACTATGCCTGGCCGACGGCCGAGATTGCGGTGATGGGCCCCAAAGGGGCGGTCGAAATCATCTTTCGGTCGGATATCGGCGATGCGGCCAAGATTGCGCAACGAACCGAAGAGTATCGGACCAAGTTTGCAACACCGTTCGTCGCGGGCGCGCGCGGGTTTATCGACGATGTGATCATGCCGCATTCGACGCGGCGAAGAGTTTCCCGAGCATTGGCGATGTTGCGCAACAAAGAATTGGTGAATCCGTGGAAAAAGCACGACAACATTCCGCTGTAAGCGACGCTCCTGTAACCGATCGCAAACTCGCGGCGGCGGTTGAGGCGCAGCCCTTTTGGTACCATCGGATCGAGCTGCCCGGGGGCGTCGTGACGCCCGGATGGGCTCCGATGGACGCGGCGATGTACCGCATTCCTGAAGATCTGACTGGTAAGCGCGTGCTGGATATCGGGGCCTGGGACGGATACTGGACGTTCGAGGCGCTGAAGCGCGGCGCTCGCGAAGTCGTTGCGATCGACGATTTCTCCGATTTCCTTGGCAAAACCGGGCCGAAGGAACGTCATGCCTGGCAGACCTTCGATCTATGTCGTGCTGCGCTCGGCTGGTCGGAAGATCGCTGCAAGCGAATGGAGATGACCGTTTACGATCTCTCCGAAGAGTTGCTCGGTCGGTTCGACATAGTGTTCTTTTTCGGTACGCTCTACCACTTGCGCCATCCGCTGTTGGGACTCGACCGAATCTCGGCGATCACCGATGAAATGATCTGCGTTGAAAGCGCCATTCTGGACGATTTCAGCATCTCCCGAGGCGGCCTGTCTCGGGGATACGGCAACCAGATGGTGATGGAGTTCTATCCCAGGGACGAGTACGGGCAGAACAATAGCAATTGGTGGGTGCCAACATTGGCGGTGCTGGCGCATTTGGTCGGCAGTGCCGGTTTCAAGGGTGTGGAAGCCTGGAAGCTGCAGGAGAATCCACAGAGTCTGCCTCAATGCAGGGGGTTCGCTAAAGGGTGGAAGACGTCAAAAGGGAAGCGGACGCGGCGTATCCCGCCGATCAGGATCGTCAGTGGAAATGGATAGGTTCGTGTGTCGGTCGTGAGCGAACTGCACCTTGCAGGCGTCGTTTCTCTCGACCCGTCGATGGACGGCTTGCTGCCTGACTGGTTCGATCCTGGCCGCGATGACAATCGTCTGAGACTTCATATAGGGGGCAAGGTTCGGCGCCCCGGATGGAAGATTCTCGATGTGCAGCCGGGCGATATTGTGGATTTCGTCGGTAACTGCCGAGACCTTTCGCAATTCGCTTCCGGATCCGTCTCAGCGATCTACGCTTCGCATGTTCTCGAGCATCTCGGATTTCGCGATGAGCTTCCACACGCGCTCGCAGAAATTCGTCGGACGCTGATTCAGGATGGACCGTTCCTGATGAGTGTGCCTGATCTGGAGATTCTGAGCCGGCTGTTTCTCGATAGCCGACGAACGGCGAACGAACGAATGATGGCCATGATGATGATGTTCGGTGGTCAGGCCGATGAACACGATTTCCATCGCGTCGGTTTGTATCGCGAATTCCTGGCCAAGCTTTTCGGAGGTGCCGGCTTCCGGTCGGTCAAGCAAGTACCACGTTTCGGACTCTTTCCAGATTCAAGTGATTCGCTGCTTTGCGGTGAGTATATAAGCTTGAATCTTGTCGTCAGTTGAAACGATGATGTTTAAGTCAGGACCAAGCGGGGAAATCACCCAAACTGGCATGGACGAGCCGGTCCGTCTGCATATCGGCGGTCGGCAGCCCAAGCCCGGGTGGAAGATTCTCGATGTGTGTCCAGGTCCGCATGTCGATTTCATCGGACGTTGCACCGATCTCTCTCGATTTGCCGACGGCAGCGTTGCCAGCGTCTATTCGGCGCATGTGTTCGAACATCTCGGTTTTCGCGACGAACTGCCGCAGGCATTGGCCGAGGTGAGGCGTGTGCTCGTGCCGGGCGGACAATTTTATATCAGCGTGCCCGACCTCGATCGCCTGTGTCGCCTGTTCATTCGACCGGGCCTGCCGCTCGATCTTCGCATCCGCGTCGTAAAGATGATCTTCGGTCAGCAGTCACATGAGTACGACTTTCACAAATTCGGATTTTCGTTCGAAACACTAACGTTCAATCTGGCGCAGTCCGGATTCACAAAGGTGACCCGGGTTCGCGAATTCGATTTGTTCGAGGACAGCAGCCGGCTCGCCGTCGAAGGCACGCCGATCAGCGTCAACATCATCGCCGAATAGACGGGAAACGCGACAAGAATGTTCAAGAAGATCCTGATCGCCAATCGCGGCGAAATCGCCTGTCGGATCATCCGATCCGCACGATCGATGGGCATCAAGGCGGTCGCGGTTTACTCGGAACCAGACGCCGATTCATTGCATGTGCGCGAGGCCGACGAGGCGGTCGCCATCGGGCCGGCGGCATCGGCGCAGAGTTATCTGAACATCGATCGCATCTTGGAAGCGGTACGCCAAACCGGGGCCGATGCGGTACATCCCGGCTACGGGTTTCTTTCGGAAAACACGCATTTTGCTGAGGCGCTGGACAAGGCCGGCATCGTCTTCATCGGGCCGCCAGCATCGGCGATTGCCGCGATGGGCGACAAGATCGAATCCAAGAAGCTGGCGGAGAAGGCCGGAGTCAACAGCGTACCCGGATATCTGGCGGCGATCGCCGATGCGGACGAGGCGCGGCGTATCGCGCGGACGATCGGTTATCCGGTGATGCTGAAGGCATCGGCGGGCGGCGGCGGCAAGGGCATGCGCATCGCGAGGAGCGACGAGGAAGTCGAGGACGGATTTCGCGGCGCCACCAACGAGGCGCGCACCGCATTCGGCGACGACCGGGTCTTTATCGAGAAATACATCGAACGGCCCCGGCATATCGAGATACAGGTGATTGCCGACGCACATGGCAACGCAGTTTTTCTCGGCGAGCGGGAATGCTCGATCCAGCGGCGCCATCAGAAGGTGATCGAAGAGGCGCCGAGCCCGTTTCTCGATTCACGCACCCGCAGTGCCATGGGGGCGCAGGCGGTCGCGTTGGCGAAGGCGGTCGGATACCGCTCGGCGGGCACGGTCGAATTCATCGTCGATGCCGAGCGTAATTTCTATTTTCTTGAAATGAACACGCGTCTGCAGGTCGAGCATCCGGTGACAGAAATCGTGACCGGTCTCGATCTCGTCGAGCTGATGATACGCATCGCGGCCGGCGAAAAACTGCCGATCAAACAGAAGGATGTGATGCTCCAGGGCTGGGCGATCGAAGCGCGGGTCTACGCCGAAGACCCGGCGCGGGGCTTCCTGCCCTCGATCGGGCGCCTTGTGAAATACCGCGAGCCGCCGACCGGCGGTGCGATCCGGGTCGACAGCGGCGTCTATGAGGGCGCCGAGATCGGCATGAATTACGATCCGCTGGTGGCAAAGCTCATTGCCAGCGGGCGCGACCGTCAGGAGGCGATCGCTAATCTTCGCGAGGCACTCGACGGGTTCGTGATCGAGGGGATTGGACATAACATTCCGTTTCTCGCTGCACTTGCCGGCCATCCGCGATTTGGTGCCGGTGAGCTCACCACCAGTTTCATCGCCGAAGAATTCCCCGACGGCTTTGCAAGCGTCGTTCCGGACGAGGGGCACGCGCGGCTTCTGGTGTCGGTCGGCGCCGTCATCCATCACCAGCTTGCCTTGCGCGAAAAGCGCATCAGCGGCCAGTTGCGCGTACCGCCGGCGCGCGGCGGTGCGGAGTGGGTCGCGCTTCTGGGAGGCGACCAGGCGTTCCGTGTGACTGTGGTTGAAACCGCAGACGGCTTTGCGGTGATCGATCGCAAGGCCAGTCACGAAGTGGCCAGCGACTGGCGGCCCGGAGAAACGTTGTTTCGGGGCCGTATCGACGCGCGACCGGTGACAGTGCAGATCGAACAGGATGGTATCGGATACCGCCTTGTCCACGGTGGCGCCTCGATTGCGCTCAAGGTCCTGAGCCCGCGGGCCGCCGAGTTGCATCGCCTGATGCCGGTCAAGCAGGCACCGGATCTTTCCCGCTTTCTGCTGTCGCCTATGCCAGGCCTGCTGATTTCGCTGGCGGTCGCGGAGGGCGATGTCGTGAAGGCGGGTCAGGAACTTGCTGTCGTCGAGGCGATGAAAATGGAAAATATCCTGCGCGCGACGACTGACGGTAAGGTTCACAAAGTGTTCTCGGCAGCCGGCTCGAGCCTCGTCGTGGATCAGCCGATCCTGGAGTTTGTCGAGTGAAACAGGTTCGGATCGTTGTCACGGGCCTCGTTCAGGGTGTCTGGTTCCGCGCCTGGACAATTGAGGAGGCCAAAAAGCGCGGGTTGTGCGGCTGGGTGCGCAATCGCCATGGTGGCAGCGTCGAGGCGCTGTTCGCCGGCGATCCGGGCGAGGTCGATGCGATGCTGGCCGCCTGCCGAAAGGGGCCACCAATGGCACAAGTTAAGGACGTGAGGCTCCACGATGCCGGTGGCGAGACTGCGCCCAAAGGCTTCGAGCAACGCCCCGACGCCTAGTCCGAGATCTGCCGGGCCACATTGTCGACGTGCGTCTGGTCGCCAGAGCGCGCAAACACCTCATCGAATGCTTCTTTTAACGCGCGATCGAGCGTCGCCATGTCGGTTTCGACACCTAATGCCCTGAGCGAGGTCACGCCAAAAGGCGTTGCATCGTTCCCGCGGATGCCACAGGGCACGATCCCGTCATAGTCCGAGAGATCGGGGTCGAGGTTGATCGAGAGGCCGTGAGAGGTCACCCAGCGGCGCAGCCGCACACCGATCGCGGCAATCTTGTCCTCGCCTCCACCTGGCCGAGCGACCCAGATACCGACCCGGCCCTGGCGCCGCTCGCCGGCCACGCCGAAGCGCGCGAGGGCGCGGATTGCCCATTCCTCGAGCCCCCATACATACTGGCGCAGATCGGGGTTGCGGCGGTGCAGATCGAGCATCACATAGGCCACCCGCTGGCCCGGGCCATGATAGGTGTACTGGCCGCCGCGGCCGCTCGGATAGACGGGCAGGCGCCTGGGATCGACCAGATCCCCGATCCGGGCGCTGGTGCCGGCGGTATAGAGCGGCGGATGCTCGAGCAGCCAGACGAGCTCCGGCGCCGTGCCGGTACGGATTGCTGCGACGCGCGTCTCCATCGCGGCGACGGCCTCGGGATAGCCAATGGGCCCGGGGCTGGTTTGCCATTCGATCGCGGCCGGGTGGGAAACTGTTCCGCGGGTTGGAATCTGGGCTCTCCGCTTGATCGTCCTCGGGCGATTTGCTATTCCCCGCCCGGGCTTAAAACAAGGCTTTTGTCCCCTCATGCGGTCGTGGCGGAACTGGTAGACGCGCAGCGTTGAGGTCGCTGTGGGAGAAATCCCGTGGAAGTTCGAGTCTTCTCGACCGCACCATAATTTGTCAGGCCCGCCGGAAACCCGTGCGGGCCTGATTGCCAGATGATCCGGCGCCGACGAAAACCGACTGAATGACGCCGGGCAGGCGCTGAGTGCCACCCGGCCAGGAGAAGGGCCGATGGCTGAGAATCTGCGCGACAGCGCGCTCGAGTATCACCGGCACCCCGTGCCGGGAAAGATTGCAGTCGTTCCGACCAAACCTTTGGCCAATCAGCGCGATCTGGCACTTGCTTACACACTTGGGGTCGCTGCGGCCTGCGAGGCGATCGTGGCCGATCCGGCCGAGGCCGCCAATCTGACCGGCAGAGCCAATCTGGTCGCCGTCGTGACCAATGGGACGGCCGTGCTTGGCCTTGGACCGATCGGACCGCTCGCCGCCAAACCGGTGATGGAAGGCAAAGCCGTCCTCTTCAAGACATTTGCCGGGATCGATGTCTTCGACCTTGAGATCGATCAGCCCGATATCGAGAAACTGATCGATCTCATTGCAGCGCTTGAACCGACTTTCGGCGGGATCAATCTCGAAGACATCAAGGCGCCGGAATGTTTCGAAGTCGAACGCCGGCTGCGCGAGCGCATGAAGATTCCGGTTTTTCACGACGATCAGCATGGCACCGCGATTATCGTCGCGGCCGCCATCAGCAATGCGCTGCAGATCGTCGGCAAAAGGCTCGACCAGGTGAAACTGGTGGGATCCGGCGCCGGAGCAGCGGGTCTTGCCTGTCTCGATCTGCTGGTCGATCTCGGGATGCCGGTCGAAAACATCTGGGTTACCGACATGGCAGGTCTCGTCTATGAGGGCCGCGTCGAACTGATGGACGAACGTAAGGCGCGGTACGCCAAGCCGAGCAAGGCGCGCACGCTCGGCGAAGTGATTGACGGCGCCGATATTTTCCTCGGCCTGTCGGCGGCCGGCGTTCTGAAGCCCGAGATGGTTGCCCGCATGGCGCCGCGCCCGATCATCATGGCGCTCGCCAATCCGACACCCGAAATTACGCCTGAGGAGGTGCGGGCGGTGCGGGACGACGCGATCGTCGCGACGGGCCGATCGGACTTTCCGAACCAGGTCAACAACGTGCTTTGCTTCCCCTT
>JBBDWX010000156.1:0-3958 GCA_040902665.1 Dongiaceae bacterium
GGTTTCTACCGGTCGTCGTATGAAGCCTACAACCGCGATCAGCGGCTCGGGATCGAGCTTCCAGTCACCGGTATGGAGGACGGTGCCGAGCTTTGTGCGGATCACCACGGCATTCGGTTCGGGAATCGAATGGGTCAGGGTTACCAATTCAAGATCGAACGGCGGCAGCGACACGTGGCCCGACATCGGCAGCTCTACAATCGGCACCTTGCCGTGAAGTGGCGTCTCCTTGAGCTTGCGGCGCAGGACATTCGCTGCAAACGGCGTCGCGTAGACGGTGCATCTGAGACGCGACCAGAGATAGGGTACGGCGCCGAGATGATCTTCGTGGGCGTGGGTCAACACCAGCCCGACCAGGGTCTCGCGTCGCTCCGCGATGAAGGTCGGATCCGGCATGATCACATCGATTCCCGGGGTCGTGTCGTCGCCGAAGGTAACGCCGCAATCGATCGCGAGCCACCGGCCGTCATGGCCGTAGAGATTGAGGTTCATCCCGATTTCGCCGGCACCGCCAAGCGGCAGGAACAGGAGTTCGTCCTTGCCCGGCTTCACGAAGCACCGGCTCCGCGGTTCCGTCGATGGATCTCGACCAGGCCGCGCATCGTCAAATCCGGATCGAGATGCTGCAACGCTTCGGTCGCACCGAAAAAGAGAGGTGCCAGGCCCCCTGTTGCGATTGTCGTCATCGCTCCCGGCCATTCGCCCCGGAAACGTGCGATCAGTCCCTCGATCAACCCGATATAACCCCAGAAGATCCCTGACTGCATCGCCGTCAGCGTATCGGTGCCGATCGCCTTGACGGGCTTTTCGACGTCGATCCGCGGCAGTTTGGCGGTGGCGCTGTGCAGTATGTCGAGGCTGAGCTGGACGCCCGGCGCAATGGCGCCACCGCAGTAATCGCCATCCTCGGCGATCACGTCGAACGTTGTCGCAGTTCCGAAATCCACCACGATCAGCGCGCCCGAATAGACCATGTGTCCGCCGACGGCATTGGCGAGCCGATCGGCGCCGACTTCCTGCGGGCGCTCGAGCCGAATCTTCATACCCAAGTTGC
This sequence comes from Dongiaceae bacterium, assembly GCA_040902665.1. Classification (GTDB taxonomy): domain Bacteria; phylum Pseudomonadota; class Alphaproteobacteria; order Dongiales; family Dongiaceae; genus JAWXBK01. Next base: position 1,055 of record JBBDWX010000156.1, read on the forward strand.
CCGGAGACTCACCAACAACCAAAGGTTCGCAACTGAAATGCTGGCGACAAAGCTGCTTCAGGTTAAACAGAGTGGGCGGCACCACGGTCGCAATCACCGCAGCATCGATCGCAGTACGATCCAGCTCTGCCAAGGACATGAGTTGGGTGAGCCAGACAAAGTATTCGTCGGCGGTACGCGCCGGCTGCGTCGCGATACGCCAATGCGCACGCGCCTCATTGCCCTCATAGAGCGCGAATTTGGTTAGCGTATTGTTGGCATTGATCGCGAGAAGCATCCTCTATCCTCAGGCCGCCATCATTTGCACATCGCCAGCGCCGATGCGTCGTCGCTCGCCCGAATCGAGCTCGAGCAGCAGCGCTCCGTCCCCGTCGATATCCAGGAATCGGCCGCGTATCTCATGCCCGTCGCCAATGCGCACCATCAGCCTGTCTCCGACCCGATGTCCCGCCCCGAGCCATGCCTTGCGCACTTGCGTGAAACCATCCTCGCGCCAGGCAGCGTAACCGGCCGCGAAGCGTTCTGCAAAATGCGCGAGCAGCGCTTCCGGCGTCGCGGCAACAGCGCCTGCGTCGGTAAGCGCTGTCGCCGGATAGGACGTGTCGGTCGGCGCCGAGGCGACATTGACGCCGATGCCGGCGATAACAAACCGCGGCCCCGGATCGGTACCGGTTGATGCCGCGCTCGGCATAGCGGGACCCGCCTCCAGCAGGATTCCCGCGATCTTCCCGCCGTCGACAAGCAGATCGTTCGGCCATTTGTAACGGATGCGGCCGGTACACTCCGGCACCAGCGAGGCGATCGCCTCGCCCATCGCGAGCGCGCAGACGAATCCGAGCTGCGGGGCCGCAGCATAGTCGACGCCAGGGCGCAGCAGCAGCGAGAGATAGAGATTGCCCGGCGGCGAGGCCCAGCTTCGACCGCGGCGCCCGCGGCCGGCTGTCTGTTCCCCAGCCCAAACCAGCGTGCCCTCGGGTGCGCCAGCCTCGGCCAGACGCCGCGCTTCGTCGTTGCTGCTGCCGATCGTGTCGAAGCGATGAAGCGTGAAGAAGGGCGGCAGTTCCAGCAAAGGCTCAGCCGTTGAACAAAGCGGCAGCCGCCGTGCCGGCGCTATGCAGGACAGGCCCGGGCAGGAAGAGGAACAACAGGATCGCAAGCCCCGTCACACCGATGACCGAACCAAGCTTCCAGCCCAACGGTTTGTCGAATGCTTCGATCGGCTCGTCGAAGTACATCAACTTCACGATGCGCAGGTAGTAGAATGCAGCAATCACGCTGGCGACCACCCCGATCACCGCGAGTATGTAGAGCCCGGCGTTGATTGCAGCCATAAACACATAGAATTTGCCAAAGAATCCGGCGAGCGGCGGAATGCCGGCCATCGAGAACATAAAGATTGCGAGCGCGGCCGCCATCATCGGTTGGGTACGGCCGAGCCCTTTGAGATCATCGATGCCCTCGAGCATACGGCCTTTCTGCCGCATCGCAAGAATGCAGCCGAAGGTGCCGAGCGTCATCACCATATAGATCGTCATATAGACCAGCACGCCGCGCACGCCTTCTTCGGTGCCAGCGGCGAGCCCCACCAGCGCATAACCGATATTGCCGATCGAGCTGTATGCCATCAGTCGTTTGATATTTGTCTGGTTGATTGCCGCCACCGCCCCCAACACCATCGACGCAATCGCGATGAACACGATGATCTGCTGCCATTCTGCAACCAGATCGCCGAACGGGCCGATCAGCACGCGAACGAAAAGCCCGATCGCTGCCACCTTGGGTGCAATCGCGAAAAAGGCGGTTACCGGTGTCGGTGCGCCCTCGTACACATCGGGTGTCCACATATGGAACGGCACGGCGGAGACCTTGAAGGCAAGCCCGGCAATCAGGAAAACCAGCCCCACCACGACGCCGATCGGAGCCTGGGCGCCGTCAGCAAAGGTGGCGGCAATCGACTCAAAGCTCGTTGTGCCGGTAAAGCCATAAATCAACGATGCGCCATAGAGCAGCATGCCCGACGATAAGGCGCCGAGAACGAAGTATTTGAGCCCGGCCTCGGTCGAGCGCAGCGAGTCACGGCGAAATGCCGCAACGACATAGAGAGCAAGGCTCTGAAGTTCGAGGCCGATATAGAGCGACATGAGATCGTTGGCCGAAACCATCATCATCATGCCGAGCACGGCATAAAGCAGCAGGATCGGAAACTCGAACCGCGCCATGAACGCCCGGTCGAGATAGTCGAGCGACATCAGGACGGCCAGTGTCGCACCGATCAGGATCAGTACCTTGAGGAATACGGCATAGCCGTCGGCGATGAAGAGGCCGTTGAACGCAATCGTCGGCCCGCCGGCGCCGTACAGGACCAGCAGCAACGCACCGCCGAGTGCGGCCATCACCAGCCAGTTCGCCGCCGTCTCGTCCTCCTGCCTGCGGAAAGCGCCATAGAGCAGGATTGCCATGCCGATAACCGCAAGAAAGATCTCCGGCAGCGCGACGCCGTAGGCCTGGGCCATCGCTATTCTCCCCTCACCCAGTCGACGAAATCGCCGATCATGGCGAGTTCCGGCCGGGCGGATTCGGCCCGCGCAATCTCGAAATTCTCGATCAGGTTGCTGACCGACGGCGCCATGATCTCGATAAACGACGAGGGATAGATGCCCATCCACATCACCAGCACCGCGAGCGGCACAAAGATCGCGATCTCGCGCGGATTGAGATCGAGAATATCCATCAGATCGCTCTTGGTGAGCTTGCCGAAAATCACCCGGCGATAGAGCCACAGCATATAGGCCGCACCCAGAACCATGCCCGTTGCAATCAGCGCCGCGACCCAAATATTGGCCTGAAATACGCCGACCATCACCAGAAACTCGCCGACAAAGCCGCTGGTCCCGGGCATGCCGA
>JBBDWX010000157.1:0-3949 GCA_040902665.1 Dongiaceae bacterium
GGATGGTTGATCCGCGAGCCAAGCGCCCGCAGACTATGCCCATAACATCGCCCTTATCGTCGAAGGAGAGCCGGGCCATGGTCGAAAAACTGTCGGGCGATGCGCGCAAGGCCGGATTGGAGGAAATCGGCGCCTGGGCGCCGGTCGAGGGCCGCGATGCGATCCAGCGCAGCTTCAAGTTCCGCAACTTCAACGAGGCCTGGGGTTTCATGAACCGCGTCGCCCTGATGGCCGAGAAGCAGGATCATCATCCTGAATGGTTCAATGTCTATAACCGGGTCGAGATCGTGCTTTCCACACACGAATGCGGCGGACTTTCGGAGCGCGACATCAAACTGGCGAAAGCGATCGACAGGCTGGCAGGCGACAAGCCGCCGGAGTGAATCCGTTTCAACCCATCGCCCCGTTCGCCACCTGTCTTGGAGGCAAGCATGAAGCCGAGGATCACGGTTCTCACGTTGGGCGTCGACGATCTCGAACGATCGCTTGCCTTCTATCGCGACGGGATGGGGCTCGCGACCGAGGGCATCATCGGGCAGGAGTTCGAAGACGGCGCGGCCGTCTTCATCGCGCTCAACGACAATCTGAAGCTGGCGCTCTATCCGGCGATGTCGCTCGCGAAGGAAGCGGGCGTCGCTCCGGCATCCGCAAGGCTTGGAGCCATCGCCATCGGTCATAATGTGAATTCAAAAACCGAAGTCGATGCGGTCATGAAGCAGGCGGAACTGGCGGGCGCCGTGGTGACCGATCCGGCACGGGTCCGGTTCTGGGGTGGGTATGGGGGTCATTTTCACGACCCGGACGGGCATCTATGGGAGATCGCCTGGAACCCGCATTGGAACCTGCCGGACTGAATGCTCCTGCGGCCGATTGACAAACGGTAATTCCGCCGACGCGCTTCTGCCATGCACCGGACTGCATTGCGGCCGCGCGGCACGCCGCGCATGATGGTTCCGCCGCATGGGATGGTCCGCCGACAGATCCGGTTTTCTTAGAACCCTGCCGCAGCCGATCAGGGCCGCGCTGTGGATGGTGGGCGCATGCTTTTTCTTTGCCGCCCTCAATGTCGTGATCCGGCACGCGGCACAGATCATCCATCCTTTTGAGGTCGCGTTCTTCCGGAACCTGTTCGGGCTCGCCTTCATGCTGCCCTGGCTGGTCAAGGCGGGGTTCGACGGTTTGCGCACCGGCAAACTCAAACTCTATGGCTGGCGCGCGGCGCTCGGTCTGGTATCGATGCTGTGCTGGTTCCAGTCGCTCGGCATGATCCCGGTCGCGAAGGCGGTCGCGCTCAGTTTTGCCGCGCCATTGTTCAGTACGTTTCTCGCTGCGACGATCCTCAAGGAAAAAGTCGGGATCCGGCGCTGGTCGGCAACGCTGATCGGCTTCGCCGGCGTGCTTGTCATCGTCCGCCCCGGTTTCACCAGTTTCGGTCTCGGCGAGTTGCTGGCTTTGGGCTCGGCGCTGCTGATGTCGATCGGCACCATCATCGTGAAGACGCTGTCGCGCACCGAACCGACCAACGCCGTCGTCACCTATATGGTGCTGCTGATGACGCCGATGTCGCTGCTGCCCGCAGTCCCGGTCTGGGACTGGCCCGGATGGGCGCTCTGGCCGTGGCTGATCTCGATGGGCGCCGTCGGCAGCGCCGGGCATTTCTGCTTCACGCGTTCGCTGGCGATGGCGGATGCCTCGGCCGTCATTCCCTATGACTATACGCGGTTGCTGTTTGTCGCGGGCATCGGCTGGATTGCGTTCGGCGAATTCCCCGACGGGTTGACCTGGGTCGGTGCGGCGGTGATCGCAGTCGCGACCATCTACATCACGCGGCGCGAGGCCTATCTCGCCCGCCAGCAGGCCCATGCACAGCGCGCCACGCAGGCAGCCGCGATGGCGGGCGATGCTGCGCACACCGCGCCGCCGGTCGATCCGGACGGGCGCGACAGACGCCAGCCGTGATGGTGGGACTGGTTTCAGCCCGCTGGCGCGCACTCTCCGGCAATATGCGCGGTGCCGTGCTGATGTTCGGTTCCGGCCTCGGCTTCGTCGTCATGGCGATCCTGATCCGCATCGTCGCCGAGCGGATCGATCCCTTGCAGATGGCCTTCCTGCGCTCGCTGCTCGGCTGGCTGATCATCCTGCCTTTCGTGTTCGGCACGGAGGGCGGGTCGATCCGCACCTCGTTCCTGAGAATGCACCTGACCCGCGCCGCACTCGGCACGGTCGCGATGTTCTGCGCCTATTATGCGATCGCGCATATGCCACTGGCCGATTACACGGCATTGTCGTTCACCCGGCCGCTATTCGCGACGGTCTTCGCGGTCATCGTGCTGAAGGAGACTGTGCGCTGGCGGCGCTGGACGGCAACGGTGGTCGGGCTTCTCGGCGTCCTTGTCATGGTGCGGCCGGGCGCCGGCTCGATCGAGCCAGCGACGTTCATCGCGCTCGGCGAATCGATCTCGCTCGCGCTGCTGATCGTTATCGTCAAGCTGATGCCGCAGAGCGAGCGCACGCTCGCCATGATGTTCTGGTTCGGCGTGTTCGCGATCCCGATCACCTTCGTGCCGGCGCTGGTCGTCTGGCAATGGCCGACGCCGTTCGAATGGCTGATGCTGGTGGGGATGGCGATGGCGGGCGCCGCCTCGCAATGGATGTTCATTCTCGCCTTCCGTTCGGGCGAGGCCTCGTTCGTCGCACCGGTCGACTATGTGCGGTTGATCTCGGCGGCGGCGATCGGCTTTCTTGTCTTCGCCGAACTGCCGGCGATCTGGACCTGGCTCGGCGCTGCCATCATCATGGCCAGCACCTTCTACATCATGCGCCGCGAAGCGCGCCTCGGCCGCATGCCGCGCCCGCCGGCGCAGAGTTCGTGATGACTCCCATGGCGCCCTCATCCTGAGCTCGTCGAAGGATGAGGCACTCATTTTTCATGGTTCGACAAGCTCACCATGAGGATACCGGAGGTCATGTCGTCACGTCGTGCGCCGTCTCGTCATCGTGCTTCTGCAACCACTTGCGTGCGCGGGCCCGATGCTCGTCCTTGATATGCGCGGTGACGCTCTTCACCGCCGCATAGAGCACGGCCGCATCGTCGGTGAAGCCGAGCGAGAGGATGAAATCCGGCAGCAGGTCGACCGGCAGCACGAAATAGGCGAGCGCGCCCATCAGCACCGCCTTCGCCTGGAGCGGCGTCTTTGGATCGACGGCCGTGTAGTAGGCGGCGAGCAGCTCGTCGAGAAACGGCAGCCGTGCTGCATAGCGCCGCACCTTGCGCCAGAAGCCGCGCTCGACCCGCGTCTCGTCGCGCGCGAGTTTGACGGGATCGTAGACCACGACATCGGTGCCGGCGGAAGATGCGCCGGCCGGCGCTGCGTGGGCCGGCCCCACGGCTGAACCTGGTTCGCTCATGGCCGACAATATGGGCGGGGCATCCCCCTGCTACAACGGCCGCTGCCCGGGTTGACCATAGGGTGCCCAAGCTGGCTCGCAGGCTGCCCGGCTGGCTTGAGGCGCGCCGCTTTGCTAGAAACCGCGCCCGGCAGGACGCAACGATAAAGGCGGGTGGAACGATGGATATCAAAGGGCAGGCGGCTTTGGTCACGGGCGGCGGTTCGGGCATGGGCGCCGATGTGGCGCGGCATCTCGCCAAGGGCGGTGCGAAGGTCGCCGTGCTCGACATCGACAAGGCGAGTGCCGAGAAAGTCGCGAAGGAGATCGACGGCATCGGTCTCGAATGCGACATCGCGAACGCGGCGAGCGCCGAAGCGGCGGTCAAGGCGGCACACGACAAACACGGGCCGGCGCGTGTGCTGATCAATGTCGCGGGCATCCTCATTCCCGGCCGCATCGTCGGCAAGGAGAACGCACCGCTCGCGCTCGAGAAATTCGCGAAGGTGATCGAGGTCAACCTGATCGGCACCTTCAACATGATGCGGCTTGCCGCGGCCGA
>JBBDWX010000158.1:0-3847 GCA_040902665.1 Dongiaceae bacterium
CGGCGCGCGGCGGCCGATAGGTGGGATGACCGAAATCCGCTGCCGCCCGGCCCGTCGCCTGCTCCAGTACGGCCGCGAGATTGTCCCAGCAGGGGAATCCCTGGCACGGCCCCATGCCGCAGCTCGTCAGGCGCTTGATTTCCTCGACATGCTGCGTTGCGCGGATTCGTGTTTCGATTTCGCGGCGCGTCACATCCATGCACGGGCAGACGAAGGTGGCGGCGCCGTGTAACGGGCAGACAATCGGCTCGGGCGGATCCGCCGCCGCACCGACGATGCGCATTCGTGTCGACGATGGGTCCGGCATCATGCGGAAGGCACCGTCGGCATGCGCCTGAAAGGGCAGCGACGGATCGCGGCGCCAGGGACCGGCGTGAACGACGGCATCGCAGGCGATACGACGCCCGGCCAGCAATGCGCCGGTCACCTCGTTCCAACCGAGAACGCCCTCCAGTTCATGGGCTGGGGCGGTCTCGACAATTCGCACGCCGAATGTCTGGAAGCGGGCCGCGACCGGCGCCAGATCGCCGGTTCCGACCAGCAGCACGCTATGGCCGGGCGCGACGGCATGATCGTGTGAGAGCGCCAGTGCCGCGTGCAGGTCGAGCACGCCGGGCAGATCGATGCCCGGCACAACGGGCGGACAGGAGCGTCGGCCAATCGCCAGTACGATTTGATTTGCTTCGACCAGCATCGCACCAGACCCGTCGAACGGTGCGATTCCAAGGAGCGTGCCATGGCGATAAAGCCCGAATGCTTCCGCTGCAGCGACGACACGAATCGATGGCGGCAGATCGGGCAACGCAGCGCCCATTGCTGCCGCCTGCGCGCCGGGGCTGCGCCCGCGCGAAACCAGCAGAACCGATTTCCCAACGCGCGCCGCGTCGATGGCGGCTGCGCGTCCCGCCGGCCCGCCGCCCACGATCGCGACATCGACTGCGATCCGCGCGCCCGCAACCGGTTCGCCGGCGCGGGCCGGATCGGGCGGATCGGCAATACCGGCCATAAAACGCAGCCATTGCTCCCAGCGATCGAACCGCCGCGTGCCGCTCGGCAGCCAGCGCGGATGCTCGAACCCGGCCTCGAACGGCCGGCGCGGCAGCAGGCGCATCGATTGCAGCAGATCGAAGCGCGCGGATGGCCAGACATTCTGCTCCGAGACCGCCATGCCTTCGCGCACGACGATGCGGTCGGCGCGCCGATGCGGCATGCCATCGATCCGGATCAGCGATCCCGCGACGTAACTGCCGGACAGCCCGATCGGGCGATGGAACTTGCGCGACGATGCGAGCCGCCGGATGCCAGCTGCATAGAGCGCGGCCGCAACGCTGTCGCCGGCCCGGCATTCGATGCGCCGGCCGTTCCAGTCGATCAAGATGCGATCGCCCGAAACCTGCGGCAGTCGATCGATGCTCATCCCGATACTGCGCCCTGATGACTACTGATACTGCTTGTCCGGCCCGAAGTTCCGCTTCCAGACCTTGGCCAGCGCCGGCATCTCGTCGACGGCGACGGCAATGGAATGCAGCTTCGGGCAGTTGACCTCGAACCAGTCGCGGCGCGGCGCCCAGCGCGTCATGATCGAGATGAAAACATCGATCGTCGAAAACGGCGTGCCAAGGAACCACGGCATACCGGCGTTCGTTTCGACGATGCGGTAGAGCTCTGCCCGGTAAGCGATGCTTCGCGCCGCGAGATCGGCACGGCGTTCCTCGTTATCCGACCAGCGCTCGGGCATGTCCTCGATCATGAAGCTCGCATAGATGTTTGCGACCAGAAAAACCTGCCAGCGCAGCCAGGGCGCGCGCAGGCGGTCGCCGATCAGCGGGGCAAGCCCGGCTTCCGGCGCCTGCTCCGCGATATAGAGCGCCATGGCGCCGCTCTCGGTCAGCACATTGCCATCCGGCGTCTCGATCGTCGGCAACTGCACCATAGGATTTAGAGCTGCGAGTTTGCGTCGGTCGGCCGGATTGCCACGCGGATCGATCTCGACGATCTCGTAGGCGAGCCCTGCGAGTTCCAGCAGCGCCTCGGCCATCGAGGAGCCCCAGCCGGCACGCGCATAGACCTTATACATGACGATCATCCTCCGGCGTTCGTCCGGTCGGCAGTCTAAGACCGGATTCACGTTCGCGCGAGGCCCGGGGCAATGTCGACCGTCGGATTTGCCAGTGGGCCCCCGCTCCCCGAATATGGGCCGATGGCGGCAGCGAAAAGCATCAATATTCTGGTCGGTACGCCCTGCTATGACGGGACGGTGTCGCATTTCTACATGCGATCCTATCTCGCAATTCAGGAGGCCTGCCGCGAGCGCGGCATCGGCCTCGAGATCATGATGTTGGCCGGCGATTCGCTGGTAACACGGGCGCGCAATCGCATTGTCGCCGAGTTTCTCAACGCGCCGCGATTCACCCATCTGATGTTTATCGATGCCGATATCGGCTATGACAGCGGCGAGTTCCTGCGGTTGGTCGAACGCGATGTCGATGTCGCCGCGGGCATTTATCCGTTGAAAGCCATCGACTGGGCGAAAGTCCGCGAGCGCGCGCTGCGCGGCGACCAGGATCTCGAATCCGCGGCCCTCGGCTATGTGCTGAGTGGGCGTACCAGCAACACCGGCACGATGCGCGTTGTCGCCCGCGCCGGCTTTGCCTCGGTCGATTACGCCGCGACCGGGTTCATGCTGATCCGCCGCACAGTGTTTGACGCAATGGCCGCGCATCATCCGGAGATCGCTTTTACCCATGCGCATTTCGCAACCGGCAGTGCGACCGTGCCGAAACAGCAGCACGCGTTCTTCGACACGTCGATCGACCGCGAGGCTGGCACCTATCTGAGCGAGGACTACACGTTCTGCCGGCGATGGAAGGCAATGGGCGGCGAGATTTGGGCGGATCTGAAAAGCCGCCTTACCCATTTCGGCAGCCATGCCTATCGCGGCGATTTCTCGACCCAGGCGGATCGCGTCGACGGCAAGAAATAGAAATCGCTATCGGCACCCCGCGAGCAGGCGTTCCGCGTCCGCAATGTCGTCCGGCGTATTTACGTTGAAGAACGGATCGACCGGGGTTGCGGTAAAATCGACGAGCCCGACCCGAAAGCGCGCGGTCCAGTGGTCGACCTTGCGCAGGCCCTCGTCCAGCAGGGCGCGACGCAGCGCCTCGCGCTGAGCCAACGGCCAGAGCGTCACAACATGGTGCACGCGACCGCCGCTCGCAGCGCAGACCAATTCGGGCGCGTTACTTTCAAGCGCGGCCTGGAGACGCGCCGCCAGATCTCGCGGCAGGAACGGCGTATCGGCCGGCACACTCAGCATCCAACCGGCCTCCGGGACATTGGCCGCGACCCAGTCGAGCCCGGCCAGCACGCCGGCCAGCGGACCGGCGAAATCGTCGATGCTGTCGGCAACGACCGGCAGGCCCCGGCCGGCAAATCGGCCTGGATCGCCATTGGCATTGATCACGATGCGGCCGACCTGCGGTTCGAGGCGGGCCAGGACATGATCGAGCAAGGGCCGCCCGGCCAGCATTGTCAGGGATTTGTCGCGACCGCCCATGCGGCGCGCGCGCCCGCCCGCAAGCACGGTCGTGACGAGATCCCGATCCGGGCAGGCGGACTTGCCGATCATGCGGCGATTATATGGTGACCCGGGCCGCCAGCCCGCAACGATCCCGCTCAGCCTTGGCCGCGGGGCCAGCCGGACGGCGGCTCTTGCCCCTTTGCGAATTGGGGGCGAAATCCGCGGCTTTCCTCCCTATATTGTCGGCCATGATCGATCCGTTCGGACGTCCTATCAGCTATCTCAGGGTCTCGGTCACCGACCGCTGCGACTTCCGCTGCGTCTATT
>JBBDWX010000159.1:0-872 GCA_040902665.1 Dongiaceae bacterium
CGGGCGGGTCATCGCGCCGCCGCCCGGGTAGGTCGCACGAGGCGTCCGGCAACGGGCGTCCCAGATGAATGGTCATCGCCGGCCTTCGGGCCGGTACAGAACCCGGCTTACAGGCCGTCTGGTCCCGATCTCGATCCGGCGCTCCGCCCCGCCACCGATCCATCCGTTGCGGTTGCCGGCGCGCGCGCTCCCGCATCTTGGGTTGCGAACGGCCGACTCTAGAACAAAATAGGAACAAGTAATAATACCAACCGGCTCGGGTTAATTCTTGAGGAGTGGTGTAAAAGCGGATCGAAGACGGCTAAATCCTATGAAATTCCACTAGTTTTTACCCCTATCCCATTGACCCCCATATGGGCCCATGTTATCCCATATAGGCCGGTGTGATGGCCGGCGACGCCCGGCAGCGCCCACGCCCGCACCCTGCGGATCCGAGGAATGCCACGGCGATGCCAGGGGGGAGCGCGGCGGTGGCGCTGTTCATCGACACCTTCGTCAACAAGGTCGATCGCAAGGGCCGGGTCTCGGTCCCGGCGACCTATCGCGCGGCCGTGGCCGGCGCGACGCCCATCGGCCAGGCGTTTCACGGCATCGTGGCTTTTCCCTCGTTCAAATTCGCCGCCGTGCAATGCGCCGGCATCGACTGGATGACCGAACTCGGCAGCCGCGTGGCGCAGGTCGATCTCTTTTCCGACGAGCATGACGATCTGACGGCAACCCTGTTCGCAGATGCGAAGCAGCTTCCCTTCGACGGCGAGGGCCGCATTTCGCTGCCGGAGACGCTGGCAACACATGCCGGCATCACCGACGCCGCCGCCTTTGTCGGTCGCGGTTCGAGTTTCGAGATCTGGCAGCCGCAAGCGCTCGAACGC
>JBBDWX010000159.1:882-3789 GCA_040902665.1 Dongiaceae bacterium
GAGCGCGCGCTGGCCGAGCGCCGCACACTGGCGCAACGCTTCGGTGACAAGTCGTGAACGCGCACGAGCCATTGCCGGCCGGCGGCCATGCACCGGTTCTGCTGCGCGAAGTCCTGGGCGTCCTCGCGCCGCGCGATGGCGGCATCTATGTCGACGGCACGTTCGGCGCCGGCGGCTACAGCCGCGGCCTGCTCGAGGCGGCCGACTGCACCGTCTGGGCAATCGATCGCGATCCCGACGCAATCGCGCGGGCCCGCGCCATGCCGGATTACGGACGGCGACTTCATGCGATCGAAGGTCGCTTCGGCGACATGGATAGCCTGCTCGCGGCGCACGGCGTCGACCAGACCGACGGCATCGCGCTCGATCTCGGCGTTTCCTCGCCGCAGTTCGACGAGGCGTTGCGCGGTTTCTCGTTTCGCCAGGACGGCCCGCTCGACATGCGCATGGAGAAGCAGGGCCGCAGCGCCGCCGACATCGTCAACGACGAGGACGAAACGACCCTCGCCGGCATTTTCCGCGACTATGGCGAAGAGCGCCGAGCCCGCGCGATCGCCCGCGCCATCGTCGCCGCCCGCCACGAGGCGCCGATCCGGCGCACCGCCGCCCTTGCCGAGATCGTGCGCAGCGCATTTTCCGCGCGCGAACGTGCGACATCGCGGATCGATCCGGCAACGCGCACGTTCCAGGCACTGCGCATCGCCGTGAACGACGAACTCGCCGAACTCGATCGCGCGCTGGTCGCGGCCGAACGGTTGCTGAACGACGGCGGCCGCCTTGCCGTGGTCTCGTTCCATTCGCTCGAGGATCGCCGCGTCAAACAGTTCCTCGCCGAGCGCAGCGGCCGCAATCGCGGCGGGTCGCGCCATCTTCCCGTGGCAAAGGCCGGGCCGGCACCCACCTTCCGCCGCATCGCCGACGACGAGGCGACCGCGGATGCCGCCGAACTTGCCGCCAATCCGCGCGCCCGTTCGGCGCGGCTGCGCGCCGCGGAACGGACCGCAGCACCGGCCTGGCATTCGGGAGGTCACGCATGAGGTGGCTCGGCCTTTTCATCTGGACGCTGGTCATCGCAACCGCGGGCTACGGCATGTTCCAGATCAAATTCGAGGTGCAGGCGCTAGAGAAAGAGCTGACACAGCTCAACCGCGACATCCGCGACCACGAGGAATCGATCCGCGTGCTGCGCGCGGAGTGGAGCTACCTCAACGAACCCGAACGGCTCGGCACGCTCGCGGCCCGCTATCTCGAACTGGCGCCGGTCAATGCGGGTCAGCTCGTGCAGTTCGATGCGGTGCCGGCAAAGCCGGCGGTCGTCGCAGCCGACGACGCTGCCTTGCCGGTGCCACAGCCGCGCCCTGTTGAAGCCATTCCGGCCCTGTACGAGGACGCCCAATGAGCGAAGCCCGGGGATACGAGGAAACGGAGCGCACGCGGCCGATGCTCGATGCGACATTCGAGCCGACGACGCGCCGGCATATCGACGGCCACCGCAAGCGCACGCTCGAGGTCGGGCATGCGCGCATCGTCATGGGCGGCGCGCTCTTTCTCGCCGTCTTCATCGCGATCGCGATCCGGCTGGTCGAGGTCGGCGGGATCGGCCAGAACCGGGAGCCGTCGATGGCCGCGACGCCGGAAACGCCGGCTGTGGTCCAGCGCGCCGACATTCTCGATCGCAACGGCGTGGTGCTGGCAACCAACGTGCGCACCGCCTCGCTCTATGCCGATCCGCGCCAGGTGCCCGATGCGGCGGCGGCGGCACGGCGCCTCGTCGCGGTTCTGCCGGAGCTGAGCGAAGCCCAGATCGCCGGCAAGCTGGCACTCGACAACAGCTTCGTGTGGCTCAAGCGAAACCTGACGCCGCAGCAGCAATACGACGTGAACCGGCTCGGCATTCCCGGCCTGCACTTCCAGTACGAGGAGAAGCGGCTCTATCCCCAGGGTTCGCTGGTCGCGCATGTCGTCGGCTTCACCGATATCGACGGCCGCGGCCTCGCCGGCGTCGAACAGTCGTTCGACGATGTGCTGGGTGCGGGCACGCATCCGGTCACGATCTCGCTCGATCTGCGCATCCAGCACATCGTGCGCCAGGAGCTGACCAACGCGATCGAGGCGTTCGATGCGATCGGCGGCACCGGCATCGTGCTCGACGTCAAGACCGGCGAAGTTCTCTCGATGGTCTCGCTGCCGGATTTCGATTCGAACCATCCCGCCACCGCGAGCGACGACCAGCGCTTCAACCGCGCGACGCTCGGCATTTACGAGATGGGCTCGACCTTCAAGATCTTCACGGCCGCGATGGCGCTCGACAGCGGCCTGGTCACGATGAGCGATTCGTTCGATGCGACGCAACCGATCCGCGTCGGCGGTTTCACCATCAGCGATTTCAAGCCAAAGAACATGGTCATGACGGTGCCGGAGATCATCGTCTATTCCTCGAACATCGGCGCCGCGAAGATGGCGCTGGCGATCGGCCAGGAACGCCAGCAGGAATTCTTCGAACGCCTCGGCATGTTCCGCCGCACCTCGATCGAGCTGCCGGAATCCGGCCTGCCGATGTATCCCTCGAACTGGAAGCCGATCAACACGATGACCGCCGCCTACGGCCACGGCATTGCGATCAGCCCTCTGCATCTTGTCACCGCGATGGCGGCGATGGTGAACGGCGGTGCGCTGCGCCCGGCAACGCTGATCGCACGCGACGAGGACGAGGTGTTCGAGGGCAATCCGGTCATCTCGGGCGCCACGTCGGACTCGATCCGCCAACTGCTGCGCCTCGTGGTCGAGACCGGCACCGGCCGCAATGCCGACGTGCCCGGCTATCTGGTCGGCGGCAAAACCGGCACGGCGGACAAGCTGCAGGGTCGCCGCTACAGCGAAAATTCGCGCATCGCGTCGTTCATCGGC
>JBBDWX010000160.1:0-3782 GCA_040902665.1 Dongiaceae bacterium
CGGCCGCCCGGGACCGCCCTGGCGGCCGGGCCATGAAAAGACCCGAAGGATTGCGCCGGCCCATGATTCCGAAGAGCCGTTCGAGCCTGCGCGGCAGCAGCCGCCTCCTTATCGCCGCCTGTTTTCTCGCCCTCGCCGCCTGCTCCGGCGACGACGAGGAGGAGATTCCGGAGACGCCGGCGGAAGAACTTTATTACATCGCCTTCGTCACCATGCAGGACGACAAGCTCGAGACCGCCGCGAAGATGTTCGAGGAGGTCGAACGCCAGCATCCATATTCGCGCTGGGCGACCCAGGCGCAGCTTATGGCCGCGTACTCCTACTATCTGAGCGACGCCTACGACGATGCCATCATCGCGCTCGAGCGGTTCATTGAATTGCATCCCGGCAATCGCAGCGCGCCTTATGCCTATTACCTTCTGTCGCTCTGCTATTACGACCAGATCACCGACGTCGGTCGCGACCAGCGCAATACCGAACTCGCGCTGCAATCATTGGCGCAGGTCGTGGCGCGCTTCCCGAACACCGATTACGCACGCGATGCTTCGCTCAAGATCGACCTGACGCAGGACCATCTCGCCGGCAAGGAGATGGAGATCGGACGGTACTATCAGATGCAGGGCCACCATCTAGCCGCCATCAACCGATATCGGCGCGTGATCGACCGGTTCCAGACCACGACGCATGTGCCCGAGGCGCTGCATCGGCTGGTCGAAAGTTATCTCGCACTCGGCGTCGTCGAGGAGGCGCAGCAGACGGCGTCGGTCCTCGGGCACAACTTCCCCGGCAGCGACTGGTACCAGGACAGTTACGCGCTTCTGGTCGAGCGCGACCTGGAGCCGATCGAGCCGATCGACGAATCCGGCGGTCTGTTCTAGTCCCGCGATGCTGCGCCGCCTGTCGATCCGCAATGTGGTGCTGATCGACCGGCTGGATTTGTCGTTCGAATCCGGCCTGTCGGTCCTTACGGGCGAAACCGGCGCCGGCAAATCGATTCTCCTCGATGCGCTGGGTCTGGCACTCGGCCGTCGCGCCGAGAGCGGTTTGCTGCGCGGCGGCAGCGAAGCGGCAACGGTGAGCGCCGAATTCGCCCTGCCCGCCGGCCATCCCGTGACGACGATACTCGAGGAACAGGCCTTGCCGGCCGAATCGACGCTGATCCTGCGTCGCCAGCTCGGTGCCGATGGCCGCAGCCGCGCTTTCGTCAACGACGAGCCGGTCAGCATCGGCCTGCTGCGCCGCATCGGCGACGCGCTGGTCGAGATCGCCGGCCAGTTCGAGAGCCACGGCCTGCTCGATCCGGGAACCCATGGCGATCTACTCGATGCGTTTGCCGGTCATGGCAACGAGATTGCCGCTGTCGCGTCGGGCTGGCGCGATTGGCGCAATGCGCTCGCCGCGCGCGAAGCGGCCGAAGCGCAGCTTGTGAGCGCCCGGCGCGAGGAGGCGTTCCTGCGCCATGCCGTGGCGGAACTGACGGCGATGGACCCGCAGCCGGGCGAAGAAGCGCTGCTCGCGGAAGAACGGACGCGACTGATGCATGCCGAGAAACTTGGCGAGGCGGTCGAAGGCGCGCTCGGCGAACTGGTCGGTGAACGCGGCGCCGACAGCCAACTCGCCGGATCGCAGCGCCGCCTCGATCGGATCGCCGACAAGGCCGGCAGGACGATCGAGCCGGCGATCGCCGCGCTCGAGCGCGCCGCCAACGAGTTGGCCGAAGCGATCCGCGAATTGCAGCGCGCGGTCGTCGATCTGGAAGCCGATCCGCGCCGCCTCGAAGCGGCCGAGGAACGGCTGTTCGCGATCCGCGATCTCGCGCGCAAACACGGGGTCGAGCCGGACGCGCTGGCCGCCCTCACGGCCAGCCTCGCCGAAAAACTGACGGCGCTCGACGACGAAGGCGGACGGCTCGCGGCGCTGGCCAAGGCAGAAGCCGCCGCGCGCGAGGTTTTTCGCAACGCGGCGTCAACGCTCTCGAAGGGCCGTGCCGCCGCCGCAAGGAAGCTCGACAAGGCGGTCAACGCCGAGCTGCCGCATCTCAAACTGGAGCGCGCGCGCTTCGCCACGAAATGCGAGCAACTCGAGGAAGCGAACTGGAACGAGCACGGCATCGACCGGATCGCCTTCGAGATCGCGACCAATCCCGGCAGCGATCCCGGTGCGCTGGCAAAGATCGCTTCGGGCGGCGAACTCGCGCGGTTCATGTTGGCGCTCAAGGTCGTGCTCGCCGCGGCCGACCCGGTACCGACACTGGTGTTCGACGAGGTCGATGCCGGGATCGGCGGTGCAACCGCCGCCGCGGTCGGTGCCCGCCTCGCCCGCCTTGCAGATTCGGTGCAGGTGCTGGTTGTCACGCATTCGCCGCAGGTCGCGGCACGCGGCGATCATCACTGGCGGGTCGAGAAACAGACAAAGGACGGCGGCGCGCTCACGCTGGTCGAACCGCTCGACGAGCACGGCCGGCGCGAGGAGATCGCGCGTATGCTCTCGGGCGCGCGGATCACCGATGCGGCACGGGCCCAGGCCGAACAGCTGATTGCCGGCGGGGCCGCGTGATGGCCAAGGCAACCGCGCGGATCGCCGTCGACAAACTCAGCGCTGCCGAGGCGAAAAACGAGCTCGCGCGGCTGGGCGCCGAGATCGCGCGGCACGACAAGCTCTACCATCAGCAGGACGATCCCGAGATCAGCGACGCCGAATACGACGCGATGCGCGTGCGCAATGCGGCGATCGAGCAGCGTTTTCCCGATCTGGTGCGGACCGACAGCCCGAGTCTCAGGGTCGGTGCGGCACCGGCCGCCGGCTTCGCCAAGGTCGCACATCGCCGCCCGATGCTCTCGCTCGAAAACGGCTTCACGGTGGAGGACGTCGCCGATTTCTTCGGCCGGGTTCGCCGCTTTCTCAAACTCGGCGCCGACGATCCGATCGAGACCGTGGCCGAACCGAAGATCGACGGCGTATCCGCATCGCTGACCTATGAAAACGGTGTCTATCGCCTGGGCGCAACGCGCGGCGACGGCAGCGTGGGCGAAGACGTAACCCGCAATATCGCGACCATCGCCGACGTGCCGCAGAAGCTCAAGGGCCGGAACCTGCCGGCACTGCTCGAGCTGCGCGGCGAAGTTTACATGACGCGGCAGGATTTCATCGCGATGAACGAACGTCGCGCCGCGGCCGGCGAGCCCTTGTTCGCCAATCCGCGCAACGCAGCGGCGGGCAGCCTGCGCCAGCTCGATCCGCAGGTGACGAAGAGCCGGCCGTTGCGTTTCTTCGCCTATTCCGAAGGCGAAAGCGATGGAGCGCTGGATCGCGTCAAGACGCAATGGGAATTTCTCGAACAGCTCCGCGCCTGGGGGTTCACGGTCAATCCGCTGGCGCGGCGCTGCGCGACGCAGTCCGAGGCGCTCGCCTATCATCGCGAGCTGGCGGGCGAACGCGCGGCCCTGCCCTACGATATCGACGGCGTCGTCTACAAGATCGACCGGCGCGACTGGCAGCAGCGGCTGGGCGTCGTCAGCCGCGCACCGCGCTGGGCGCTGGCGCACAAGTTTCCGGCCGAGCAGGCCGAGACGGTTCTCGAAAAGATCGATATCCAGGTGGGCCGCACCGGCGCGCTGACCCCCGTCGCGCGGCTCAAGCCGGTCAATGTCGGCGGCGTCATGGTCTCCAACGCGACGCTGCACAACGAGGACGAGATCGCGCGCAAGGATGTCCGCGAGGGCGACAGCGTCGTCATCCAGCGCGCCGGCGATGTAATTCCGCAGATCGTGCAGGTCGTGCTG
>JBBDWX010000161.1:0-3705 GCA_040902665.1 Dongiaceae bacterium
GCGGGATCGAGCCCGTCGATATCGAAGGTGATGTAGACCGGGCCGCCTTTCACCTTCTCGCGCACTTCCGCCATCAGCGGCGTGAGCGATCTGTTCCAGCATTCCTCGGCCTGCACGACGCGGAAGCCCTGCTGGCGCGGCCAGTCGAAATCCTCGGCCGCGTAACCGGTGCCGCGCAAGCCGATCTGCACCACGCGATTGCCGTCGATCAGCCCCTCGTCGACGCAGCGGCGGAACGGCGTGCCATGCGCGATCGGTTCGCCGAACATATTGTCGTTGATGTCGGCATGGGCATCGACATGCACCAGCCCGACCGGCCCGTGTTTCTTCTTCAGCGCGCGCAGGATTGGCAGTGTGATCGTGTGATCGCCGCCGAGCGTGAGCGGCTTGCAGTCATGCGCCACGATGTCGTCGTAGAATTTTTCGATGATGGCCATCGATTTCTGCAAATTGAAGGTGTTGAGCGGCACGTCGCCGATATCGGCGACCATCAGGCTGTCATAGGGTGCGGCGCGCGTTGCCATGTTGTAGGGACGGATCAGGCAGCTTTCGGCGCGG
Source organism: Dongiaceae bacterium (assembly GCA_040902665.1). GTDB lineage: Bacteria > Pseudomonadota > Alphaproteobacteria > Dongiales > Dongiaceae > JAWXBK01. The sequence continues at coordinate 559 of JBBDWX010000161.1, forward strand.
ATCTGGCGCGGCCCGTGCCGCGCGCCGGCGCGGTTCGAGGTGCCGATGTCGAAAGGAATGCCGACGAAACAGGCATCGAGCCCTTCGGCGGTTTCCTGCGTCGGCAGGCGCATCATCGTTGCGGGACCGCCGAAGCGCGGCATCTGGTTGCCGCCGAGCGGCTGGTTCAAATTGCGGGGCATGGTTGGTTCTCCCGTGAGCGTCAGTGGCATTGCCTTTGTCCGTACCGTCGAACAGGCGGGGAAGGAAGGCAAGGGGGATGCCCTCATCCTTCGTCCTTCGACGAGCTCAGGATGAGGCTCAGGATGAGGTTCTTTAGGACGCCTACAGATTCGGTAACGAGAGTTCCTCATGGTGAGCCTGTCGAACCATGAGGGCTAATTTGTCGGTGTGCTCACCGCCGCAATGAACGCATCGCAGAGCTCGACAAGCGTTTCGCGGTTGAAGCTGGCGAAATGGCCGCCATGCACGACGCGCACGGGTAATTCGCGCAGCCGTTCGGCCGAACGAATGTAATCCGCGATATCGCTGTCGGTATTGTCGTAGGCAAGTTCGCCATCGTAGATCGCGTCGCCGGAGAAGAGGATGCCGGTCGCCTTCTCCCAGAGCGCGATCGAGCCGGGCGAATGGCCCGGGAGGTGGAGTACTTCAAAATTTCGGTCGCCGAGATCGACGATATCGCCGTCCTCGATCAAGCCGGTCGCGGGTGCTGCCCGCACATTGTAGCGCTGTGAATCGTAATCGCCCGGCGGCAAAGCGGTGAAGATGTCGTCGCTCACATATTTGTCGGCGACGGTGTTCGCGCGCGTCGGATGCGCCAGCACGTCCGATTCCGCCGGATGCACCAGCCGGGTCGCGAACTCGTGATGCGTGCCGATATGGTCGAAATGGCAATGGCTCGCGACCGCCACCAGCTTGCGCTCGGTCACAACAGGCACGCGCTCGCGCAGGCTCACCACGCCCATGCCGCTGTCGACCAGCATGTCGCGGTCGCGGCCGCGCACATGCCAGATGTTGCAGCGATAGAACGGCTTGATATGCGGTTCCCAGATATGCGTGACGCCGTCGCCGACGCTTTGCGTCTCGTACCAGCGATCGGCGGCGACGATTTCCATGTCGGGAATTCTCCGGCGGCAATCGGGTCAGGTCTTTGGGTATTCGACCAGCTTGGGCAGGTCGTCCTGGATTTCGAACCAGTCCACCTTGGACTCGACGTAGATATGTTTTTCCTGTGCTTTGGTATGACCGGGATGGCCGTCGCAGACGCCGGGCATAAACCAGCGCATGTCGGGCGATTCGTCGGCCTCGATGAAGAGCTGGCAGCCGCAGGTCTTGCAGAACTGCCGGTTGACGCCAGGCGAGCTGGAGAAGGTCGTGAGATTGTCGGCGCCGGCCGTGACGACGAGCTTGTCCTTCGGCACCAGGGCGTAGGTGACGAAGATCGTGCCGTGACAGCGCCGGCACATCGAACAGTGGCAGTGATAGATGTCGTGCGGCGGCGCATCGACGCGAAAGCGGACGGCGCCGCACTGGCAGTGGCCGGTGATGGGCTTGAAGTCGGGCATCGTAGTTCCCTCCTCAGGCAGCGGTGACGCCGCGCCTTCCGGCGGGAAACTAGCACGGGTTTGGCCCGCCCTGTCGAACGGGATGTATTCCCTATCCCGGCCAGGAGAGCATCGTGACGCCGACAAAGATGAGTGCGATGCCGGCCCACTGGATCGGGCCGATACGCTCCTTGAGGAACGCCCAGGCGAGTATCGCCGTTACCGCGCCGAACGTGCCGGCGATGACGGCCGTGATCGGCGCGTCGGCACCGTGGCTGCCGGCGAAGAGAAAGACCGTGCCGGCGCCGTCGAGCAGGCCCTGGATCGCGAGCAGCGGCCACAGGCGGCGCGGCGCGTGCGGCTTGCCCTTCATCGCGAGGAGGGCACCGCCGAGAACGATCCAGGCGAGGGTGCGGCCGGCGAGCGCGGTCGGCAGTTCGCCGTAGGTGGCAACCGCGATCTGCCCCGAGACGACTTCGAGCGTGTAGAAGAGCGCGCAGATCAGCGAGAGCGCGATGGTGAGCCGCAGGCCCTGATGGGCGGCGGCGGACGTTTCCGCCCGGTCGCTGGAAATCGCGACGAGAATGGCGCCGACGATGGTGACCGCGCAGCCGGCCCATTGCAGCGGCGAGGGTGTCGCCCCCATGAGCGCAAACAGCAGCAGCACGAAGACGGGATGCGCCGCGACGATCGGCGCCACCATGGAGACGGGGCCGCGGGCGAGTGCGACATAGAGCGTCTGCAATTTGCCGGCGAGGCCGAGCCCGTGCAGCAGCACCAGCCAGAGCATGCCGGTTTCCCACACGATGACCGGATCGACGAACGGCCAGATGACGAGGATGCCGAGAATGCCGAGCGGCAGCACGAAGAACAGCACATTGCTGGCGCCGATCGCGCGGCCGGTCTTGGCGGCGATGAAATCGGCGGTGCCATAGGAGAGCGAGGAAAGACCGCCCCAGACTACGGGCGTCATGAGGCGGCCGGCGTCATGCGAACGCGCTCCTGGCCGCCGGGACGGGTGCGGAAAAACCCGGCCGCGCCGATCGGTTCATGTCGAGCCGACAATGAGGCGGGAGTGGCATGCCCGGTTTCGCTGCGCTGTTGTCAAAAATCGCTCACGGGTAAAAAACAGCTCGGGAGACTGGGGCGAGCGGCGGGATGCTAACAGAGGGTGTCGCGCGCGGCGACCGCCGTTTCTCTCGGGCTGCCATGGCGTACCGCGGGGCCCTTGCGGTGTGGTTTCCGGCGGGTGCCCGGGCCAGCGCCGGGCGCCGGTGAAGCTGGCGGCGGAACAATGCTTATCCTATGCTGCAAGGCTGAAGGGCGCGCCCGGTGGCACAGTTGGCCATGTGGCCCGCGCGCCGGGGAGAACGACCATCGGCGACGACCGGAACAACGATTTGCACAAGCAAGCGGCGGGCGATGCCGCGAGCGCGGCGGACGAGACGGATGCCGCGCTTGCGCGCGTCAAACCGGAACTGCCGCAACGCGCGCGCGAGCTGATGATTGCCGCGCTCGGCCTGTTCGCCCGGCGCGATTTCTCGGCGGTCACGATCAAGGACATCGCCAAGGCGGCCGGCGTCAACACGGCGCTCATCTATTA
>JBBDWX010000162.1:0-25008 GCA_040902665.1 Dongiaceae bacterium
AGATGGTTGCCGGTCCGGGTCTCGACGCACATCGCTGCAATCGCGGTGTCCGGATCCTGTGCAATCGCCGTCAGGCAGTCGCGGAAAATGCCCTCGTAGTCGTGGCCCGTGCCCCAGGCATCGACCGGATTGACCGGTTCCAGGCCGAATTCGAGTCGCGCCGCGAGCCGGTCGCGCGTTGTCGTGTTGATTTCGGCCAGCCGCACGCCATAGGCATCGGCCTGATCGATCAGCAGTTCGCGTTCGCCACCGGAATCGTGAATGGTTGCGAGCCCGCCCGCCCGCACCTTGCGGTCTTGCGAGAGCAGCAGCATCGCGTTTGCCAGTTCGTCGAGATCATCGACCTCGACCACGCCGTAGCGCTCGAATACCGCCTGGTAGGCGGCATGGTTACCGACGATCGCGCCGGAGTGACTGGCGGCCATCTGCGCGCTCTTTTCGGTGCGACCGACTTTGAGCGCGACAATCGGGATGCCGCGCGTTTCGGCCTTCGCAAGCGCGGCCAGATAACGCACCGGATCGCGCACGGTTTAGAGGAAAAGGCCGATTACCCGGGTCGATGGTTCCTCGAGTGCGAAGTCGATGTAATCGGCAATGGTGCCGGATATCTCCTGGCCGGGCGATACGACGAGGTTGTAGCGCAACCGTCGATCGTTTTTTGAGAGCGCGCTGAACACCGAGCCGGAATGCGTGATGAGCGCCATGTGCCCACCCCCTTTGATCCATTCCGGCGGCGGCCAGGCGGTGGCATCCACTCTCCCCTGCAGATTGAGATAGCCCATGCCATTGCCGCCGCAGACCGGCATGTTCGCTTCGCGCGCGAGCGTGCGCAGCCGGTCCAGCAGTTTCGGCTCCGTGTCGTCCGGCAGATAGCAGCTCGCGAAAATCGTTGCGGCACCGACCTTGTGCGCAATGGCCTCGCGGAAGACCGCTTCGAGCCGCGCGTTCGCTACACCGAGGATCGCATGATCCACTGGCGCCGGCAGGTCCGCGATCGAGGGAAAGCACGGCACGCCCTCGATTTCCCGGTAGTTCGGATTGACCGTGTAGAGGCGCCCCTCGAATCCGCAAGCCAGCATGCTGCGGATCATGCCGTAGCCGGCACTGCCGGGTTTCGGCGAAGCGCCCACCACGGCGACGCTCGCGGGTTTCAGCAGCGGCGCGAGCCAGGCGGCGCGACCTTGATCGTTCATGGTTGGGTCCGTACCGGAGGGATCGTTCGGCGTGGTTTCAGTCGGCCGGGGGAGCGAGGCTTTCGATTGCGGCGCGTTCTCGGGTTTCGCGTTCGCGGGTCTCCGTCAGCCGCTGCTCGAACCGTTCCTGCATCGTTGCGACGACCGGGCCGTAGACGTCAACGAAAAACAGCGGGTCGAGCACCGCCATCAATCGGCCGAGCGTCCACGAGGACGGCTCGGTCTGCCCGGCAAGCCAGTTCTGTACGGTTTCCGGCGTGACCCCGATTGTCTGCGCAAGGTCGCGCACCTGCCAGGGACCGGCAGGCTGCAGCCGGCGTTGCAGGGCTGCCGCGAGCCGCTGGCAATGGGCCTTACGGTCGGACGAGTGCGGGACCGAGGGATCGGCCGCTGGCATTGCGCCAGTATTCGCAGCCTGTCCCCGGTCGGCCGGCGTGAAATGACGCGGGAAAATGCCGGCAAGGAACAGCCGGCAGATCGCCAGGGCTCGTTCCTTGTTGAAAAGGTCCGGGTCGATCAGGGAATCGAACCAGAATCCATCGCTCATTGCGTTGAGACCGCTTGCGACCGCCTCGGGATCGATACCGACATAGCGACCCTCGCGAACGAGCCGGGCGCAGATCGTGGCCGTCGAGTTCTGATCTTTGGCTTCGAGCCGCGAAACCACGGCCCGATAGGCAGGATTGGTCGCCGCCTCCGCCCAAAAAGCATACCAGACCGCGACTTTCTCGCGGGTGAAGATCGCCGGATCGAAATCGGCCGCGATAAGGGCCATGAGCTGCGCCGCCGGGTCGGGCGCGGCCGCGGCAATGATCCCCTGGCTGACCCGGTCGTATTCTTCGACCAGAAATTCGAGCGTTTCCTGGAGCAGCTGCTCTTTTGACTTGAAGTAAAAGTTGACGATGCCCGGCGACAGACCGGCATCGCCAGCCACATGGCTCAGCGTGGTCGAGGCATAGCCGCGCCGGCCAATGGTGCGGATCGTCGCTTCGATCAGTTCGCGGCGACGAGCGGGTTTCACCTGCGATTCTTTGGATACCGTCATTTTTGCGTCGCCGATTTCTCCAAAGACATCTTAACCGATTGAAAAACAATGATTAATCTACGCTATTGCATTAAACCGTCATTCAATAGACTGGACAGTATGGGTGCGCCGAAGTAAATTCCTTATACAATCATTTAACGGCTGATTCCAGCCGTTTCGATGATCGGTAGTCAACGCAACGAGAATCGGATCATGCAGCCCATCACGCCAAATCCCGAACATAACCGTCGCCAGCCCTATTCCATCACCCGTTCCCAGGACCATTTCAAGCGCGCGCTGAAGCGCCTGCCGCTGGGGGTCAGTTCCAATTTTCGCTATTGGGGCGACGACAAAACGATCTACGTCAAGCGCGGCAAGGGCGCCTATGTCTGGGATATCGACGACAACCGCTATATCGATTATCGCCTCGGCTACGGCCCGGCGATCCTCGGCCATTGCCACGACGCGGTCGACGCGGCGGCGCACGAAGCCCAACAGATCGGCACGATCTACGCCCTCGGTACCGAACGCGAGTTGGTGGTCGCGGAGCTGATCCATCAGATGATGCCGGCTGCCGAACTGGTCCGGTTTTCGAATTCAGGTACCGAAGCCGTCATGGCGGCGCTGCGCCTTGCTCGTGGCGTTACCGGCAAGAGCCATTACGTGACGTTCGAGGGCTCGTATCACGGGCTGTTCGATGCCGCGATGTGGTATGCCGATGTCGCCGGCATGGAAAACGAGGTCGACGATCCGAAGATCGTTGCCTACGGCAAGGGTATCCCGGATCTCGTGCGCCAGCTCTTCTGGCAGGTTCCTTACAACAACGCCGAACGGCTTGAGCGTGTGCTGAAGAAGCACGGCTCCTCGATCGCGGCTGTGCTGATCGAACCGATCCTCGGCAATTGCTGCGGGATCCCGGCCAAGCCGGAGTTTCTCAAGGCGGTGCGCGAGATGTGCGACCGCTACAACGTGCTGATGATCGTCGACGAAGTGAAGACCGGCTTCCGCGTTGCCAAGGGTGGCGCGCAGGAGCTGTACGGCGTTGCTGCGGATATCTGCACGATGGCGAAGGCCCTGGCGAACGGCTATTCCATCGCCGCGATCGGCGGCCGCGAAGCGATCATGCGCAATTTCGGCAATGGCGTAGCCCATGGCGGCACCTACACGGCGCAGGCCATGTCGCTGGCAGCGGCCGAACGGACCCTGACCATCCTCAAGGACACCGATGCCCTGGCGAACATCGCAGCCTATGGCACTGCGATGCAGGAAGGCATCGGCAAGATCCTGACCGCGCGTAGCATCGCGCATTCCTTTGCCGGCCATCCCAGCATGGGCGGCATCTTCCTCAAGGAGAAGGCGCCGACCAACTACCGGGACTGGAAAACCAGCAACTACACCTTATACGACACGCTGGCCGGCCATCTGATCGCGCGCGGCATCATGTGCGAGCCGGATTCGCGCGAGCCCTGGTTCATCTCGGCCGCCCACGACAAAGCCTGCCTCGACGAGACGCTCGCGGTCTTCGAGGAGGCTGTGGACATCACGGTCAAGGAAGTTCACGGTCGCTACATCCGGCGGATTCGCTCGGATCAGTCGCCCACAGCCGAATAGTCGGGGGTCGGGTTCGGGGATGAAACGCTACGACGCGATCGTCGTCGGCGCCGGCCATAATGGGCTGGTCGCTGCCGCCTACATGGCCCGCGCGGGGCTTGAGGTGCTTGTGCTCGAGCGCCGCCATCTGATCGGTGGCGCTGCGGTCAGCGAAGAACTGTTTCCGGGCTTCACCTATTCGACCTGCTCCTATGTCTGCAGCCTGCTGCGACCCGAGATCATGCGCGGCCTCGATCTGCCGCGGCACGGTCTGCAAGTCATTCCCTATGAGGGATCGCTCAATGTTCTGACCGACGGTGATTTCCTCGCCTCCTATTCGAACCATGACCGAATGCGGCGCGAGCTGATGCGGCATTCGCGGCGCGACGCCGAGGCCTACGACCGATACGCGCTCGAAATCCTGCGGCAATGCAAGTTCATCCGCCCGATGCTGTTACAGACGCCGCCGGACCCGACATCGCTCCGTCCCAAAGATTTGATGGACCTGGTCAAGTTCGCCAAGCCCTTCTCCGAGCTTGGCGAGAAGCGACTTTACGAAACGATGCGCTTCTGGACGATGAGCATCGGCGATTTTCTCGACGAGTACTTCGAAACCGATGTGATCAAGGGCCACCTTGCCGGTTCCTCGATCATCGGAACGGCGCTCGGGCCCTATTCGCCCGGCACCGCCTATGTGCTGCTCCATCACTATATGGGCGAGGTCGACGGATCGATCGGTGCATGGGGCTATGCGCGCGGCGGCATGGGTTCGATCAGCAACGCGCTCGCCTCGGCCGCCCAGGAGACGGGTCGCTGCGAGATCCGCTGCAATGCCGAGGTCACCGATATCATCGTAAAGAACGGTCGCGTTAAGGGAGTCGCGCTCGCAGATGGAAGCGAATTCCTTGCCGAAACAGTCGTCAGCAACCTCGATTTCCGGCGGACCATCACCAAGCTGAAATGGACTGAGGCGCTCGACGACGAACTCGTGCGCAAGGGCGAGAACTTCAAGATCCGGGGATCGTCCGGCAAACTCAACATCGCACTAGACGGATTGCCGAATTTCAAGGGCGTCGCCGTCAAAAACAACCCGGCGATTTCCGGCGACATCCACTATTCGCCGAGCCTCGCGTATATCGAACGCGCCTACGACGACTGGAAGTATGGGCACTGGTCGAAGAAGCCCTATCTCGACATCGTGATACCGAGCCTGATGGACCCGACGATGGCTCCCGAAGGCAAGCATTTTATGTCGGTGTTCGTCCAGTACGTGCCGCCCACCCTGCATGACGGACCGTGGACACCCGAAAAGCGCGATGCGTTCGGCGAAACGGTCATCAGCCTGATCGAGGATATGGCACCGGGTTTCCGCAATCTGATCCTGCACAAGCAGGTGCGCAGCCCGTGGGAGATCGAAAACGAAGTCGGACTGACCGAAGGCAACATCTTCCAGGGCGAGCTCACCCTTGACCAGCTGCTGTTCAACCGGCCGGTGCCGGGTCTTGCCCAATATCGCGGCCCGAAGAAGGGCTTCTACATGTGCGGGTCGTCGATGCACCCGGGCGGCGGTGTCATGGGTGCTCCCGGTTATAACGCCGTGCGCGAGATCTTGAAGGATCTGCATCGTGGAGCGCCATCATGAGCGCGTCGGGGTCCGATAGATTCGACGTTGCCATTGTCGGTGCCGGCCACAACGGACTAGTCGCAGCTGCCTGCCTCGGCCGTGCCGGGCTTCGCACGATCGTGCTGGAAGCGGCCGATGCCGTCGGCGGTGCGGCACGTGGTTACGAGTTTCATCCCGGTTTTAAGGCATCGGGGTGCGCACAGATTCTGAGCCTGTTGCGTCCGGAGATCGTCGATGCGCTGCGTCTCGGCGACCACGGGTTACGCTATGCGGCCTCCGATCTGGCAACTCTCGCCCTTCGCGGCGATGGAAAGTATCTTTCGCTAAACGATCCGGAGGCGATGGCGCAGGAAAGTCCGGCCGACGCCGCGAACCTGCCTGATTTCAATCGCCGTATGATTCGCTATGCGAACGCGCTGGCCCCCTCTTTGTTGCGCGCGCCGCCGCGGATGGATTTCGCGGACCGTGACAATCTCTGGGAACTGGCGCGTTTTGGCCTGCGCCTCCGGATGCTCGGTCGGCGCGACATGCGCGAGTTACTACGCATCATCGGTATGAACGCCTACGACCTGGTGACGGACGAATTCGAGAGCGAGACCGTCAAGGCGTCGATCGCTCTCGATGCGGTCATGGGCAATTTCATGGGTCCCCGCTCGCCGAACAGCGTTTACTCCTATCTCTACCGGATGGCAGGCGAGATCGACGGCAACCGCGGCGCGCTCGGTTTGCCGGTTGGCGGGATCGCCGCAGTCATGGGCGCGCTCGAGGCAGCCGCCCGCAATGCCGGCGCCGAGATCCGCACCGGCGCGACGGTTGCGCGCATACTGATCGAGGACGAGCGGGCCGTCGGCGTCGTGCTGGACGACGGCACCGAGATCGCAAGCCGCATCGTCGTTTCCAATGTCGATCCCAAAACCAGCCTGCTTGGCTTGCTGGGGACCGAACATCTCGACACCGAATTCGTGCGCCGCACTCGCCATTTCCGCGACCGAGGCACCACGGCGAAGCTGCATCTTGCTCTCGACGTTCTGCCGGACAGCCTCAGGAATCTGCCGAAGCAAGGTCAGGCGCGCTTCCTGCTCACGCCGGACCTGCTCGGCATCGAGCGCGCGTTCGATGCCTGCAAATACAAGACCGTGCCCGCGTCACTGCCCATGGAGATCGTGATTCCGACGCTCGCCGATCCGAGCCTCGCACCCGAGGGGAAGCATGTGCTGAGCGCGAACGTGCAATATGTCCCCTATGCGCTGGCCGAGGGTAACTGGGACGGCGCCCGTGCGAAGTTACGCGAGCAGCTGATCGCGTCCATCGATGCACAGCTACCGGGAATCAAGGATCGGGTCATCGGCGCCGAGCTGCTGACACCACCGGACATCGAGGCAAAGTTTCGGCTTGGTGGCGGCCATTGGCATCAGGGCGAGATTTCGCTGGACCAGATCTGGACGCTGCGGCCCGTCCCCGGATTTGCGCAGTATCGGATGCCTGTTTCCGGGTTCTATCTTTGCGGGGCCGGCACGCATCCCGGCGGCGGGATCACGGGAGCACCGGGATGGAATGCCGCGCAGATCGCGATCGCCGATCTCAAGTCGGAGCGGCCGCAATGAACGAGACCGCGATGCTCAAGAGCCATGTACATCAGAACCTCCTGCCGACGCCATTTTACGAGCGCCTCGTACCGCTGAATCTCAATCACAGCTGGGAACGCTGGGAGGGGTATCTCAGCGTCGGTTGCTTCGACAATATCGAGCGCGAATACACCGCTATCCGGAATTCCATATCGGTCTATGACATCTCGCCGATGACGCAGTATCGCATCGGCGGCCCCGACGCGGCGCGATTCCTCGACCGGCTCATGACGCGCGATATGTTCAAAGTTTCTATCGGCCAGGTTGCCTATGCCGTCTGGTGCGACGACGACGGCAAGGTGGTCGAAGATGGGACTGTCTTCCGGCTTGGTGAGCGAGACTATCTGATCAACGTGCAGGAACAGAATCTGTCCTGGTTTCAGGATACCGCCTTCGGCTTCGATGTCACGATTGCCGATGTCACCGAAGAGATCTGCGGTTTGTCCATCCAGGGGCCGCTATCGCGCATGGCGTTGGAACAACTCGGCCTTCGCGAAGTCAGCGACCTCAAGTTCTTCCGGCTGGTGCAGGTCGAACTCGATGGCATGAAGATCATCCTGACGCGCACCGGGTTTACAGGCGATCTGGGCTTCGAGGTTTATCTCAGACCCGAGCATGCGATCTCGTTCTGGGACAGGTTGATGGCGACGAAACTCGCACCACGCATCGTGCCGATCGGATCGCACGCGCTCAATCTGGCCCGGATCGAGGCGGGATTCCTGCAAGTAAACACCGACTTCATCGGGTCGGAGCGTTGCCAGCGCCATAGCCAGCGCCGCTCACCGTTCGAGCTCGGGTTCGAGCGGCTGGTCAGTTTCAAGAAGCCCTACTTTGTCGGAAAGCGCGCCTTGCTGCGCGAGCAGGAGGCAGGTGGTCCGCGGTGGCGCACTGTCGGACTCGACGTTCTTGGCAACAAGCCGGCGGATGGATCTCTTCTCTATGACGGCAATCGCGAAATCGGTCGCGTGACATCCGCGATGTGGTCCCCGACTTGCAAGCGAAACCTCGCAATTGCCACGGTCGAAGCCGCCTGGGCGGCGCGCGATGCCAACGTCATGGTCGATATCTGGGTCACCAAGGAGCTGCGCATCGAGAAGCATCTCGTGCCCGGGCGGGTGGTCGATCGGCCCTTTTACAATCCGCCGCATCGACTGACCTGACCTGTGTCCGGCCTGACCCGGGCCGACTTCTTAACGAAAAAGGCGCGCCTCGACGGCGCGCCTTTTTCTTTCATCGTTCCCGGTCGATCAGTGCGACAGAAGAACACCTGCCTGCACCGGCCATGTTGCCCAAACTTTCTGTCCCCGCGCATCCGTTTCGTCGAGGCTGCGTGTCAGGTTCGGCGCCGCCACGGCGAGCCGTTTCTCAAGGCCATCGACTTCGACATAAAAATGACTGCGATCACCTAGATATGCCTCCGCACTGACCGTTCCCTGCAGTCCATTGGCATCGCTTGCAGCCGGCTGCGTGCGGTCGATCTTGATCTTCTCCGGCCGGATCGCCAGCGTCACATCCGAGTTGACGACAAACTCGCCATTGGAAACCGGCGCTCGAAGCTTGCCGATCTGCCCGATTTCGACCGTCGCCATGCCGTTGTCGACGCTGGAAACCCGGCCACGAATGAAATTCATCGTCCCGATGAAGTCGGCGACCTCCCGGCAGTTCGGCGCTTCGTAGAGCCGTGTCGAACTGTCGATCTGCAAGACCTTGCCCTTTGACATGACCGCAATGCGGTCGGACATGGTGAGCGCCTCTTCCTGATCGTGCGTGACAAACACGAATGTGACGCCGAGGCGTTCCTGAAGCTGCCGCAGCTCAAGCTGCATCTCCTCGCGCAGCTTTTTGTCCAAAGCGCCGAGTGGTTCGTCGAGCAGCAGCACTTTCGGCTGGCAGACCAGTGCCCGAGCCAGCGCAACACGCTGGCGCTGGCCGCCGGAAAGCTGATGCGCCCCGCGACTGCCGTAACCGGGAAGCTGGATCATCTCCAACGCTTTCTCGACCGTCTGCGCGGACTGCTCTTTGCTGAGCCCTTTCTTTCTGAGGCCGTAGGCGATGTTCTGTGCCACGGTCAGATGGGGAAAAATGGCGTAACTCTGGAACACCATGTTGGTCGGGCGATGATGCGGCGGCACTGCCGACATCGGCTGCCCGTCGATGTAGATCTCGCCCTTGGTCGGCGCTTCGAAACCCGCCAGCATGCGCAGCAACGTCGTCTTGCCGCAGCCGGAAGGCCCCAGCAGCGAGAAGAACTCGCCGCGCCGGATGTTGAACGTGATGTCGTCGACTGCGCGAACGCCTCCGAAGTGTTTGGAGACGCTCTTGATTTCGATAATCGCTTCTTCGGATGCCATGCTCAGACGATGCCTCCTCCGCTCTCGTTTGGCACGCCGCGGCGGCGCAGCCATTCCGAGAAGGTGACGATGACGAACGAGAAAACCAGGATACAACTGCCCAGGGCCAACGTACTTGGCAGACGATTGGGAAACCGCAGCTGGCTGAAAATGAAGAGCGGCAACGTCGCATCGTTACCCGCGAGGAACGCCGCAAGCAGATACTCGTCGAACGAGATGGTAAAGCACAGCAGCAGGCTCGACACGATCCCCGGTGCGGCCAGCGGGAATGTGACCTTCCAGAACGTGATCCATGGCCCCTGTCCCAGATCGAGCGAGGCTTCTTCGAGGCTCTTATCGAAGCCCTGAAGCCGAGCGATCATGACCAGCATCGCAAATGGAATGCACACCAGCACATGCGAGGCGCCCACCGTCCACAGCGACAAGTCGATATCGAGGAATTTGCGAAAGATCGTCAGCAGCGCAATGGCGAGGATGATCGACGGAATGACCAGCGGGATCATGATGACCCCCATGACCGGACCGCGCCCCGGGAGGTAGTATCGCGTCACCGCCTTCGCAGCGAGAACGCCGAGTACGGTGCTGACGAACGCCGACACGATGCCGACCTTGAGGCTCGCATTGAGCGCTTTGATGAGCTGCGTGTTCTCAACCATCTCGTAGTACCACTGCAGCGTGAACCCTTTCAGGGGGAACGCCACGTAGATGCTGTCGTTGAACGAAAACATCGGCAGCAGCAACACGGGACCATAGAGAAAAGCCACATAGACGATCGAGAAAAGTGCGAGCAGGTCGAATCTTTTGGGACTCGTCATGGCTCACCCCGCTCGCTGGATCGCGTGCTTCCCAAACAGAAGCCGCACGAAATAGATGAACCCGAGTACCACGATCGTAATCGAGATCATGCTCATGATCGAAACCGCAGCACCGAGTGGCGCATTGTTCGCCTTTCCGAACAACGACTGGATGATGTTTCCTATCATGATGCCGGAGGTGCCGCCCACGAGCGTCGGCGTCACGTAATCGCCAACGGTCGGGATGAAGACAAGCAGCGTTGCCGAAATCACCCCAGGTAACGACAGCGGGAACGTCACCCGCCAGAAGCGCTGGAACGGGGTATCGCCGAGATCGGTTGCCGCTTCGAGCAAGGAGCGGTCGATCTTTTCGAGCGACACGTAGATCGGCAGGATTGCGAACGCGGCCCAGGCATGTGCGAGGGTGATCGTCACCGCAGGGGGATTGTAGAGCAGAAACTCCAGTGGTTCGCTCAGGATGCCGGCACTAATCAATCCGGAATTGATGACCCCGTTGTAACCCAGGATGATCTTCCACGCGAAGACGCGCAGCAGATAGCTGGTCCAGAACGGCACGGTGATCAGAATGATCCACATCAGCTTGTTCTTGGTGACCCGGAACGCGAGGTAATAGGCCATCGGGTATGCAAGAACGACCACGAAGATTGTCGCGGTCAGTGACATGCGGATCGATTTTAGAAGGAGAAGCCCGTAGATCGGGTTATCCGCGACATTCAGAACTTTCAGGTAATTGGCAACCGTAAAGTCGCGGTGAATTTCGAAGTATTCCTGGGTCCAGAAGCTGAGCAGAAAGAGACCCAGGATCGGCACGATCAGCATCGTGATCATGACTAGTGCCGTCGGCGAGAGGAGGAGATAGCCTCGGATCCACTCGTGACGAAGCAGCAGGGCCCGCCATCTCAGCCAAAGACTGTCGGGCCTGGCGGGCGTTTCCGCGCCGCTGGCAACACTTACCATGCCGATTGCCTCCCGTTTTTTTTACTGGCGGGCTCCAAGGCCCATATTGTCGGCTTCGAATCTATACGAATCAAGCTATTGCACAATCAAGCGTTTTCTAACCGGGCGCTGCGTCTTGCCCGTCAAATGTCCGGGATGCTAGCCTTCGGCGGGCTTCGATTGGACCCTGCTTGGGGACCGATCCCCCACAGTTTCCTGCGGATATTCGCCTGTGCATCGGCCTGAACCCGCCTTGCACGGCACCGGTCAATTGGCCCATTTAATGACCGGATAATCTTCGATTGAACGGAGAATCAAATGACCAAGGATGACCTGTTGGCCGCGATCAGGAATCGCAGCCTGTCGCGTCGCGATATGGGTCGCGCGATGGCAACGGCCGGCATTGCGCTTGCGGCTCTACCCATGATGGCCGGCCGCGCAGCGGCCGCGGATCAGGCGATCTACTTCACCTGGAGCGGATACGACGTGCCGGAGTTCTTTCCGGGATACATCGAGAAGCACGGCGAATCACCGGAATTGCCGGTTTTTGCCGACGAGGAAGAAGGGTTTCAGAAGTTGCGCGCCGGTTTCGAAGCCGACATCGCACATCCCTGCAGCGGTCGCATCGTTCGCTGGCGCGACGGCGGCGTCATTCAGGCGATCGATACCTCGCGGCTAAGCAATTGGGACAATGTGTTTTCGGATCTGAAATCGATCAACGGTGCAGCCGACATGGGTGA
Source organism: Dongiaceae bacterium (assembly GCA_040902665.1). Taxonomy (GTDB): domain Bacteria; phylum Pseudomonadota; class Alphaproteobacteria; order Dongiales; family Dongiaceae; genus JAWXBK01. The sequence goes on from JBBDWX010000162.1 coordinate 11,899, forward strand.
GCAATGGTTTGTTCCAGTCGATTGGGGCAACACCTCGGTCATCTATCGTCCGGATCTGGTCGATATCGAAGAAGAAAGCTGGGAACTGCTGTGGGACAAACGCTATGAAGGGCGGCTGTCGATCGGCACCGACATCACCGATACGGCGGTGATCACCGGGCTGCTTGTCGGGGTCGAAGACCCGTATGCAATGACCGACGACGAGATCGCGCGCGTCAAGGCGAAGCTCGAGGAGCAAAAGCCGCTCCTGCGTTATTACTGGTCGGACCCGACGGCGCTCGAGCAGAGCCTGGCATCCGGCGAAGTGGTCGCGTCGACCGCCTGGAACAGCGCACTTCCGACGCTGATCAAGCAGGGCGTCGACGTAAAGTTCATGAACCCGAAGGAAGGCATCCTTACCTGGTGCTGCGGCGCCGTGCTCACCAGCAATGCTCCGCACCCCGAGCTTGCGCACGATCTGATCGACGCTCTGATCTCGCCGGAAGCCGGCGCTTGGCTGATCGACTATGGCTACGGGCATTCGAACAAGATTTCGTTCGACAATGCGGACCCGCAGCTTCTGGCCGATCGCGGGTTCCCGGCCGATCCGACGGCCTATCTGACGCAGGGCATCTTCAGTCGCGACAACAAGCGGCTCGATGACCTTCAGCAGATGTTCGAAGCGGTTCAGGCTGGCACCTGATATCGCACGGTGTGCGGGCGCGGATGGTTACGATCCGCCCCGACGGCCCGGCAGCGCGCGCCCCGTGATCTCCTCTCTGAGGCGCCCTGCCGGGCTTCGTCTTTATTCCCGATGTAAGTCGGTTCGACTAACCAAGCGATCGATTGAAGGCAGGAAATCATGCAGAAACCCGTAGGACGGAACTTCAACTACGACACCGCAGATCTGTGGGAGAAGGACCGCGACCATATCATTCACCCATGGACCGAATTGGGTACTGCCAAAACGAAGGAGCCTTTGGTCATCGCCGAATCCGAAGGCCCATACATCTACGATTCGACCGGCAATCGCATGCTCGATGCCATGGGCGGCATGTGGTGCGTCAATGTCGGGTACGGTCGCGACGAGATCGCTCAGGCCATCGCCGACCAGGCGCGCAAGCTTTGTTACTTTTCGCCGTTCGGCGTCATTTCATCGCCGCCGTCGATCGAACTGGGCGACCGCTTGGTCGAGTACACACCGGGCGACCTCAATCACGTGTTCTTCGCAACCGGCGGCTCGACCGCCGTCGATTCGGCAATTCGGTACGTTTACTTTTATAACAATTGCCTCGATCGCCCGAACAAGAAACACATCATCACGCGCGACTATGCCTATCATGGCAGCACGTTCCTCTCGGCATCGCTTTCGGGCAAGCCCGGCGACATCAACTTCATGGATCGCAAGACCGACACAATCCACCATCTACCGGCACCGAATCCCTATCGCCGCCCCGAGGGCATGACAGAAGCCGAGTTTCTGGATGTGACGGTGAAGCAGCTCGAAGACAAGATCGTCGAGATCGGACCGGAGAATGTCGCTGCGTTCATAGCCGAGCCGGTCCTTGCTTCAGGTGGCGTCATCGTTCCTCCCAAGGGCTATCAGCGCCGCACGCTCGAGGTCTGCCGAAAATACGATGTCCTGTATATTTCGGACGAGGTGGTGACCGCGTTCGGCCGTTGCGGCGAAATCTTCGCATCGGAAAAGGTCTTCGACATCGTTCCCGATATCATCACGTCGGCAAAAGGCCTGACGTCAGGATATGTACCGCTCGGCGCCTTCTTCGTGTCGAACCGTATTTTCGAGCCCCTGCTCGGCGAAAGCGGCAAAGGAAAATTCTTTGCCAACGGTTTCACCTACTCGGCGCATCCGGTCGCCTGTGCCGCAGGCCTCGCCAATCTCGACATTATGGAACGCGAAGACATCTGCGGCCATGTGCGGGAGGTCGGACCGTATTTCCAGGAGAAGGTAAGCACGTTGCTCGATCTGCCGATGGTCGGCGACGTGCGCGGCCTTGGCATGATGCTCTGTGTCGAGTTCGTCAAGGATCGCAAGACAAAGGAGGTCTGCCCGGCCGAATGGGAAGTGGGCAACCGCATCATCCGGCAGACGATGAAGCGCGGGCTGATGATCCGCCCGATGGGTCATCTGGCGGTGCTTTCTCCGACGCTGATCGTGACGAAAGATCACGTCGACGAAATGGTCTCGATCATGGGCGAGGCAGTGCGCGCGGTGATGGACGATCTCACCCGGGAAGGCCTCTGGAACGGCTGAGCCGTTCGGGATCGCTATTCGATCCAGACGTCGACGGAGGCATGGCGTCCGTCACGGTCGACGACCGTGACGCGCACCTGCCCGATTCCATCGGGCTGCCAGGCCGCCCGACGCTTCCAGGCGGCCGTGGGCACCGCCTCGCCGTTTACCAGCCACAGCAAAGGCAGCTGCCCGCCGCGCGCCTCAAGCGAGAGCGGGGGCAGCCCCTCCGCCGTGTCGGCCAAAGGCAGACGTGTGCCGTCAACCGGAAACGAGATGGACGGGCCGGCCGCAACCGCGATCGAGGTCGCAATCGATCCACCGGTCCTCAGGCGCTGCAGGGGCGCCGGCAGGGCGGCCGTGGAACCCACCAGAAGGGCGCCCGGAGGGGGCGGCCCTGAGGGGCGCTCGCGGGTCAGCAGCAGCGTCGGGCGGTCCAGCAGATCGAAGGCATCGTACAGCAGGGGCGCCGCCGCATCCCGGCCCATACGGTCGCTGGCGAAGCTGCCATCCGGACGGCCAACCCAGACACCGATGGTGTAGCGGGCATCGAAGCCGATCGCCCACGCGTCGCGGTAGCCGTAGGACGTGCCAGTCTTGTAGGCGACCAGCGGGGCTCCGGGGCGGTCCGCCCCGGCCAGCCGGTCTGGCGGCGGCGGCAGGCCCTCGAGGATGCGGGCGACATACCAGGCGCCAAGTGGCGAGGTCAGGGGCGTGCCAGCACCTTGGGGGTCGTCCGGCCGGAACCGGAGGGGCTTCAGCACGCCATGATCGGCGAGGCTGGCATAACCGGCGACCAGATCCTCCAGGGTCGTGCCGAGCCCGCCCAGGATGACCGGCAGGCCGGGCGACCTGTCCGGCTGCGGCAGATCGAGCCGCATCCCGGCGCCGCGCAGACGTGCCAGAAAACTCGCGGGGCCGATCCGGTCGAGCAACGCGACCGCCGGGGCATTGAGCGACTGCTGGAGGGCAGTGCGTGCGGTTACGTCGCCGCGAAAGCCGCCATCGAAATTCTGCGGCGCATAGTTGCCGAAGCGTGTCGGCGCATCGAGCATCAACGTTTCCGGATGCAGCAACCGCGATTCAAAACCCATCGCATACAGAAACGGCTTCAACGTCGAGCCGGGCGAGCGCACCGCCTGGATCATGTCGATCGGCCCGAAGCGCGTTGCATCGAAATAGTCGGCCGCCCCGACATAGCCGCGCACCGCGCGCGTTTCATTCTCTACAACCAGAACCGCAATCGACACACCGTCCGACCACTGTCCTGCGTGCAAACGCGCCAGGCGTTCGAGTCGTGCCTGCAGATCGCCGTCGATCAACGTTGCAATCCCCTGCTCTCCCGCAGCAGCACGGCGTAGCCGTTCGGCCAGATGCGGTGCCAGCATCGGCGCGTCCCGGCGAGACGCCGGCAATGGATCGGTTGCCGCCTCGATCGCGGCGGCGAACGTCAGCAGCCCCACATTCGCGGCACGATCGAGCACGCGGGTACGCGCGGCGATTGCCGCAAGCGGCGCACGATCGGGCCGCAGGCTCTCCGGCGATTGCGGCAACGCCACCAGCAGCGCCGCCTCGGCCGGCGTCAAAGCCGAAGGCTCCTTGCCGAGATAGAGCAGGCTCGCGGCGCGCAGCCCTTCGATATTGCCGCCATAGGGTGCGAGCGTGAGATACATCGCGAGAATCTCGCGCTTCTCGAAATGCCACTCGAGCTGTAGCGCGCGCGCCATCTCGATCAGTTTCGATGCGAGCGTACGCGGTCGCGGCTCGAGCAGGCGCGCGGTCTGCATCGTAAGCGTCGAAGCACCGGACACGACGCGGCCCGCGCCGATCGCTTGCACGGCGGCACGGCCGACCGCCAGAAGATCGATGCCGGGATGCGAGAAGAATCGCTTGTCTTCCCGCGCGATGAGCATGTCGAGAAACTGAGGATCGACGTTGTCGAGCGCGACCGGCAGGCGCCAGCGCCCGTCGCTTGCGGTAAAAAGTCGCAACGTCGCGCCGTCCGATGCGGTGACCTCCTGCGAGAGATCGGCGAGACGCCCGAGCGCGGGCGGATAGAGCCCGTCCAGCGACCACGCAACCCCGCTGAACAGCAGCGCGGCGACAGTGCCGGCCAGACCGATCCGGCGTATGCGCCGAAGCGTCACGGCAGTTCTGTCACGATCGTGCGGCCGGGCATCCCGCGCCCGCGCAGCTCCGGCTGGTACATCGCCTCGACGACCGGTGCGGGATGCGCGAACTCGCCCGGCGTGACCGCGCGCACCAGATAGGCAACCGAGAATAGACCCTGGCCAAACCAGTCGACGCTCGCGACGAACCGGTCGTCGCGATACTCGGCATGGTCGGCCGGCTGGATCGATCCGAGCCAGGCCAGGCTCTCCGCATTGCGCGAATCCGAGAGATGCGGGTTCTCCGCCTCGAACCCGGCCGGCAGCAGATCGACGATCAGAATCTGGTCGTCTACATCGCGGCCGATCGAGATGTCGAGCCGCACCACTGCCATATCCCCCTGCGTCATCTGCGACGGATCGATCAGATTGCCTTCGAAATCGAAATAGTTGCGTTCGATGCCGATGCCTTCGTTCGATGCCTTCAGAATTTCGGTCGGCGAGCCGATCAATGTCGCACTCATCCAGAGTGGCGCATCGCCCTCGTTGCGATAGACGATCGCGGGTTCGAGTGCAGCGCCGGCGCGATAAACCCGGAGCGGCGTCGAATGCTCGTCCGCCGCGCCGCCATCGATCGACAGCGAGAAGGTCGACGATCCGGCAAGGCTGGCCGCCGCCAGAAGCAGCGCCCCCTCCTCCTGCGTGCTGAGATAGCGCCGGGTTTGATAGAGGTCGGCCAGTCGTTCGACTTCGACCGCCGGATCGAAATCGGCGGCACCGGTTTCGGCGGCGAGCGCGATGGTCATCGCGAGATCGCGCACCGGCGAGCCGTAATCCGCCGGATAATTGTTATCCTGCCGTTCGGTCGCGATCGCATCGGCAAAGGCCGTACGGGCCCGATCGAGGTCGCCGTAGAGCGCAAAACCGGCACCGAGCTGGGCGAGGCCCAGCGGCGTAATCCAGAGCGGCTGCCCGTTCGCATCGCGCGAGAGCGCGTCGTAGACGTAACGCAGCGAACCCGGATCACCCGCGCCCGCGCTCGCCAGCACATAGCCGGCATAAGCGCGCGCCGCGACCAGGACGGGATCGTCCGCATAGAAGTAGGACGTTTCCTGCGCGAGCCAGTCGAGGCCGCGCTGGTAGGCAAAGTCGGGCACCTCGTGGCCGAAGCTGCGCGCCCGCGTCAGAAAATCGAGCGCATAGGCGCTGAGCCAGCTATCGGCCGAGCCATACCCGCTCCACAGCGAGAAGCTGCCGTCCCAGCGCTGCATATCGAGCACGCGCGTAATTGCATCGGCGATGCGGGCATTGAGCACCGCCACGTCTTCGTCGCGATCCCACAGGCGCGCGACCTCGGCGACATAAAGCAGCGGCAAGGCGCGGCTCGTTGTCTGTTCGAGACAGCCATAAGGATAGCGGTCGAGCGATCGCAGCAAACCGGCAACATCGATGCCGGGTTTGCCATCGAAGGTGATCAGCATTTCGCCGGAACCGGGGACGAACCGCGCCGCGATATCCCCGCCGACAGTCAGGCTCTCGCCTGGCTCGAGACGATGCACGATGCGTTCCTGGATCGGAAGCTGCGCCGGGCGCACCGGCAACAGGATCGTGCGGGCGAGCGAGAATCCGTCTGGCCCTTCGAGCGTCATCTGCAACGCCCCGGCACCGACCGCCAAACCTTCGATACCGACAGCCTGGTTGACGCTTGCACCTTCTTCGAGCGCTAGCTCGAATGTCGACGGATCCGTGACCGCAACCGCATCGTTGCCCGCGAGCGCCAGCGTGTAGGTGCCGGCGGCACCGTCGAGATTCTGCACAGTAAAGGTGACAGCACTGGTATCGCCCGGTGCCAGGAAACGTGGCGCCGACGACGTTGCGACGACCGGATCGCGCACGATCAGCGGCGCTTCCGCCGATCCGACCTTCAGCGCGCTCCATGCCACCGCCATGAGGCGCAGCCGGCCGTTGTAATCCGGCAGCTCGAGCGGAATGATGGCGCGGCCATCAGAATCGAGCGTCACGATGCCAGAGAACAACGCGACCAGTGTAATCTGCGGCGGCGCACCGCGCTGGCCGAGGCCGCCGTCGCCGCCGGAGCGGATGCGGCCGCGATCGCCGGCGAGGCCGTCGATCAGCCGGCCGTAGAGATCGCGCAGCTCGACGCCGAGCCGCCGTTTGCCGAGAAAGAACTCAGGCGCATCAGGGGATTCGAAATCGGTGAGTTGCAAAATTCCTTCGTCGACCGCGGCGAGGGTCACATAGCCTTCATCGCCATCGAAGCCACTCACTTCGATCGGCACCTCGAGCGTCTGGCGCGGCTCGATCAATTCAGGCAGATCCAGCGTGATCTCAACCTGGCGCGGCGCCGGATCGATGCCGATCCACGCAACGCCCATCGCACGACCGGGCCCATGTTTTTCCGCGGACGAAGCGGGCCTAAACGCCGTCGCCAGCAGATAGGCACCAGCACCCCATTTCTCCTCGACCTCGATCGTTGTTTCGACGCCCTCGGGGCCTGCATCGACCGTCCAGGTGCGGTAGACGCGGTCGCTGGCGAGCGCCAACTGCACCGGCCCTTCGAACGGTGCCGTGATGAACGCGCGCACGCTGTCGCCGGGTTCGAAGAGATCGCCTTCGAGACTGATCTGCAGTGTGTCGGGTGTATCGCCCTCGCCCGGCCGTCCATACCAGCCGGCCTGGAATCGATAGCTCGCCGCCACGCCCGCTTCCGGATCGTAAACCTCGAGCCGGTAGGAACCCCAGTCGAGAACCATGCTGACCAGACCGCTGCCGTCGGGTGTCGTTTCGACGCTGCCGCCCGTTTGCGGCATGTCGCGCACGGTTACGCTGTAGTCCCAGATGCCGTTGTCGTAGAACCACTGATAGTCCCATTCCTCGCGAATGAGATCGTACCGCAGGCTCGCAGCGTCGACCGGTTTGCGGGTCGCGGTGTCGAGCAGGATCACGTCGAATTCGGCCGGCAGCGAATAGGGTGCGGAATCGTCGGTGAAACGCGGCTTGATACCGATCGCGGTTGCTTCATCGCGCACCGGCAGCAGCAATGTCTCGCTGACCGCCCTTCCGCCGGGTTCGAGCACATCGACATAGAGTGTCGCGCGCAGCGGGCTGACAGTATCCGGCAGCTGCGTCGCATCGACGCCGAATTGGGAAACACCAGCGGCGTCGGTGACTGGCGCATCGAACGCGATACGGACCGGCTCGAGCGCTTCGTCGGCGAGACCGAAATGATAATTCGGATACTCCGGAAACGGATCCGGATTGCGATCGATCACGAGTTCGCCCATCACCACGAGATCGGCACCCGGCGCGCCATAAAGATAGGCAGCATCGGCCGTCACATCGACCGGCGCACCCGGTACGAGCTCGGTCGCCGCGGTTTCGATCTCGACTTCGATGCGGGCGGGAATGACGTCCTCGATCAGGAAGCCAACCGAACCGACCGGATCGCCCTCTGGATCGACAAAAGCCAGAACCTGCCACTGCCCGGTCGGGCTCGACGTCGTGAAGTTGAGCGGAATGTGATGGCCGCCGAGCGCGGATGCCTCGGAATGAATTTCCTGGGCGAGCGTACCGTCGGGCCGCAACACATTGAAGAACAGCGGCAGATCGGGCAACGCCGCGCCCGCCGCATCGCGCAGCAGGGCGACAAGCTCGACCCTTTCACCGGGCCGGTAAACGCCGCGGTCGGTGTAGAGCAGCGCATCGTAGATGCCGGTGACGTCTCGGCCACCGACGCCGCGATCGCTAAGGTCGAAGGCCGGGCCCGAAAGATCGAGAAATGCGAAATCGGTATCGCCGTGACTGGCGGTGAGCATCGTCGGCGCCAGACCCTGCGAACCGCGCAGCAGGCCCGGTGCGAATGTCGCCTTGCCGTCCTGATCGGTCGTCGCGGTGGCGAGTTCTTCATTGTTGCGCGCATAGAGCCGCAATGTTGCGCCGGCCATCGGCTCGGCGCTGTCGAGCGAACGCACGAACACGGTCAGGCCATCGGTGCCGCTCATTGTCAGAAGCCCGATATCGGTGACGATCAGCCACTGCGTTGCCTTCGCTTCCCAGTCGAAGGCTTCGCTCTCGCCTGTATCGGCGATCAGGATGTACGTGCCGGGTTCGATCTCCTCGATCATTTCCTGAACCGGGATCGATGTGACCACGCGTTCATTGCGCACCGACTCGATTTCAACGCTGCCGGTCCAGACTTCCTCGCCAAGATCTTCGATGATGTAATCCCGGACCCATGGATCCAGAAGCTGGAGGACTCGACCTTCGCGAATCTGCTGCACGAGATTGCGGTCGTTGATCCGCAACAGGCTGAGCTGCGCCTCAGTAACATTGACGGTGGTGAGCGGCACACCGGTACTGCCGATGCGCGGCAGCACATAGGCGGTGGAACGAAACCCGAGCACCGGATCGCGATCGGGCACCGCAACGTCGAGCGCCACATCGTCGCCGAGGCGCATGGCCAATTCGTCCGGCAGATCGGCAAGAAGCTCGTAGGAATCCGTGCCGGGCAGGCCGGCGAGCAGTTCGACGGTATAACTCTGCCCGTAGGCAAAGCCGCCGATGCAGAGCAAATCGTACGAGACGTAGTACTGGAGTTCGGTCGCCGGTTCGACGCGAACATAGTCCGCGTAATGGACCTGCTGCGCATCCGGCAGATAGACGTCAAATTGCACGCAAAGTTCGGCCAGGTCGCCTTCGGTCCGCAACTCGCGGCCGACCATCGAGAATTCGCGCACCTCGGCGAGGGTCTGTTTGGCGCCGGCACCCTTCTCGGACGTGTTCCCCTGGCTCAGCTGATAGGCGGCAGCGGCCGCCGCCGGATCGCCCAGCCGTTCGAGCACGGCGCCGGCAATCCGCCAGGTGGCGGCGACATCGCCTTCATTGCCCGCCAACGCCCGAGCGGCGGTCGCCGCGGCCAGAGCCTCGTGGTCGAGCCCGCCCAGACGATAGACCTGCGCGAGGCGCAGCCATGTCCGAAATTCGCCACCGTCGGCCGCGATCGCCCGCTCGTAATATGGCAGGGCTGCGTCCCAGTCCCGATTGGCCATCAGCGCCTCGGCCTGCTGTCGCAGTGCGGTCGCTTCGTACGTGTCGTCGGGTGCATGTCGGTATGCCGACGCGATGCGGGCCCGTTCGTTCGCAAGAGCCAAAGCCGGACCGTCCGATTCATCGATCGGCGTCTGGCCTGTCTGCTGGGCGTAAGCCAGGTTTGCGACAAAGACGAACAGGAGAAGCAGTTGAACCAGAACGGCGCGCCGCAACAGCATCGTTACCCCCAGCAGGATCGTCCGGAATCATTGCGAAACCGGAATGCGAATATCATCCCTGCAATATGGCCCGATTGGGGCAGGAATGGCTCAGACGATGGACTATGATGCACCCGACACGGAGTGGATGACCATCGTGACCGAGACGACACAGGAACGGGTCGAAACAGTGCCGCCACGCGTCTGGCTGCTGCTCGGCAACCGTGCCGGCGACAATGCCCAGGTCGCCGCACTTGGCGAAGCGCTCGGCTGGCCGGTGGAAAAGAAGCGCCTAAACTTCAACGCCTTGCACCATAACCGTAACCTGTTCCTCGGCGCGTCTCGCCGGACACTGGATCGCGCACAGTCTGACAAGCTTGAGCCGCCCTGGCCCGACCTGGTGATCGCGGCGGGACGACGCAGCGCACCGATCGCGCGGTGGATACGGCGGCGTTCCGGTGGCAAGACCCGCCTCGTCCATATCGGACGACCCTGGGCGCCGGCCGGCTGGTTCGATCTCATCATCACCACGCCGCAATACGGCATGCGATGGCGCCCGAACGTACTGGTCAACGCGGCCCCGTTGCACGCCATGACCCCCGAGCGCCTCGATGAGGCCGCCGTCCTCTGGCAACCGAGGCTCGCCCATCTGCCCCGGCCCTGGACCGCGTTGCTGATCGGCGGCCCGAGCGATCCCTACCGGTTCGGTCCGAAAGAAGTCCGCGGGTTGATCGACCAGGCGGTGGCCGCAACAAGGGCGAGCGGCGGCAGCCTGCTGGTGACCACCAGCGGACGGACGCCCGCGTCGGTCGGGCCGGCGCTGGAAGCGTGGCTCGGCGACGTCCCGCATCATCTTTTTCTGTGGCGCCGGGATCAGCCCGACAATCCCTATTACGGCTATCTGGCGTTGGCGGATCGTTTCATCGTCACCGGCGACAGCGTGTCGATGATGACCGAGACCACGGCGACGGGCCGCCCCGTCGCGATCTATCGGCCGGCCGAACGACGGCGTTTGATCGGCAAGCGCGCGACGCGCGTTCCGCCGCTGCGCTGGCTGGTCGATGTCGGACTATTGCCGCATCCGCGCGACATCGGTGCGTTCTGCGATCGTCTGGTCGCTTCGGGCCGCGCCTACTACCTGGGCGATCCGTTACCGGAGCGCAGCAGTCCCGCACCCGAGGACATGAGCCGCGCAGTCGAGCATGTGCGCGGCCTGTTCAAGACCGAAGGTTGACGCCGTCAGCGGCAATTCGGGCAGCGGCGATTCAGGCCGCGGCGAATCAGGCAGCAGCCAAAGGCGGAGTGCGGCGCAACAGATCGAGTGCGTCGTGACGCAAATGGTTCTGCGCCATCTCTTCGCGGATCAGATCCTCGCCGACGATCCCCTTCTCCATGCACTCGCGCAGCAGCCCGAAGAAGAAGCGCTCCTGATTGGGATCGGGATGCGGGCGATAGGTGGTAACGGCCGGGATGGGCACAATCCGCTGCAGCCAGTCTGCCGGAACAATACCGAGCAACCGCGCGCGCAAGGTGAAATCGACCGGAAGGCCGGTCTTCCAGGGCTGGGTCCTGCGCTTGGTGTTGTGCAGCAGCCTTGTGTTCGCATCGAGATGGTCGAAATCGTTCCAGTACGGCTCGAGATCGCCAATCGATGACCGCGGTTCATCTTGCAGCTGAGTCCATTTCAGATAGTCGCGCTCGAACGAGAACAGTTCGTCGAACTGCTCCGCACAGCGCCAGTGCCGCAGCTTCGCGCAATCGAGCAGCATCACCGACGTCGCCATATAATGTTCGCTGCCGTTATGGCCGGGTCTCGGGCGCGCCCAGACGGCCTTGCCCTGCATATCGCGATCGAGCAGCTCCCAGATGTCGCCGACGGCGAAAATATCCGGGTCCATGATGACGGCGCGGCCTTCGTAGCCCATTAGCTCCGGTGGCAGAAACCGAAGCGGGGTAAAACTCTGCAGATCGTCCATCTCCCAGACGCGCTTTTCGTTGCCGCGCAGGAAACGCTGCCCTTCGCGAGCCTTGAGGAAATCGAAATCCTCAGCCTGCAATATCCGGATTTCGAACTGGTCGGCATGGCGCGAATTGCGATCGAGCGAATAGGCCGAGGCAATCGCCCCGATCCGCTGGCGCCGGTTGGTGTGAATGAAGACGCAGGGTCGCAACCCGACTCTCCTCGGTTCTGGCCTCGGTTCCGGCCGAATGATCTAACCCCGCCGGCGGTTCCGACTCAACCCGGCCCGCCGCCGGCCAACCGTACAGCACGGTTTGGGCGCCTAGCGGGTTTCCGTCGGCCTGCTGCCCAGCGGCGCCAGGGCGACCTGCTTCAGCGCATCGTAGAGCCCGCCGCAATCGGCTTTCAGGCGCGCCATCTGGGCCGGATCGATATCGGGCTGGCGCGTCAACACGCCGGAATCGACCTGGCCGATGCTCTTGTCGAAACTGCTGTTCGATTCGATCGGCGCACTGTTGAAGGTCGGCACCGTCATGGCTGTGCTGAAATCGATCCCGATCTTCGCGGAGAGCGCCCGCATCATGCCGGGCGTATCGCGGACCAGTTCATCGAGCCCGATGCAAATCACCCGGTCGCCATAAGTCTGTTTGTTGCGCAACGTCGCCTCGGCCGACTGGCACCACCAGGCGATCGCCGTCTCGAACTGGTCGTATTGCCGCTTGCGCGCCTTGCCGCGGTTTTTCGACAAAGCCGAAGCGAGCCAGCTCACCGGATCGCGCACGATCGACACCAGATGCCCGTCGGGATAATCGCGGAAATATCGCGCGACGGAGTCCGGATTCATCGCAAGCCCGGGGCAGAAGGCGCTGATACAGGCCGTATCGTCGTAAGGCACAATCCTGTTGCCCCAGGATTTGAAGAAGGCATGGTAGAAGCAATCGAGTACACCACGCTGCGTTGCCGGCCGCTTCGCCGCGATCAGATCGCAGAAGATCCGATGATGAAGCCCGACATCGTAATCGAAGGCGTGCATATGGGTCGGGTTCTTGGCCTTGGAATAGCCGGTACGCGCCCGTTCGATGAAGCGCCCGTCGACCAGATAGCGAAACAAGGCGCGCGCATTTTTCGCGGGATCGAGATCGGGCCAGTCGGCCTTGCCCTGCGCGATATGCATGTCGCCCGGATAGGCGGCGATCTGCGGATGGCCGTCGAGAAGCTGGCTGAGCAAGGTGCCGCCGGAGCGATGGATCTGCGAGATCAGAATGACATTGCGACCAACCGGACCCGGATCGGAGGCGACATCCGGTATCGGCGATCGGGGCGATGGAATGACCCAGCGGTCGCGCAGCCGCCTGAAGCGGCGAAGGCCGGAACTCACCGCGCGAACCATATCCGATGCCTGCTGCGGTCATGAAAGGGGCTGACGCCGCGTCCGCGGCGATGCGAGCCCGCCCGGCGAAGCCTGGATGGAGTCGCAAGCCGGCCGGCTAAAGTCAACGGATTTGTCGGTTTTTGGCCCGGCCGCACGGACCGAAGCGCGGC
>JBBDWX010000163.1:0-3640 GCA_040902665.1 Dongiaceae bacterium
CGAAGGACGACGAGGTCGACGAGATCATGGGCCTGCGCATGGGCGCCGACGACTATATCAAGAAACCCTTCTCGCAGCGCCTGCTGATCGAGCGCATCCGTACTTTGCTGCGGCGCGAGCAGGCGGTGCGCGAGGGCAACAAGGACGAGGTCAGTCCCGAGGCGATCCGGCGCGGCGATCTCATGATCGATCCGGCGCGGCATTTCGTCAGCTGGCGCACTTTGGATATCGAGCTCACCGTCACCGAGTTCATGCTGCTGAAGGCGCTCGCGATGCGGCCGGGTCATGTCAAAAGCCGCGACCAGCTCATGGATGCGGCGTATGGCGAGCATATCTATGTCGACGACCGCACGATCGACAGCCACATCAAGCGCCTGCGCAAGAAGTTCCGCGCGGTCGATCAGGAGTTCTCGCAGATCGAGACGCTCTACGGCGTCGGCTACCGCTACAAGGAAAGCTGATCCCGGCGCGGTCGGGGGACCGCGGATCCGGCGCACAGGGGGCGCTGCTCGATGAAATTCGAATTGCGCCCCGAGCGCGAAAACCAGCGCGAAAACCAGCGCGAAAACCGGCGCGACAGCCTGCCGGTCGATCCGGGCGAGACCGCATCGGTGTTCGACAAGGCGCGCCATCGCGCCAGCACGGCGCGCGCCGCACGCCGACGCGGCCGTTTCTCGCCGCTGACGCGGCGCATCCTCGTGCTCAATATTCTGGCGGTCGCGGTCCCGGTCGCCGGCTTGCTCTATCTCGACGAATATCGCGAGGACCTGATCGGCAGCCGGCTGGAATCGCTGCGCACCGAAGCCGAGCTGATTTCGGGGGCGATCGCGTCCAGCGGCGTCGTGACCGGGCCGCTCGGCGACGAACGGCTGCTGGTCGAGGCGACCCGCGCGACGCTGCGCCGCCTGGTCGATCCGGCCGAAGCGCGCGCGCGTGTGTTCGACCAGGATGGCAGTATGATCGCGGACTCCTTCCGTCTCGCAGGCCCGGCCGGCATCGTCGAGATCGAGACGCTGCCGCCGCCGAACTGGCCGGCCGATCTGTTCACCCGGCTGATCAACGATCTCTACGACTGGATCGTGTCGATCCTGCCCGATCGCGACCAGCGGCCGCTCTATATCGAGCGGGCTGATCAGCGCGCGAACGATTACGGCGAAGTCATGCGGGCGCTGACCGGCGAAGCGGGCAGCGTCGTGCGCGAGGACGTGGACGGGCGCCTCGTGCTGTCGACAGCCGTCCCGATCCAGCGTTACCGCCAGGTGCTTGGCGTGTTCATGCTCACCGTCGAAGGCACCGGCATCGAGGCTTCGGTGCGCAGCCTGCGCTTCAATATCCTCGCGGTGTTCGGCATCGCGCTTTCTGTGACGGTGCTGCTTTCGCTCTATCTCGCCGGCACGATTGCGCGGCCGATCCGGCGTCTGGCCGACGCGGCCGAACTGGTGCGCCGCGGCCATGGCCGCGAGACGCAGCTGCCGAATTTCTCGCGCCGCAACGACGAAATTGGCGAGCTCTCCGGCGCGCTGCGCGACATGACCCAGGCTTTGTGGCAACGCATGGATGCAATCGAGCGTTTCGCTGCCGACGTCGCGCACGAAATCAAGAACCCGCTGACCTCGCTGCGCAGCGCGGTCGAGACCGTGGCGCGGATCGAGGATCCGGCGCAGCAGCGCAAGCTGATGGGCGTCATCCTCGACGACGTGCAGCGGCTGAACCGGCTGATTACCGACATTTCCGAAGCCTCGCGCGTCGATGCCGAAATGTCGCGCAGCGAGATGGAGCCGGTCGATCTCGGGCGCATGCTGTCGACGCTGGTCGATCTGCACGAGACCGCGCATGACGGCGCCGGGCCGCATCTGAAACTCGAGATTTCGGCGCACCAGACGCTCGCCGTGCGCGGCAACGAGGGGCGGCTGGTCCAGGTGCTGCGCAACCTGCTGAGCAACGCGGTTTCGTTCAGCCCGCCCGATGGCGAGATTCGTCTTTCCTGCGCGCGCATCGGCGATACGGTGCGCGTCCTCATTTCCGATCGGGGACCGGGCATTCCGCCGGGCAAGCTCAAGGCGATCTTCGACCGCTTCTACAGCGAGCGGCCGGAGGGCGAGAAGTTCGGCTCGCATTCGGGCCTCGGTCTGTCGATCTCCAAACAGATTGTCGAGGCGCATGGCGGCACGATTGAGGCATCGAACATCTTCGATGCGAACGACAGGATCTGCGGCGCGCGTTTTATGGTGACGATGCCCGCTGTCGACGATGACTGACGGCGATGACTGACGGTGACCCGCCGCTGCTGGCGCACGCGACCTGCGTCGCGATCGACGGTTGCGGCGTGCTGCTGCGCGGCCCGCCCGGTTCGGGCAAATCCGATCTCGCCTTGCGACTGATCGACGGCGGCGCCTTTCTCGTTGCCGACGATCTCGTCGCACTTGCAGCCGATGGCGAGCGGCTGATCGCGACCCTGCCGCCATCGGCCCCGCTTGCCGTGCGCGGCCGGATCGAGATGCGCGGCATCGGCATATTGCCGGTTCCGACGATCCCGAAAGCGCCAGTTCGGCTGGTGGTCGAGCTGGTCGCGGCCGGGCTGCTGGAGCGGTTGCCCGAGCGCGAGCATGTGTGGCTGGCCGGCATCGCCGTCCCGCTCTGCCGGCTCGATCCGTTCGGCGCCTCGGCCGCGTCCCGGGTCCGGCTCATGGTACGGGCGGTGGCAGCGGGTATAATCGCCGCCCCATGACCGATCGTCCCCAGAACGACCGCAATCCGGCAGGCCCCGGCGCCAAACCCGCGATCGGCGGCGCGGCCGGGACCGGCTCGCCGCTGGTCGTCGTGACCGGTCTTTCCGGCGCCGGGCTCTCGACCGCCCTCAAGATCCTCGAGGATCTGGGATATGAGACCGTGGACAATCTGCCGCTCGCCTTGCTGCCGGGGCTGACCGCGGCCGCCGGCGCGCGGCCGCTCGCCGTCGGCATCGATTGCCGCACGCGCGACTTTGCCGTGCACGAACTGCTCGACGGTCTCGCCGCGATCGGCCGGGCAACCGGTGCCGGCGTTCGTCTCGTCTATCTCCAGGCGCTGCCCGAAGCGCTGCTGCGCCGCTTCGCGGCAACGCGGCGGCGCCATCCGCTCGCACCCGATCGGCCGGTCGCGGACGGCATCAGGCACGAGCGCCAACTGATCGAGCCGTTGCGCGACGATGCCGATCTGGTCATCGACACCACCGACTTCACGCCGGCCGATCTGCGGCGCGTGCTCGAGGGACATTTCGCACCGGCCGCCAGGCTGGGGATGACGATTTCGATCGTCTCCTTTTCGTATCGCCACGGCGTGCCGCGCGAATCCGATCTGGTGTTCGACGTGCGCTTCCTGCGCAATCCGCACTACGATCCGGCGCTTGGTCTGCTGCCCGGCACCGATCCGGCGGTCGCCGCCTTCGTCGCCGGCGATCCGGGTTACGACGATTTCTGCACGGCGCTCGATGCGCTGATCCTGCCGCTGCTGCCGCGCTACGAAGCCGAGGGCAAGGCCTATCTCACCATCGCGATCGGCTGCACCGGTGGCCGGCATCGTTCGGTCGCGATGGCCGAGCGCCTCGCCGGGGTCTTGCATCGCGCCGGCCATGCGGCCAGTCTCACCCACCGCGATCTGG
>JBBDWX010000164.1:0-3635 GCA_040902665.1 Dongiaceae bacterium
TCGTCGAGCGAACCCTCGCGCAGCGGATAGCCTTCATGCGGGCAACGATTGTTGCAGGCGAAGATGCCGTCGGCAGTCAGGAACAGCGCGATCTGTTTGCCGTCGAGTCGCACGACGGCGCGGCCGTTCTTCTCCAGTTTTTCCCGGCTGGTAGCCTGAACCCAGTGCTCTGCCATGCGATCCGCCCTCCTTGATTCTAAGGGTCGGAACACCACGATCCCAAGTCAACCCGAGGCGAATTGGGGTTTTGCATTTTGTGGTTATTGGCGCCGGATTTACTGGCCTTTCTGCATATTGCGGCCGGCATCCATCGGCGTGTCGAGATCGAGCGGAAAGATCGGCCGGCGCACCTTGTCGAACGGGAACAGCGCATAGTCCGACGCCGTCACGCCGACGCCGTCGACCAGCACGATATGTTTGGCGATCGGCTCGAAGCCGGCGCGAAAATGCTGCCGCGACTTGATCAGCAGATACTTCTTTGCAGTCGGATCGATACCGCAATGGGTGAATACGCCAAGGTCGAACGGTTCCGATCGTTGTTCGCTGATCAGGATCTGAACCTTCCCTGTATCGAGCACGACAGCGCGCCCGATATTGACGGTCACACCGGTCATCATCGGGCCGGTGACTTTCCAGCACCCATCGGTGATGCAGCGCACCCGACCGGTGAGTTCGAGCGGTTCACCTTTCTTCTTGATCGTCGGCATATCGGTAAGACCGCCTACTTTCAGCGTCACAGTGGCGCCGACCCCCGCTTCGACCAGTTTCGCGACCGCCTCGGGATCGCAGATCGGGCCGGCCGCGACATCCTCGAACCCGCGTTTGATAACTTCATCGAGCAGCAGCATCACATCCTGCGAACCGCCCGATGCGGTGTTGTCGGCGTGATCGACCAGAATGATCGGCCCGCCTGCCTCGCGACCGCCATCGAGCGTCTGGGCGCGTTTCAGCGCTGCATCCATCGGCGCGCCCTTGAACAGCAGGCCCTCGCGCTTTTCCCAGGCTTCGGCAAACAAACTGTCGAGCAGCGCCTGCGCTGCGGCCGGATCGCGATCGCCGACGATGATCGCACCGAGTCCGACATGCGGGATGTCGGCAAGCGCAAATCCGCCAAATACCGATGCGTTCAGCACCTGCCCGCTGGCTTCAGCCGCCTGCGCCCTCGCCATGATCGACTTCATCGGCTCGAATTGCGGCGCATGGGCGAGCGTGTGCGAGAGGATTGGCAGCGAGCCCCAGACCATGACCGGCACGACCTCGCCTGCCAGCGCGCGCTTCAGTGTGGCACCGGCGCGGCGGCCGGTCTCGTACATGTCGATATGCGGATAGGTGCAATATCCCGTCACAACGGTCGCGTTCTCGACGATCCGTCGCGTCAGGTTCGCATGAAAGTCGAGCGACACGGCGATGGGAATGCCGGGCGCTATCTCCCGGATCCGCGCCAGCAGCTCGCCTTCGCCATCGTCAGTATGCTCGGCCACCATCGCGCCATGCAGGTCGAGCAGCACGGCATCGCAGCCGGCGCGCACGGCATTGCAAATCGCCCCGGCCATGTGCTCATAGGCGTCTCGCGTCACCAGCCCGCTCGGATGGGCGTTCGCGGCGATCGGCACGACCAGCTCGGCCTTCTCCGCCTCCGCGAGGTCGAGAAAGGCAGCGATGCCCATATTCGTGCCCCGGAAGGCGGCGATCGCCGCTTCACCCGTCGGCGGGCCTTGTTTGTCGCCGCGTCCGAACGCCTCTAGCCGCGTCGGCATCGGCGAGAATGTGTTGGTCTCGTGCTCCATCATCGCCACTACGAACCGCCGTGCCATCAAAACCGCTCCCTTTCGTTGTCGCCCGACCACGTTGCCGGGCGATCCTGCCGTTCCAGTCCAAGCCGAGCGACCCTGTCGCTCCAGGACCACACAACGTCGCCACTGCTCGGATTTCCGCGCCGGTGCAAGCCTATAGCGGACCCGGCCCGGGCGGAAGGACGCCGGATCGACGATCGATCCACGATTGCGCGTGGCAATCCGAGCATTGCCGCGATCAATTTGTCGCCGATACCGCCCGTCGCTATGCTCGCCGCCCGTCCCGAACTCGCTTCAGCCGCCGGAATCCGAATGGCCCGTTTCTCAATCTATTCCCTGGCCCGCAACGCCCTCAGCCACCACGAATCATGGCCGAAGCTGTGGCGCAGCCCGGAGCCGAAGCCGTCCTATGACGTGATCATCGTGGGCGCCGGCGGCCACGGGCTGGCGACCGCCTATTATCTTGCCAAGGAACACGGCATCACCAACGTCGCGGTGCTCGAAAAAGGCTGGCTTGGCGGCGGCAACACCGGCCGCAACACCACCATCATCCGCTCGAACTATCTCTGGGACGAAAGCGCTCATCTCTACGAACACGCGCTCAAGCTCTGGGAAGGGTTGTCGCAGGATCTGAACTTCAACTGCATGGTCAGCCAGCGCGGCGTGATGAACCTTGCGCATAACCTGCACGACAAGCGCGAGGCAATGCGCCGCGTCAACGCCAACCGGCTGAACGGCATCGACGCCGAGTGGCTGGAGCCGCACGAGGTCAAGGCCTTCTGCCCGATCATCAACGACGCGAAGGACGTACGCTATCCGATCATGGGTGCGACCTTGCAGCGCCGCGGTGGCGTCGCGCGCCACGACGCGGTCGCCTGGGGCTATGCGCGCGCGGCCGATGCGCGCGGTGTCGACATCGTCCAGAACTGCGAAGTGACAGGCCTGATCCGCGACGGCGGGCGCATCACCGGTGTCGAAACCACGCGCGGCACGATCCGCGCCAAGAAAGTGGCGCTGGTAGCCGCCGGCCATTCATCGGTTCTGGCGGCGATGGCCGATATCCGGCTGCCGGTCGAAAGCCATCCCCTTCAGGCGCTAGTGTCGGAACCGCTGAAGCCGGTCATCGATTGCGTCGTTATGTCGAACGCCGTCCACGTCTATGTCAGCCAGTCCGACAAAGGAGAGCTGGTCATGGGCGCCGGCATCGATTCGTATCTCTCTTATGCACAGCGCGGCAGCTTTCCGATCATCGAGCATCAGCTCGGCGCCTGCATGGAGCTGTTCCCGATCTTCAGCCGGGTGCGGATGATGCGAACCTGGGGCGGTATCGTCGATGTCTGCCCCGATGCCTCGCCGATCATCTCCAAGACGCCGGTCAGCGGCCTCTACATCAATTGCGGCTGGGGCACCGGCGGGTTCAAGGCGACACCGGGCTCGGGCTGGGTGTTCGCCCATACGATCGCACGCGACGAGCCGCATCGGCTCAACACCGCATTCAATCTCGACCGGTTTCGCAGCGGTGCGCTCGTCGACGAGCATGGCGCCGCCGCCGTCGCCCATTGATCATCGCGCATTAAGGAGAGCGCCCGCCGATGTTGCTGATCCATTGCCCCTGGTGCGGGCCGCGCGACGAGATCGAATTCCGTTGCGGCGGCGAAGCGCATATCGCCCGGCCGGCGGACCCGACCGCGCTCGACGATGCGCAATGGGCCGATTTCCTTTTCATGCGCAGCAATCCGAAGGGCTGGCACCGCGAGCGCTGGTATCACGGGGCCGGCTGCCGCCGTTGGTTCAACGGCATTCGCTCGACCATCACCCATGAGATCGTCGGCTTCTACAAAA
>JBBDWX010000165.1:0-3610 GCA_040902665.1 Dongiaceae bacterium
AAGGGATCGCGATAGTCGGCCTCGGTTTCGAAATCGCCGCCGAACGCCGTTTCGGGATAGAAGCTCGAAACCGGGAAATAGAAACCGCCGTCATAGCGGACGAGCAGGGGTTTGTCGTTCGCCACCAGTTCGGCGAACAGGCTGAAGAAGAAGAGGCCGAGGAACAGCCACAGCGCCCAGAAGCCGCGCCGGTTGGCGCGGAAATTCGCGAGCCGTCGGTGGTTGAGCGGCGAGAGCTTCATTGCTAGAGCCGCCTTCGTTCGAAATCGATGCGCGGATCGACGAGCGTATAGGTCAGATCGCCGATCAGGTTGAGCAACAGGCCCAGCAGCGTGAAGAAGAACAGCGTACCGAACACGACGGGATAGTCGCGATTGATCAGCGATTCGAATCCGAGCAATCCCAGTCCGTCGAGCGAGAAGATCGTTTCGATGAGAAGCGCGCCGGTGAACAGGATGCCGATGAAGGCCGAGGGAAATCCGGCGATCACGATCAGCATCGCGTTGCGGAACACATGGCCGTAGAGCACGCGGCGCTCGGACAGGCCCTTGGCGCGCGCGGTCGAGACATAGGCCATGTTGATCTGGTCGAGGAACGAGTTCTTGGTCAGCATGGTGAGGCCGGCGAACCCGCCGATAACGAGGGCGGTGATCGGCAGCACCATGTGCCAGAGATAGTCGAGGATCTGCTCGTACCAGGGCAGGAACGCGAAATCGCTCGAAACCAGCCCGCGCAGCGGAAACCAGTCGAGATAGCTGCCGCCGGCGAACAGCACGACCAACAGTATCGCGAACAGGAATCCGGGAATGGCCGAGAGCGTCACGACGATCGCCGAGGTCCAGATGTCGAAGCGGGAGCCGTCGCGGACGGCCTTGCGGATGCCGAGCGGGATCGAAATCAGATAGACGATCAGTGTTGTCCAGATGCCGAGCGAGATCGAAACCGGCATCTTCTCGATCACCAGATCGACGACCGGCCTGCCGCGGAAGAAGCTTTCGCCGAAATCGAAGCGCAGATAATTGCCCAACATTTGCAGGAACCGTTCGTGCGCCGGCTTGTCGAAACCGTACAGCTTCTCGATCTCGGCGATGAACGCGGGATCCAGCCCCTGCGCACCGCGATAGGCGCTCTCGCCGCCTTCGCCGCTGCGCGTCGTCGAGGCGACTGTTTCGCCGCCGGTGCCGGTGATGCGCGCCGTCGCGTCGATCGCCGTGCCTTCAATCTCGGCGATGAGCTGCTCGACCGGGCCGCCCGGTGCCGCCTGGATGATCGCGAAATTGAGCACCATGATCCCGAACAAAGTCGGGACGATCAGCAGCAGCCGTCGGATGATATAGGCGAGCATGTGGGGGCCGGTTCGCCGGTCACTCGTCCGTCTGGATTTCTTCGGGCTCGGGCAGGACCGCTTCCTTTGCTTCGTCGATCCACCAGGTGTTGATCATGGCGAGCCCGTATTTCGGCGGTGTTTCCGGGTGGCCAAACTTGTTCCAGTAGACCACCCGGTCCGCCTGGATATGCCAGTGCGGAATCACATAATGTCCCCAGAGCAGTACGCGGTCGAGGGCGCGGGTCCGCGCGATCAGGCTTTCGCGCGTCGGCGCTGCGATCACCAGCTCGATCAGCTCGTCGATGACCGGATCCTTGATCCCGATCGTATTGCGGCTGCCAGGAATGTCGGCCGACGCACTCGACCAGAAATCGCGCTGCTCGTTGCCGGGCGACAGCGACTGGCCGATGCCGCCGACGATCATGTCGAAATCGAAGGCATCGACGCGGTTCTGGTACTGCGCCGTATCGACGGTGCGCAGCCGCGGCGTGATGCCGAGCTTTTCCAGATTCTGGACGAACGGCAAACTGATCCGCTCGAACAGCGGATTGTTCAGCAGGATTTCGAAGGTCAGTTCCTTGCCGGTCTCGGCATTCACGCGGACGCCATCCTCGACCACCCAGCCGGCCTGCTTGAGCAGGTCCGAGGCGCGGCGCAAATTTTCACGACTGTTGCCGCTGCCATCCGTCTCGGGCACGTCGAAAGGGGTCGTGAAGACCTCGTCGGGAATCCGTCCGCGATAGCGCTCGAGGATTTCCAGCTCCTCGCCCTCGGGCAATCCGCTGGAGGCAAGCTCGGTGTTCGAGAAATAACTCTCGGTGCGGGTATACTGATCGTAGAACAGCGTCTTGTTGGTCCACTCGAAATCGAAGGCGAGGCCGATCGCCTCGCGCACCAGCGGATCCGTGAACATGTCGCGCCGCGTGTTGAAGAAATAGGCCTGCATTCCGGTCGGGTTTTCGTTCGGGATCGATTCCTTCACGATGCGTCCGTCACGCACCTGCGGGATGTCATAGGCGGTCGCCCATTCCTTCGCGGAGCTGACCTGCTGGAAATCGAACTGGCCGGCCTTGAAGGCTTCGAGCGTCACGGTCGGGTCGCGGTAGTATTCGAAGCGGATTTCGCCCCAATTATACTGGCCGACATTGATCGGCAGATCGGCGCCCCACCAATCCTCGACCCGCTCATAAGTCACAGCGCGTCCGCTGTCGAAACTCTTGATACGATAGGGTCCGGAGCCGAGCGGCGGCTCGAGCGTCGGCGCCTCGAAATCGCGGCCTTCCCAGTAATGTTTCGGCAGCACCGGCATCTGGCCGATGATCAGCGGCAGTTCGCGATTCTCGCCTTCCGAAAACTCGAACCGGACGCGATGGCTGTCGAGTGCCACCGCCATCGCCACGCTGCCGTAATAGGCGCGATAGAAGGGATGGCCCTTGGTCTTGAGCGTGTCGAAGGTGAAGACGACGTCGTCGGCATCGATCGGTTCGCCGTCATGCCAGCGCGCTTCCGGGCGCAGCGCGAACTCGACCCAGCTGCGGTCGTCCGGCACGGTGATCGTCTCGACGATCAACCCGTATTCGGTGAACGCCTCGTCGCCGCTCGAGACCATCAGCGATTCGTAAGTGAGAGTGATGCCGGCCGCGGGCACACCCTTCAGCGTATGAGGGTTGAACGTATCGTAGGTTCCGATGGCGTCGAGGATCAGGGTCCCGCCTTTCGGTGCATCCGGGTTTACATAGGCAAAATGCTCGAAATCCGGCCCGTAAAGCGGTTCGCCATGCATGGCGATTGCATGCACCGTCCGGGCCGTCCCGTCGGTCGCGGTCGCTTCCTCGGCCAACGCGCCGTCGGCTCCCAGGACCAGTGCGGCGACGAGGGTGGCAGAGAGGAGGGGGGCGATCTGACGCATGGCAGCTCCGGACAGGCGGAAGGAGGCGGCTGGTCTTCGGGACCGGGCATTCTAAGGATATTGGTGGCCGGCGCCACCGGTCGAGGTCCGTTGCCCGCCACCTTGCGGCGAATTAATGTGCGCCGCCGTTCGCGATTCCGCGGCGCCGCAACCGGATCAGCAAGGGGGAACGCGCCAATGGGTCAGCGCATCAGGGCCGTCACGTTCGATCTCTGGGATACCATCGTTCATGACGATTCCGACGAGCCCAAGCGCAAGGCCCAGGGCCTGCGCAGCAAGAAGCTGGAACGGCGCCATCTGCTCTGGGCGGCGCTCAATGCGGAAAGTCCGATCGATCAGGCTGCGGTGACATTGGCCTACGATGTAGGCGATGC
>JBBDWX010000166.1:0-24135 GCA_040902665.1 Dongiaceae bacterium
CTCGATCGGCTGCAGGAACTCGCTCATCATCTGCAGCATCTCGACATCGACGATGAACTTCTCGAACGAGGCCACGAGCCCGCCCTCCATCCAGCCGGCGCCATGCAGCATCATGTTCACACCGCCCATCACAGCACCCCAGATCGACATCTGCGATTCGTAAGCGGCCTGCCCGTCGACCGCGTTGGCGGCGCAGGCATTGGACGAGCGATAGGGGAAATTGTAGCGACGCGCGAGCTGACCGCCGGCCATCGCCGCGCGTACATATTCGGGCGTGCCGAAAGCCGGCGCGCCGGATTTCATATCGACGTTCGAGGTGAAGCCGCCATAGATCGCCGGCGCACCGGGCGCGACCATCTGAATGAACGCGATCCCCGCCAGCGCTTCGGCATTCTGCAAGGTGAGCGCGCCGGCAATCGTCGCCGGTGCCATCGCGCCCGAGAGCGTGAACGGCGTGATACAGACCGGCTGGCCGTGCCGGGCCATCTCCATAAGACCCTGCAGCATCGGAATATCGAGCCGCAGCGGCGAATTGGTGTTCACGATCGAGAACAGACCCGGCTCCTTCGCGAGTTGCGCCTTGTCGACGCCGCGGGCGCGACAGACCAGCTCGATCGCATCGGCAATCCGCTCGCGGCCGAGCGAATAGCCGTGCACGATCTTGTCGGTCATGGTGAGGGCGGCGCCGAGCGCATCGAGATGGCGGGTCGTGGGGGGCAGATCTGCCGGCTCGACCGGATAGCCGCTGAGGAAATGCACGACATTGAATGTCTGCACCAGTTTTAGCAGGTTGCAGTAATCCTCGAACTTGCCGGGCCGCCGGCCGCGATCGAGATCCGAGACGTTCGGCGCGCTCGCGACGCTGCCGAAATTCACATGATTGCCGCCGAAGGTGAGGCTGTGTTCCGGGTTGCGGGCGTGGATCGTCACCTCGGCCGGCGTCTTTGCGATCGATTCCAGCACCAGACCACGATCGAAGCGGACCCGAAGCCCACCCTCCTCCACGTCCGCGCCAGCATTCTTCAGGATGTCGCGCGCCTCGGCATCGAGGAACTCCATCCCCTGTTCCTCGAGCACACGCAACGAGGCGTCGTGAATGGTTTCGACCTGGTCGGCGCTCAGGACCTCGATCGGCCGATAGGGATTGCGAATTCGGCGCCAGGGTAGCTGCGCGATACCGGCGTCCTTGCTGCGTCGCGGGCGCCGCCGCGTTGCCGTCTGTTCGACCACCAAGCCTGCCCCTCGATCCTGCCGTTCGACATAAAAGCCCGGGCGCGAATGCCCGGACGCGCATGATTGTCATAGAAGCGGGGGCGGCGAAATCGAAATCCGTCGGCGCCGTGCCGCAGGACGGACCGTCGCCACCGGGCGGCATCCGGTTATGGCCTCGCCCGCAAATACCGCCCGTCTTGCGGATGCCCGGTTGCGAACCGCCAGTTGCGAACAGGGCGCAAGGCCTGTAGAGCCGGGGCATGGATCCCCTCACGCTCGACGGCACGCCGATCGATCTCGGTTTCATCGTGGCGGTGGCCCGGCAGCGCCGACAACTGGCGCTCGCCCCGGCGGCGGTCGCGCGGATGGCGGCCGCCCGGCGGATCGTGCTGCAGCATCTCGAGGAGGGTCGCACGGTCTATGGCCTGACCACAGGGCTCGGCGCGCGCGCGACCTCGATGTTACCGGCGGATGTGCTGGCCGAGTTCTCGAGAATCACGGTGCGCGGCCGCGCCCACGGGGTCGGCGCGCGGCTGCCAGCGGATGCCGTCAGGGCTGCGATGCTCATTCGTGCGCAGGGCCTCGCCCAGGGCAGCGCCGGCGCCGATCCGGCGATCGCGCGCCAACTCGTTCTGATGCTCAACGCCGGCGTCCATCCCGTGGTGCCCTCGATCGGTTCGATCGGTGCCGCCGATCTGGTGCTGATGGGGCATATCGGGCTCGTCATGATGGGCGAAGGCCAGGCGGAACTCGACGGCGCCATCATGCCGGGTGCGGCCGCGCTCGCGCGTGCCGGCATCGAACCCGTCGCGATCGGGCCCAAGGACGGCATTGCGATCGTATCGTCGAACGCGATCACAATCGGCAGGGCGGCACTCGCGCTGGCCGACGCGGTGCGGTTACTGGATCAGGCGATCCTGGCCGCGGCACTCTCGATGGAAGGTTTCCGCGCCAATCTCTCGCCGTTCGATCCGCGCATCGCCGCCTTGCGCCCGGCGCCTGGACAGGCATCGGTCGCAAGACGGCTGTTGCAGTTTCTAGAGGGCGGCAGTCTGACCGAACCGGGTGCGGCGCGGCGGGTGCAGGATCCGCTCTCGCTGCGTTGCACAAGCCAAGTGCTTGGCAGCCTCGCCGCCGCACTGGACTTCGCCGATCGTGCGGTTGCGCCGGAACTCGGCGGATCGGGCGACAATCCATCGGTGATCGTCGCGGACGGCACCATACTTTCGAACGGGAACTTTCATGTGCCGGCGCTCGCCCTGGCTTTCGATGCGGCCGCCATCGGGGTCGCACAGGGGGCCAATCTTTCGGTGCAGCGCGCGGCCAAGCTTCTGACCGAACGGCTCTCGGACCTGCCGCCAACCCTGTCGCCGCTCGGCACGACGCGCGCCGGCATGGCGCCGCTACTCAAAACCGGCGAGGCACTCGCGATCGAAATCAGCCATCTGGCCAATCCGGTTTCGCCGCATTCGCGCAGCAGTGCAGACGGGGTCGAGGACGACACCAGCAACGCACCGCAGGCTGTCGCCAAGTTCGAGCAGGCGCTCGACCGGTTCCGTCTGACGATTGCGCTTGAGCTGACGATCGCCGCGCAGGCGGTCGAGTTTGCCAAGCCGGAACGGCTCGGACGGGGAACCGACATCGCGCAGGCACTCGTGCGTTCGGTAGCACCGCGAATGGAAGAGGATCGCGGGCTCGGCGGCGATGTCGAAGCGGTTTCTGCAATGCTGGCGGCGCCGGACATCGACCGGCGCCTCGCGGAATTGTTCGCAATCTGACGCGCCGGATTTATGTGCCGCAAGGAAAGCGGCCGGCAAAAGCAATCGCTTTTGCCGGCCGTCGTTCGCCTCGCCAGGGAGGCTGAGACTGCGGATCAGTAGTTAGTAGGTCGAATCGACTTCGTCTTCATCGAGCGACTGCTCTTCGAGCGGCTCGTCCTGATCGAGCGGCTCGTCCCCGTCGAACTGCGTCGACGTATCCGGGTCGAGGGCCGGATCCGGCAACACCGTGTTGTTCTGCAGGTCGGTCTGCGCCTGCTGTGCCGCCCGCTCCGCCTCGATGTCGGCACGATCCATGAAGGACGGTGCCGCCTCGAGCTGCTCCTTCGTCAGACCGATATAGACAGTCTCTTCCTCGGCGCGAATATCGAACTCGTCCCAGGAGAGCGCCACTTCCTTGGCGCCAAGACCGAGAAATCCGCCGACCGAGACAACGCCGCCGACGATCTGATCGTTGCTGTCGAACAGAAGCGCCTCCAGCGTGCCAATATTCCCGTGCTCGCGATGCATTACATCCGCGCCGATCAGATCCTTGGTCAAGGTCTGCGTGCTCTGCTGCTCGACGATGACCTGTTCGTCCGAAGGCGGCGTGACCGTGGGTTCATTCGCGACGGCATCGGTATCGGCCGTCTGGGCGTATGCGGCGCCCGCCGTCAGGGCGAGAACCAGCGTCGATGCGGTCATCAATCTGCCTGTCATTGTCTGCTCCTATCAATTGTCCGATTCGTTCGCAGATCCCTCATCCGGCGCGAGAACCGCTGGATGAAGAACGATCCACCATGACAGGAGACATGGCCATGCGTAGCGCCGGTTCAACTGAATACAAAGCTGAAGCAGGATCGCGCACAACGCTGCATAACGCATGTTGCGACAACGTATCCTTCTGTTTTTGCAACGATTTCCATTTCGGATTACGTGAAACGACCGAACCCTGCCACATCGATGACACGGAAGGATTGGCGATTGATACCGCCGCACAATGCCGAAAAATCCGTCTATCGGGCCGTAATGCTGCGCAACGCCATGCGACCCCGACCGGTGCATCGCGCCATGAAGATAAGAGTTTCTGCGGGCGGCGCCAAATTCTCGTCACGATTTGCCATCATTTTCAAACGGCGCGCGTCGCAGGATTATCGGAAGCGACGCCGGATCCGGAAAACGAATGGAGACAAATCGGATGATCAGAACGACACTTGCCATCGCCTTCATGGCCACCCTGACGACGCCGGCTCTCGCGCAGACCGAATGTCAGCAGGAAGCGAATGCAATCATGGATGCCGTGGAAGCATCGCAGCTCACCCAGGATCAGAAGGGCCAGGTCGGCTCCATGCTCGACGAGGCGCAGAGCCAGAGCCAGACCGGCGACGAGGAAAGTTGCCAGGCCACCGTCGACTAAGTGAAGGTCGCACTCGGCATCGAACCGCAGCAATAGGCGGGCGGAATAGCCCGGCGGACGGGGATGCCGCAAAGCATCCCCGTCTGCTGTTGCCGACAGTCATCAGGATAGAAATCAGGGCAGGATTTCCAGCGAGAGACCCGGTGCCGTTGTCGCCGATATAATATCGAGCCGGTCGGCGACGACGGGAATCTCGACCCAGGCCTCGGGCGTGTAGGTAACTCGCAGCGAAACGTCGCCGAGCTTTGCCGGATCGCGCTCGCCATCGAGCGCCCAATGGGTGAACTCCGCCGCCGGCTCGCCATCGACCGGCACCCATTCGGCAATCGGCAGCGCCATCATGCTATCGAGCGCCGCCATGTCCCCTTCGACGACGACCAGAACGCGCTGCAGGCTCTCCCGCAACGAGGTGTATGCGACGATACCGAATGCATTGGGGCGCGCCGAGAAAATCGGATCCTGGCTCGCCGACCAGGGCGTGTCGACGCCGGCCAGCCGGATCAGCCCGCCGCTGTTCGGAATCTCGAGCAGCGCCACGGGACCGTTCGCGACGAACAGCGGTGCACCGGTCTCGAGGCCGAAATAACGATTGGCATCGAGCGCGCCGCAACAGCCGTAGAGCGTCGCCACATAGGCATCGCCGAACGCACCGAGATAGCGGGCCGAGCCCGCCTCGGCAGGCGTCTCGAATTCCCAGAGCGGCATCAGAATGCCATCGTCCTGTATTTCGGACGCCACGACGCGAACCATCGCATCGGCCGGGCCCTCCATATCGCTGCGACGAATGGTGGATACGCTCTCTTCGAGCAGCAGTGCGCGCGGCGCCTCCGCCCCTGCGGGCCAGAACGACACCACGTCGAACGTCCGATTCTCGATCTGCCATTGCAGCGCTCCGTCGACCGCCTCGATCGACACGCGCGAAGTCCCCTCTTCGACCGACTGGGCGAGCGACGATGCGATGCTCGCAATGAGCAACAGCGCCACCAGCGACGGCGCCATCAGATGCGACATGGGTCTCTCCCGAGGGTCATGCGTAGCGCAAAGTCTGGCCGATTCCGAGCCGGTTGGCTTTCTCGAGCATCGCAACGCCGAGGGCGATATCCGAGAGGCTGAGGCCGCGATGCCAAAACAGGATGGTTTCGTCGTCGCGTTCGCGGCCCGGCCGCAAGCCGGCGACGATCTGGCAGAGTTCGGCATGGAGTGTCGCCTCGGTCAGCTTGCCGGCTTCGACATGGGCGCGCAGTGCGCCGAGCTTGCCGGTTCGACATTGGCCCCAATCGTCGACCACGATCTTGTCCATAATGTCAGTGAGCGTGAACTCGACGCTGCTCATCGTGCCGTAGGGCACGACCAGCGCGCTCTTCCTCACCCAGTCGGTTTTGAAAAGCGGCGTCGGCGCGTCGAGCCGGGACGCCTCGACCATGATATCCGCGCCCTCGAGACAGCTCTGCCAGTCGGCGGTTGCGATCACGCGCTTGCCGAGATCGCGTTCCAGCTTTGCCGCAAACGCATCGCGACTCTCGGGGCGGCGTGAGTGAACGCGGATTTCCTCGAAATCGAACAGGTGGTCGAGCAGCCGGACGTTCCAGTAGGCCGAACCGCGCGCACCGATATGGCCGAGCCGGCGCGGCTTCGGCGGTGCCAGATATTTGGCGCCGAGCGCAGTCATGGCACCGGTGCGCATGTCGGTGATGGCGGTCGCATCGAGGATGGCGCGCGGCATTCCGGTGCGCGGATCGAACAGATTGAGCAGCGCCATTTCGGAGGGTAGGCCGCGCTTATAATTGTCGACATAATCGCCGACGATCTTGACGCCGGCGACATTGAGTGGCGCGATATAGCCGCGCAGCACGTTGAAATGGCCCCGGAAGGCGGGATCGGGTTCGAGATGGACGCGCGGTTCGATCACCGTATCGCCGCGTCCCTGCGCCAACAGGCCCGCCTCGACCGCATCCAGTATCTCGTCGTCGGTCATGGCAAGCGCGTCGATATCGTGCCCGCTGAGCCACGTCAGATCGATATGGCGATGCCCGTCATGCATGCTTCAGACCGCTCCGCTCCCGGCGCCAAGCCAGGCCCGCAGCCATTGCTGGTAGCGCGCCCGCGCGGCAGCTTCCGCCTCGTGAAAACCATCCTGCACCCGCCAGCGCCCGCCGATCATGACATCGCGCACCAGGTTTTCATTGCCGGCAAAGACCAGCCCGTCGAGCAAAAGATCGCCCTCCTTGCCGACGAGCAGCGGGTGATCGGCATCGAGCACCACGATGTCGGCGCGGTGACCGGACGCAAAGGCGCCGATCGGCCGCCCGAGCGCCTGCGCACCGCCGGCGAGCGCGCCGCGCCAGAGCGCGGCACCTACTGATCCGCTAGGGGCCGACCCGCCGCGAGAACCCGCGAGCCGGTTGCGCCGCTGCCCGATCAGGCGCTGACCGTATTCGAGCCAGCGCAACTCTTCGACCGGCGACACCGATATATGGCTGTCGGATCCGACCCCGAAGACGCCGTCATCGACCAGATACTCGATCGCAGGAAAGATACCATCGCCGAGATTGGCTTCGGTCGTCGGGCAGAGCCCGGCAACGGCCCTGCTCGCCGCCATGCCGCGCCGCTCGTTGTCGGTCATGTGCGTCGCGTGAACCAGACACCAGCGCGTACCGACATCGAACTTGCCATAGAGATACTCGATCGGCCGGCGCTTCGACCAGGCGATGCATTCCTCGACTTCGCGCAATTGCTCGGCGATATGAATATGAATCGGCGCCGTTGCATCGATTGCATCGAGCGCGGCGATACCGGCGCGCAGCAGATCGGGCGTGACCGCGCGCAAAGAATGCGGCGCGATCCCAAGCCGGAACTGCGGATCCTTTCTGTGCCGCTTTTGCAGCAACTGAAGCAGCCGCGCGTAGTCATCGGCATCGTGAAGGAAGCGGCGCTGTCCGGCGGCCGGCTCCTTCCCGCCGAAACCGCCATTGCGATAGAGCACCGGCAGATGGGTCAGGCCGATCCCGGCGATGGAGGCTGCCGCGACGATGCGCTCGGACATCTCTGCAGGGTCGTCGTAGGGTCGCCCGTCGGGATTGTGATGCAGATAATGAAACTCGCCGACCGCCGTGTAGCCGGCCTTCACCATTTCGACATAGAGCTGCGTTGCAATGATCTCGACTTCGTCGGGCGAAAGATCGCCGACGAACCCATACATGACCTGCCGCCAGGTCCAGAAACTGTCGTCGTTGGGGGCTGCAGCGCCACCCGCGCCCTGCCCACCCGCGCCCTGCCCACCCGCGCCCTGCCCCACCCGCTCGGTCAGTCCGGCCATCGCGCGCTGGAAGGCATGCGAATGCAGATTGGGCATGCCGGGAATGGCGGGGCCGCTCAAGCGCGCCGCATCGCCCGGTTCGCGACCGGCGCCGATGGCGGCGAAGGAGCCAGTCGCGTCGATCTCGAACAGCACATCGCGGGCCCAGCCATCGGGCAGCAATGCGCTTTCGGCAAAGAAACGTCTTGGATGCATGGAATCCCGGCCTTGCGTCGATCGTGTACGACATTACGATCAGATTGGCTGCCGCTCAACGACTGCCTCATTGGCCGGGATCACGCATGAAAATCGAGAGTCCCTGGGACCGCGTCTATATCAATGCCCGCCTCGCAACGATGCGCGAGACCGGCACGCCCTACGGCGCGATCGAACCGGCGGCGCTCGCGGTAGCGGGCGAGCGGATTGCCTGGCTCGGCCCGATGGCAGAATTGCCTGCAAATCCCGCCGACGCGCCGCTCTGGCACGAGACGGTCGACGTCGAGGGTCGTTGGATTACGCCCGGCCTGATCGACTGTCATACTCATCTGGTTTTCGCGGGCAATCGTGCGCGCGAATTCGAGATGCGGCTTACCGGCGTCAGCTACGAAGATATCGCCAAGGCCGGCGGTGGCATCGTCTCGACCGTCAAGGCAACGCGCGCGGCGAGCGAGGATCAGCTGGTCGCGGAGACGCTGCCGCGGCTCGATGCGCTGATCGCCGAAGGGGTGACGACAATCGAGATCAAGTCCGGCTATGGGCTCGAGCTGGAAAGCGAGTTGCGCATGCTGCGCGCGGCGCGACGGCTCGCCACATTGCGCAACGTGACGATCAAGACGACGTTTCTCGCGGCCCATGCGCTGCCGCCGGAATATGCCGGCCGCGCCGACGATTATATCGACCGCGTCTGTCTCGAGATGCTGCCCGCCGCTTACGCGGAAGGGCTGGTCGATGCGGTCGATGCGTTCTGCGAGCGGATCGGGTTCACGACCGAACAATGCCGGCGCGTGTTTGAGGCGGCGCAGGCGCTCGACCTGCCGGTCAAGTTGCATGCCGAGCAGCTCTCCGACATGAAGGGCTCGGTGATGGCGGCCGGGTTCGGCGCGCTGTCGGCCGATCATCTCGAGTATATCGGCGAGGACGGGATCGACGCGCTGGCGAAGGCCGGCAGCGTCGCGGTGATCCTGCCCGGTGCGTTCTATTTCCTGCGCGAGACGACGCTGCCGCCGGTCGATGCGTTCCGCAAAGCCGGCGTGCCGATTGCGCTGGCGACCGACTGCAATCCCGGCAGCTCGCCGACCACGTCGCTGCTGTTGATGCTGAACATGGGCGCCACATTGTTTCGCATGACGCCCGAAGAATGCCTTGCGGGCGTCACGCGCAACGCCGGCCGCGCGCTCGGCCTCGGCGAGACGCAGGGCACGCTCGCGATCGGCAACCGCGCCGACCTCGCGATCTGGGATATCGAGCATCCGGCGGAACTGAGTTACCGGATTGGATTCAACCCGCTGTGGAAGCGAGTGCGGGCGAGCGATGAGTAGCGGAGCCTATCGCCCGTAACGTTCGCGGCCCCAATCGATCATCGTCTCGACGATGCGACGCAGAACGGGGCGCACGCGGTTCGCTTTCGTCTCGTCGAAATCGAACGGCGGGTCCTCGTTCATATACGTAATCTGCGCGAGTTCGAGTTGCACTCCATGCACATGCGCGGCGGGATTGCCGTAGCGCCGCGTGATATAGCCGCCCTTGAAGCGGCCGTTGAGTACACTCGTATAGTCGAGCGCCTCGCCCGCCTGCTCGACCAGCCGCGCCGCCAACTCGGGATCGGCGCTGGCGCCGCCGCCGGTACCCAGATTGATGTCCGGCAGTCGACCCTCGAAGAAGCGCGGCACCACCGACCGGATCGAATGCGCCTCGAACACCAGCGCATAGCCGTGATCGGAATGGATCGTATCGAGCGCTGCAACCAGCGCATCGTGATAGGGCTGCCAGTATCGATGTCGGCGGCGCTCGATTTCGGCCGCGTCCGGATCGTTGCCTGCTTCGTAGACCGCGCCCTCGTCGAAACGGCTGGTCGGGCAAAGCCCCGTATTGTTCGCACCGGGATAGAGTGACGTATCGTCCGGCGGGCGATTGAGATCGATCACATAGCGCGAATGCGTCGCCGCGAGCGTCGAGGCCCCGAGCGATCCGAGAAAATCGTACAGGCGGTCGACATGCCAGTCGGTATCGGGAACGGTCCGGGCAGTCGGCGTCATGCGCCCGGCAAGTTCGTCCGGCAGATGCGTGCCGACATGCGGCATGCTGACCAGAAGCGGCCCGGATCCCTGCACGAAACGATAGATTTCCACGGATTTCGGCCCCTAGCGCGTTGGCATCGAGCCTTCCATCTGCCATGATTCCGGAGCCCCGGCAAATTGCAGCGCGGGCGGTTCAATCGACGGGATGCGATGGCCGATACAGACGAGCCGACACAGAAGCGAAGCGGACCGGGTGTTGCTCAGCGCAACGCCGCGCCATCGCAACGCCCGCCGCGCGGCGCCAAGGCGGATCGTCGCCGGGGACCGCCCTTGCAGGTCGACGCCGCCGCCAATCGCATTTCGGCCGTGTTTCCCGGATCACCGAGCCATCGGCCAGACGGGAACGACGCCGGCGAACCCGGCGCGAGACCGACACAGCCTCCCGGAGCGTTCAAAAGGAAACCGCCGCGCCCGTCCGGTTCCCGTCCGCCGGACTCCTTGCCCCTCGATGCGGGGACCCGATCCTCTCGGCAATCGTTTTCCCAACCGTTTCAGCGCCAGGGCGCCACGCAACGAACCGAATCGGCGGATACGACAGAAATTCCCGAGATCGAACTCGACGGCGACATCGAACCGATTCCGATCGAGCCGTTCATCGTCGATCCGGGCGAGCCGCCCACGGATATTGAAGCCAATGTCTATGTCGCGGCCGAACATGGCGAACGGCGCGGCTCAGGCAAGAAGCAGGGCGGCAAACAGCGCCGCCAAAGCCGCAGCGTCAAGAATCCGTTCGGGATGATCGACAAAGCCCCACGTCCACAAGGCCACGCACGCATTCCGACCTGGCAGAAAATTCTCATGGGATTATGCGGCGTCGCGGTGCTGGCAATCTCTTATGTCGTATTCGGCACCGGATCGACGAAGCTGCCCGGCTGGGATCAGGGCGTGCTGGTGCGCACGCAGATCGAGTTCCTCGACCAACAGATCGAGCTGCCCTATGTGCCGCAGGGCGTGACCTGGCAAATCCTGACGCAGGAAGAACAGGAGCGCTACGGCGCAACCAAACTGCGCCTGATCGCCGTCATCGAGTTCATGCCCGAACAGGCAGCCGAACTGATCGCCCGCTCCACGCCGATGCCGCAGCTCGAGGGCGCGGAAGCGATCGAATCGCATCGCTGGTTTCCCGACGAGGCACGCGACCTGATGAGCGACCTCGACATCGATGGCGATGCGACCGTGTACGGCGCCGACGTGTTTTTCGACGGCGTGTTCCAGCGCGGGACCATGGTCCGGCTTGGCGACACCGGTTACATCGTGACCAAATTGTTCGACTATTAAGTAACGGCGCCGCCCGTCACGGCCGGCGTGTCGGTGCCCGGCGTATCAGTCAACGGCGACGCCCGTTACGGCCGCGTGTCGGTGAATGGCGCCGCCCGTTACGGCCGGCGTGTCGGTGAATGGCGCCGCCCGTTACGGCCGGCGCATGGGCACCCCGAGATAACAACCGAACTCTTCGACGAATTCGCAGCTCACGCGGGCATGAACCTTGCCCTGGCGATCGTCGAACACGGTCGCCGGACCGAGCGGCACCGCGGGCGTGTGCCAGACATTCGGATGAAAATAGATACCGAAGCTGCCGTCGCTGTAAAATCCGACGAACCGGTCGGGCGAAATGTCGTCGCCCGGCAGCGCCAGCGGCACGATGTAGGGCACATGTTCGCGCGGAAAGAAGAGCTGCCC
Organism: Dongiaceae bacterium; assembly: GCA_040902665.1. Lineage (GTDB taxonomy): Bacteria > Pseudomonadota > Alphaproteobacteria > Dongiales > Dongiaceae > JAWXBK01. Next base: position 11,659 of record JBBDWX010000166.1, read on the forward strand.
GCCATCGGGATGATAGTTGGCATGCCAGACCAGTGCGCGCGTGCGCTCGGGATCGGTCACGTCGTCCGATGCCTCGCGCGGATCGCGGCTCCAGCCCAGCAAATAATGACCGCCGACCGCCTCGTTGCGGCCGTAGAGGATCTCGCCCTGCCAATGGATCGAGAACGCGCCCTCGGTCGTGCCCGCCTCGTCGCCGGTATCCGGATCGACCGGCCGCCAGCCCTGGGCCGGCCAGCGCACGATCTCGATCTCGGCCGTCGCAAAGTCGCGCTCGATCCGGCCGTAGCCCTTGAGACTTTCCGGGGTCGCTTCGACGATCGGAATGTCATGCGCGGCGAACGGATCGGCAAACCGCGGGATGTTTCGCATGGCGTGCCTCTTTTCCAATGCTCCCGCCTTGTCCCACATCGCGGCCCGGTCAATCAATCGCACCCTCGCACACGGCAACCGGGGTGCGCGGATCGCGGGCATGGCCTTGGGCAACCCTTTCGGCTATCAGTGAGAAGGCCACGGCGATCCTCTCTTGTGACAATCCGACGGCGCCCGGCGCCCCTTTGCTGCGACGATAAAGAGGCCTTCTCCATGACCGACAATCCCCGCCTCGACAACGAGCGCAAGATCCGCAGCCCGCACGGCACCGCACTCAGCTGCCGCAGCTGGCTGACCGAGGCGCCGCTGCGCATGCTGATGAACAATCTCGATGCGGAGGTCGCAGAAAAGCCAGGTGAGCTCGTCGTTTATGGTGGCATCGGGCGTGCCGCGCGCGACTGGAAATGCTACGACAAGATCGTCGAGACGCTGCAGAGTCTCGGCAACGACGAAACGCTGCTGGTGCAATCGGGCAAGCCGGTCGGCGTGTTCCGCACGCACGCGGATGCGCCGCGCGTCCTGATCGCCAATTCCAATCTTGTGCCGCATTGGGCGACCTGGGACAAGTTCCACGAGCTCGATCGCAAGGGCCTGATGATGTACGGCCAGATGACGGCCGGCTCGTGGATCTATATCGGGAGCCAGGGCATCGTGCAGGGCACGTACGAAACCTTCGTCGAAATGGGTCGCCAGCATTTCGGCGGCAATCTCAAGGGCAAGTGGATCCTGACCGCCGGCCTCGGCGGCATGGGCGGCGCGCAGCCCTTGGCCGCGACCATGGCCGGCGCCTCCATGCTGGCGATCGAATGCCAGCCGAGCCGGATCGAGCGTCGGCTCGAAACGCGTTATCTCGATCGCAAGGCCGGCACACTCGACGAGGCGATGGAAATCCTTCGCGATGCCAGGGCGGCCGGTCGTGCCGTCTCGGTCGGACTGCTGGGCAACGCGGCCGAGCTGGTGCCCGAGATTCTCGCGCGCGCCGAACAGGACGCCTCGTGGCGACCCGATGCGGTGACCGACCAGACCAGCGCGCACGATCCGCTGAACGGCTATCTGCCGAAAGGCTGGTCGCTCGACGAGTGGGAGCGCAAGCGCCAGAGCGATCCCGAAGGAACGATCTCGGCCGCGATGCAGTCGATGGCGATCCATGTGCGCGCGATGCTCGGCTTTCATCGCATGGGCGTGCCGACTTTCGACTACGGCAACAATATCCGGCAGATGGCGAGCGAGATCGGCGAGAAGGACGCCTTCGACTTTCCCGGTTTTGTGCCAGCCTATATCCGCCCGCTCTTCTGCCGCGGCATCGGCCCGTTCCGCTGGGCAGCGCTGTCGGGCAATCCCGAAGACATCTACAAGACCGATGCGAAGGTGAAGGAACTGATCCCCGACGACCCGCATCTGCACAACTGGCTCGACATGGCCCGCGAACGCATTGCGTTCCAGGGGCTGCCGGCGCGGATCTGCTGGGTCGGGCTCGGCCAGCGCGCGCGGCTCGGCCTTGCTTTCAACGAGATGGTGGCGAAGGGCGAGCTCGAGGCGCCGGTCGTGATCGGGCGCGATCATCTCGATTCCGGCTCGGTCGCGAGCCCGAACCGCGAGACCGAGGCGATGAAGGACGGGTCGGATGCCGTGTCCGACTGGCCGCTGCTGAACGCGCTGCTGAACACCGCATCGGGTGCGACCTGGGTGTCGTTGCATCATGGCGGCGGCGTCGGCATCGGCTATTCGCAGCATAGCGGCATGGTGATCGTGTGCGACGGCACGGCGGACGCGGCGCGCCGGCTCGAGCGCGTGCTGACCAACGATCCGGGAACCGGCGTGATGCGCCATGCCGATGCCGGCTACGAGATCGCGATCGATTGCGCGAAGGAACAGGGCCTCAAGCTGCCGATGATCGGGTAGCGACGGGCGGGGTCCTGACAGTCGCTGCCGCTTCGACGGCAAGCTGTTGCCGCTCGATTCCGATCCAGCGGCGCAACCCGTCATAGCCCGCATCCGTGATCGTCAGCGCGCGCCCTTCGCGGCGCCGCGCCAGCCAGCCGAGATCGAAACAGCGCCGCGCGATTGCGGCTCCCAATCGGCCGGATAGATGCGGCCGACGCTCCGTCCAGTCGAGGCATGCCCGGCAGACCGGACGCTTCGAGGCTGTACGGATCGCGTCAAGGTCTATACCGATTTCCGCGATGAGGTTTTCACCGGCAATGGTGAGCGTTCCGCCTTCCTCCGCCAGCACGATGCAGCCGCGCGCGATCAACGCGTCGGTAATGGCGACGGCGAGCCGCCCAGCCAGATGGTCATAGCAGCTCCGTGCCAGACATAGCGCCTCGTCGCGCGGCGTACGCGGTCGATAGCGCGGCGGCATTTCGAGCGCGGCGACTTCCATGATCCCCTCCAGCATGCGGGCGACCATGGGCGATGCCAGCCGGTAATAGCGATGGCGGCCCTGCTTCAGTACGGCGATCAGCTTCGCCTCCACCAGCTTCCCAAGGTGACCGCTGGCAGTCGGCGCAGCAACACCTGCGGCGAGCGCAAGCTCGGTCGCCGTGAGCGCACGACCACCCATCAGTTGATCGAGAATGATCGCGCGGGTCGGATCGCCGACCAGTGCAGCAACCTCCGCCATCGATCCAGGGCCTGCAATCATGTCGCTACGATACGGGCGTCCATGCGGCCGATGCAAGATCGGACGCTTCGTTCGAGACCGAAGCGATGGGCTGCGACGAATGCTGCGGATCGATGCAAGTTTGGCGGCATGAAGTTCCATATCGAGGAGGACACCATGAACGCCATCGAAAGCACGGCGGCGTCCAAACGACCCGCGGCAGTTCGCACCGTTTCATTGCCGGGGCACAGATTGCGGCATTTGCTGCGCTGGTTTTGGCTGCGAACGGACAAAGCGCGCCAACGCCGGGCACTCGCGCGATTGGACGATGCTGCGCTGCGCGATATCGGGCTTACACGGGCGGATGCTGCGAAGGAGGCAGCGAAGCCGTTCTGGCGCGGCTGACTTCAGCTTTCACCACCGAACCTGCAAACAGAAACGGCGCCCGCGAGGGCGCCGTTCTGCATCAGAGAAACCGGTACACGATCAGCCGCTGGTAGCGGACCCCGCCAAGGTCGGCTTCAGGGTCACCTTGATCTTGGCATTTTCGCCGGCCGAGACCACGAAGGGTACTTCGCCCTGCAGCCCGTTGCCGCGCGCGACAAGCAGATAGCTGCCTTCTCGCAGCAGCACGTTGCTGGCGTCGCCGTTATAGGTGCCGATCAGCGGGCGCACGCCGGTCGCGCTGTCGAGCGCCGCCTTGTAGATTTCGTAAACGACGCCCTCGCCGATGCTGCCGCCGCCTTCCGAAACGGCACTGAGACCGACCGTCCCGGCATAAAGATTGATCGTGTATTTATAGGTGCGGCCCGGATCGAGCGGGATCACCAGATCGGCCGTGGTGCCGTTATAGCTGGCGCGCACGACATAGGCGCCGGCCGCGAGCATGAAGTGATGAGAGGGTGCCATGGCCGAGGCAATTTTCGCATCCTCGGTCAGGCCGCCTTTGCGATACTCGTACACCTCCCAGAGGATGTTCGTGGCGATCATGCTGCCGCCGGTATGCGGAATCATGCTGAGCGTGACATTGCCGGCGTTGAAATTGATCGTGTGCTTCGAGCTGCCCTCGGGGACGATGAGGTCCTGCGAAACCGTCATCGCATCGTGCGTCGCGCGCACGATGTAACGGCCCGGCGCCATGTCGAATGTCGGCGAAATGGCAGTCTGCGTCAGCAGTATCTGCTCTTCGGGATACTGCTGCGAAACCGGACGGATGATCGTCCACTGGATCGGGTTGGTGAACGGCGCGGCACCGTAGGCCACGACCGCATCGAGTTGAACCTTTGCCTTGGCGGCAGTGGGCGCCAGCGGTAACGCGGCGCTCTCTTCGGCGACTGCGGGATGGCAAAACAGGGATGCGGCCAGCAAGGCAGCCGCAAAGGTCATCATCGAGCGCACGGGTGGCCCCCCTATCGAGCGTGTGTCGGTGTGTCGTTCGTAGATACACCAGATTGCCGTCGCCCGACAAGCGGTGGCGATAAACGGGCGGCGAAAAAACGCAGGAGATTCAGCGGCAAAGCGGCAGAATGCGTGGGAATATCACCCTTGGCGCCGCAGTATGGCGGTGGGCGCATCCTGCCCTGCGGCCGATTCACTCGCGCCGGCCCCCGGAGCCAGCCAGCGATCGAGGAAACCCGCAAGCCAGTCATGCAGCCCCGGATCGTAGCGCGCGATTCCGGCGGCATGCTCGGCCACGCTTTGCGCCCCGGGGCGCTCGGCATGGTCCGGCACCTCGTTCATCCAGCTGCGCGCGTCTTCCCCGGTCACTTCCGGGTGAAACTGCAGCCCGAAGGCGTGTTCGCCGTAGCGATAGGCCTGATGCGGAAAGGCCTCGCCGCGCGCCAGCAGCTCGGCGCCGCGCGGCAGCTCGAAGCCCTCGCGATGCCATTGATAGACGTGCAGACGCGGGGGAAACAGATCGCGCCCGGCCTCGGTCGGGACGATCGGGTAGTAACCGATCTCGACCCGGCCTTCGGGATGCGGCGCGACGCGCGCGCCGAGGGCACGGGCCAGCAACTGCCCGCCAAGGCAGATGCCGAGATAGCGCTTGCCGGCATCGACAAAGCGTCCGATCCAGTCGATTTCGTGCCGGATGAAATCGACGCTTTCGGCATCGTTTGCGCTGTGCACCCCGCCGAACACCACCGCACCGGCAAAGCCGTCGATCTCTTCGGGCAGATGCGATCCCTTGGCCGGGCAACGCCATTCGAGCTGGTAACCGCGCGCCGACAGCAGCGGTGCCAGGCGGCGCTCCCGCCATTCGCTATGCCCCACCATGAGTATCGTCCGGTCTTTCACGAATTCCTCCGGCACACGTCCGATTCGCCGCCTGTCACGAGCCGGCGCATTCTGCCCGGGATCGCCACAGATCGCATCGGAAAAGCTCATCCCTTCCCGGTCGGCGGTGCAGCCTCGGGTACGGCCGTACGACCGGCGCGATGGAACGCCTTCATGTGAAATCGGATCTGTGCGTCGTCATAGACGAAGTCGCGGCCGATCGGGCAGGCCCGACGCGCGAGGCAGCCGTCGTCGCGGCAGGGCTGCCCTGCCGCCCGGTCGAGATGGGCCCGGCAATCGGCAACCGCAAATCCGGCGGCGGTGAAGGCATCGACCGGACATGCCTGCAGGCAGGGCCGCGCCATACAGCTTTCGCAGGGGCTCGGCCGCGGATCGGCGGGCGGCAGCGGCCAGGGTGCGGCAAAGGCAAGGGCGGCACGATAGCCGTGCCACAGCCCGTAATCCGGATGAATGAGGATGCCGAGCGGCGACGGTGCCACGCTCTCGGCCCGGCGGGCCCAGCTCTGGAACGGCATATATGGCGGGCCGCCAAAGGGGAAGAGCGCGGCAGCGCCGACACGCCGCGCCAGCGCACCGACGGTGCGACGGTTCCAACGATCGAGCGGGTCGGGCAGCCCGTCGCTCGCTTCGGGCCCGGCGGCGAAGGCGGGCCACATCGAACGGCCGGCATGACCGAGCAGGACCAGCGTACCGCAGGCGGCACCGTTGCCCAGCGGCGGCACGCCATCCTGCGGCACCGGGTTGAACCAGCCGCGCAACAGCAATCCCGTTTCCGCTGCGGCCGTGGCAAGAAGACCCGAGGTTATGCTAGTTTCCGCAGTCATTGAAACGATCCGGGCCCCGGCCCGGCGAGACGGAGACGGTCATGGACAGCGGCACGGTCAGCTTCGTCCGCATGGACGAAGGCACCTACGAGGACTACCAGCTTCTGAACGAGAACTGGAAGAAGCACCAGGATGGGCTCGCCGACGAGGCGCTGGCCATGCTGAAGCGGCTTGGCGGCGATCCGCTGGGATACAAGGTCGATCGTTTTCAGCATTCGCTGCAGACCGCAACGCGCGCGACGCGCGACGGCGCCGACGAGGAAACAGTGTTCTGCGCGCTGCTGCACGATATCGGTGACATTCTTTCGCCGAACAACCACGCCCAGCTCGCCGCGGCGGTCCTGCGCCCATACATCTCCGACGACAATTTCTGGCTGGTCAAACACCACGCGATCTTCCAGGGCTATTTCTTCTGGCATCACTATGGCCAGGACCGGAATGAGCGCGAACGCTATCGCGGTCATCCGATGTTCCAGCGCACTGCCGATTTCTGCGAGAAATGGGATCAGACCTCGTTCGATCCGGCCTACGACACCATGCCGCTCGAAGCCTTCGAGCCGATGGTGCGCCGGCTCTTCTCGCGGCCGCGCGAGGGGTTTGGCGACGAATAGCCGAGCCCCGGCCGGTCCGTGCCGTCGCGCTCGTACTCCGATTCCGCCGCCAGCAATCCGGCGCGTTCGCGTCGCGGCGTCTTGCCGAAGAAATCGCGATAGCATTTCGAGAAATGCGAAGCCGAGACGAAACCGCAGGCCAGCGCGACGTCGATGATCGGAATATTGGTCTGCTGTAACAGCCGGCGCGCGCGATCGAGCCTCAGTTCGACGTAATAACGCGCCGGCGAGCGGTGCAGATATTTGCGGAACAGCCGCTCGAGCTGACGGGTCGAAAGCCCGACCCCTTTCGCAAGATCGGCCCGCTCCAGCGGTTCCTCCAGATTCTGTTCCATGAGCCGCCCGACCTCAAGCAGCTTGGGATGGCGAAGGCCAAGCCGGGCCGGCAGGCCCATGCGCTGATGGTCGTGCCGGTCGCGGATGCGTTCATGCATGAACTGTTCGGAAACCTGGGCCGCAAGTTCGGCCCCGTGCTGGCCGCCGATCAGGTTCAGCATCATGTCGAGCGATGCGGTCCCTCCCGCACAGGTGAAGCGGTTGCGATCGATCTCGAACAGTTCGGTCGTGATGTCGATCTCGGGAAACTGTTCGGCGAAACCGGCAAGATTTTCCCAGTGGATCGTACAGCGATAGCCGTCGAGCAGTCCGGCCTGCGCAAGGATGTGGCTCGCCGTGCAGAGCGCGCCGATATCGGCGCCCTTGCGATCGAGCTTGCGCAGCACCGTCAGCGTCGGGCGATCGTGGAACTTGTGCGCGTCGATCCCGCTGCACACCACCACCGTGCCAAACTCCATCAGTTCGTCGAGCGCGCCTTCGGGGCGGATCTCGAGCCCGTTGCTTGCATTGACCGGCCGGCCATCCGGCGAAAAGACGCGCCAGCGATAGAGCTGACGGCCGCTCGCACGATTGGCAAGCCGCAGCGGCTCGAGCGCCGAAACGAAGGCGATCATCGAAAATTGCGGAATCAGCAGGAAGCCGATTTCCTGCGGAAGGTCTTTGGGTCTGGCGCCGAACATCTGGGCCGCGCGGGGCGCTCCGTTCCTGAGGTCCCCCACACTAGCAAATGTCGCTATTCGGACAAAAGATTTTCCTGAAGCGGCGGATGTCCCCGCCTTGCCAGCCCGCTGCGGCGCTGCCAGATTGCCCGCGCGCCCTTTGAAAGACCCCGAAAACCCGCCAATGAAGCCGCGATACTCGATCGTCAGCCTCGCCCGGAACGCGTTCTCCCACCATCAGAACTGGCAGGCGGCCTGGCGCAGCCCGGCCCCCCAGCCCGAGTACGATGTGGCGATCGTAGGCGGCGGCGGCCACGGGCTGGCAACCGCCTATTACCTCGCCAAAAACCACGGCGTGGCGCGCATCGCGGTTCTCGAAAAAGGCTGGCTCGGCGGCGGCAACACAGCGCGCAACACCACGGTCGTGCGATCGAACTATCTCTGGGACGAAAGCGCGCATCTCTACGAACATTCGCTGAAGCTGTGGGAAACTCTGACCCGCGAGCTGAACTACAACGTGATGTTCAGCCCGCGCGGCGTGCTCAATCTCGCGCATTCGCCGCATGAGATGATGGAGATGCGCCGGCGGGTCAATGCGATCCGGCTGAACGGCATCGACTCCGAAATTCTCGATGTCGCGCAGGTGAAGACATTCTGCCCGATCCTCAATCTCGACCCCGCCGCGCGCTATCCGATCGTTGGCGCATCGCTGCAACGTCGCGGCGGCGTCGCCCGGCACGATGCGGTCGCCTGGGGCTTCGCGCGTGCCGCCGACGACCGCGGCGTCGACATCATCCAGAATTGCGAGGTGACCGGATTCGACATCCGAGACGGCCGCGTGGCCGGCCTCGAGACGACACGCGGGCGGATCGGCGCGCGCAAGGTGGGTATCGTCGTCGCCGGCCATTCGAGCGTGCTTGCCGAAATGGCCGGACTGCGTCTGCCGATCGTGAGCCGACCGCTACAGGCGCTGGTCTCGGAACCGTTGAAACCGATCCTGCATACCACCGTCACGTCCGGCACCGTGCATGTTTATGTGAGCCAGTCCGACAAGGGCGAACTGGTGCTCGGTGCGGCGATGGACGGGTATCAATCCTATGCGCAGAAAGGCAGCCCGCCGGTCGTCGAGGATTTTCTCGCGGCCCTCGTCGAGCTGTTTCCAGTCTTTTCGCGGCTCAAGGTGCTGCGGCAATGGGCTGGCATCGTCGATGTCTGCCCCGACGCCTCGCCGATCATCGACCAGACGTCCGTCGAAGGCGTCTATTTCAACGGCGGTTGGGGCACCGGCGGCTTCAAGGCGACGCCGGGATCGGGCTGGGTGTTCGCCGATACCATTGCCAACGACCGACCACACCGGCTGGCAGCGCCTTTTGCACTTAGCCGTTTCCACAGCGGTCACCTGATCAACGAACACGGCGCCGCCGGAATCGCCCATTAGGAGAATGAAACCATGTTACTGATTTCATGCCCCTGGTGCGGGCCGCGCGACGAAAGCGAGTATAGCTGCGGCGGCGAAAGCCATATCGTGCGGCCGACCGATCCCGAGCGCCTGAGCGACGCAGAATGGGCCGACTATCTTTACATGCGAAACAATCCCAAGGGCCTTCTCTACGAACGCTGGGTCCATTCGCGCGGCTGCCGACGCTGGTTCAATCTGGTGCGTGACACCGTTTCGCACGAAATCCTGGCGATCTATCGAATGTCCGAGCCGAAGCCCGAGATCGAATCCCGGTAGCCATGCGCATCCTCATCGCCATTCCGCATTTCTTCGCGCCGCGCGATACGTCGCCGGTCGATCGGCCGCGCTACGGTGCCGACAAGACACCGGAAAAGACGCGCATCGCCGTCGTCCAGCATTGCCTCGACAGCCTCTACGCGACCGCTACGGCGGGACGCTACGAGCTCGACATATCGACGCGGCTGGTCGGCGAGAAAGTCCTGCGCACGCCGCCGCGCCACCATATCGATGTAATCTTCTGCGTGCGCGAGCCGGCACATCTGCTGGCCGATTTGCAACTACCGCCGCGGACCGTCGTCACTGCGTCGCGCAGCGAACCGCGCAGCCTCGGGTTTCGCTGCCACAAGATACTGGCCGAGCGCAGCGACAATTACGACCTGCTCGGCTATCTCGAGGACGATCTGGCCATCGTCGATTCGTTGTTTTTCGACAAGATCGAATGGTTCAACCGGACCTTCGGCGACGAGTACGTGCTGCAACCGAACCGCTACGAGAAGATCGCCGCACGCGGCGGGATCAAGGTCTATGTCGACGGCGAGATTCCGGACGAAGCGCGCCAGGTCCTGCCGCACCAGTTCGATGGCACAAGACTCTCGGCCGAAGTGCTGTGCCGGAACATCGAGTTCGAGGGCAAGACCAACCCGATGGCCGGCTGCTTCTTCCTGATGCGCAGCCAGTTCAAGCGCTGGATGGCCGATCCCGAATTCGGCAAGGGCAGGGTCGCCTATTTCAGCCCGCCCGAATGCGCGCAGATCCTGGGTCCGGCCAGGCATTTCACCATCATGAAGCCCGCCGGCGAGCACAACGATTTTCTCGAACTGCGGCATCTCGATCCGCGCCTGACGCGATTGAAGGCGCCGCTCGCGGCGTTGCAGGCCGCCGTGCCGGAAGACGAGAAGCGAATGCGCATGCAATTCGAACCGGCCGATCCCGCGGCGAAAAAGGCAAAGGCGCCATGAGCGTTCAGCCCTTCCGATTGCCGCAGGGTGGACGGATCGATCGCGACCGCCGCATCGCCTTCCATTTCAACGACCGGCGCTACGAAGGTTTCGCCGGCGACACGCTTGCCTCGGCGCTCGTTGCCAACGGCGTCCATCTGCTCGCGCGCAGTTTTAAATATCACCGCCCGCGCGGCCTCGTCGCCGCCGGGGTCGAAGAACCGAACGCACTGGTGCAGCTCGGCACCGGCGGGCACGAAGAGCCGAACGTGCGGGCCACGATGCAACCGCTCTATGACGGACTCGTCGCACGCAGCATCAATTGCTGGCCCTCCGTGTCGTTCGATGTCGGTGCGATCAACGACCGGATCGCGCGGCTCATTCCGGCCGGCTTCTACTACAAGACGTTTCTCGGCTCACCGCGAATGTGGACGATCTACGAACGGTTCATCCGGCAGGCCGCCGGGCTGGGCCTGGCGCCGCAGGAGCCCGATGCGAGCCGTTATGTAAAGCGCCACGCAAGTTGCGACGTACTCATTGTCGGCGCCGGGCCCGCGGGACTCGCCGCAGCGCTCGCGGCCGGGCGCAGCGGCGCGCAGGTCGTGCTGGCCGACGAACAGGAAGAACCGGGCGGCACGTTGCTCGCCGGCAGCGCCGCGATCGACGACCGGTCCGCGGCGGACTGGGTCGCGGCGACGCTGGACGAACTCGTATCGATGCCGAATCTGAGGCTGCTGCCGCGCACCACGATCTTCGGCTATTACGACCATAATCTGCTGCTGGGGCTCGAGCGGGTCAGCGATCACTGCGGGCCCCTGCCCGCGACCGATCCAATGCCGCGCCAGCGGCTGTGGAAAATCCGCGCGCGCCAGGTGGTGCTCGCGAGCGGCGCGCTCGAGCGACCGCTGGTGTTCGCCGACAACGACCGGCCGGGCGTCATGCTGGCGCAGGCTGCCGCGACCTATGCGACGCGCTATGCGGCTTTGGCGGGACGCCGGGCCATCGTCTTCACCAACAATGACAGCGCCTATCGCGCGGCGCTCGATCTGATCGATGCCGGCGGCAGTGTCGCTGCCGCAATTGACCTGCGCCCTACGGCCGACGGGCCGCTGGCGCAAGAACTGCGCGAACGCGGCGTCGAGATACTGACCGGGCACGGCATCGTCGCGACCGAAGGTCATCGGCGCCTCGCGGCCGCCAGTGCCGCCCCGATCGACGGCAATCTGGTCCGCGCCGCCGCGCAGCGCCGCTACGAGTGCGATCTCATGCTGATGTCGGGCGGCTGGAATCCGGTCGTGCATCTCTTCTCGCAATCGCGCGGCAGCCTCCGGTACGACGAGGCGATTGCCGCCTTCGTGCCCGACAAGGCAGCGCAGCCGGTGCGTGCCGCCGGCTCCGCCAATGGCAGTTTCTCGCTGGCGGCCTGCCTTGCCGAGGGATTCCGCGCCGGCGGCCAGGCAACAGCCGATGCCGGGATCGATCGCGTCGTCGCGGGACCGGGTCCGCGCGCGGCCAGCGAACCGGCCGACGCCCCGCTCAAGCCGGTCTGGCAGGTGCCGACCGGCGTGGAACGCGGCAAATCGGGCAAGCGCTTCGTCGATTTCCAGAACGACGTGACGGCCGAGGATATCGCGCTTGCCCATCGCGAGGGCTATCGCTCGATCGAACATGTGAAGCGGTACACGACGACCGGCATGGGCACCGATCAGGGCAAGACCGGCAATGTGAATGCGCTCGCGATCCTCGCCGAAGCGCAGGAAAGGACGCCGCCCGAAATCGGCACGACGACGTTCCGCCCGCCTTATACGCCCGTCACGATCGGCGCCTTTGCCGGCTACGAACGCGATGCGCTGCTCGATCCGGTGCGCCGTACGCCGATCCATGCCTGGCACGAAGCGCATGGTGCGGTCTTCGAGAATGTCGGCCAGTGGCGCCGCGCCCATTTTTATCCGCGCTCCGGCGAAACGATGGACGACGCGGTGCAGCGCGAGATAAAGGCGGCGCGCACGACCGTCGGGATTTTCGATGCATCGACGCTCGGCAAGATCGAGATCGGCGGGCCAGACCCGGCCGAGTTTCTAGGCCGCGTCTATAACAAAAAA
>JBBDWX010000167.1:0-3522 GCA_040902665.1 Dongiaceae bacterium
TCTGACGCTGCGCGTCGACAAGCATTTCCCGTCGCCCGCCGCCGGCAAGCGCCCCTACAAGGTGCGCTGCCGCGACGATACGGGCTTCATCCATCTCGTCTTCTTTCGCGCCAAAGGCGATTACCTGAAGAAAGCCCTGCCCGAGGGCGAAGTGCGCGTCGTCAGTGGCCGCATTGAAAAGTTCGGCGATGAGTTGCAAATGACCCATCCCGATTACATTGCGCCGCTCGATGACGTGCTGACATTGAAGCGGGTGGAACCGGTCTACCCGATGACGGCCGGACTGACGCCGCGAATCATGGGTAAGGCTGTCGCGGCCGCCGTCGAACGCGCACCGGCGCTCGAGGAATGGATCGACCCGAGTTTCGTCGCCAAACAGAAATGGGCGCCCTGGCAGGCGGCCCTGCGGCGTGCACACAGTCCCGAAGGCGAAGACGATATGGGCCTGAACACTGCATGGCGCGAACGTCTTGCCTACGACGAGCTGCTGGCGAACCAGCTTGCACTCGCTTTGGTGCGCCAGCATCAGCGCCGCCAGCGCGGCCGTTCGCTGAGCGGCGATGGAATCCTGCGCGCGAAGGCGATTGCATCCCTGCCCTTCACCCTCACGAATTCCCAGATGCAGGCGATCGAGGAGATTGCCGCCGATATGGTTTCCGGCCTGCGCATGCTGCGCCTGTTGCAGGGCGATGTCGGCAGCGGCAAGACCGTTGTGGCCCTTCTTGCCATGCTGATCGCCGCCGAGGCCGGTGCACAGGCAGCGCTTCTGGCGCCAACGGAGATCCTGGCACGTCAGCATTTTGCGACAATCGCGCCGCTCGCCGAGGCTGCCGGCGTTCCGGCTGCCCTGCTGACCGGCCGCGACAAAGGGAAGGCGCGCGATGCGATTCTGGCCGACCTCGCCTCGGGCAGGATCGGTATCGTCGTGGGTACCCATGCTCTGTTGCAGGAAGATGTCGAGTTCAAGGATCTCGGCCTCGCGGTCGTCGACGAGCAGCATCGTTTCGGCGTTCATCAGCGCGTCATCCTCGCCGAGAAAGGCGCCGCCGCGGACATGCTGGTGATGACCGCGACGCCGATCCCGCGCACGCTCATGCTGACCGCCTACGGCGATCTCGACGTGTCGCGTTTGACCGAAAAACCCGCCGGTCGCAAGCCGATCGACACGCGCGCGATCCCTCTGGATCGCATCGAAGATGTGACCGGCGCCGTAGCGCGCGCCATCGACCAGGGCGGTCAGGTCTATTGGGTTTGCCCGCTGGTCGAGGAATCCGAAGTGGTGGACCTCGCCAATGCCGAGGCACGCTATCGCGATCTCGTGCAGCGCTTCGGCGAGAAGCGTGTCGGCCTCATCCACGGGCGGCAGCGCGCGACCGAGCGTGACCGGACCATGGCGGCCTTCGTCTCTGGCGAGACCGGGGTGCTCGTAGCGACCACCGTAGTCGAAGTCGGTGTCGACGTGCCCAATGCCAGCGTCATGGTCATCGAGCATGCCGAGCGGTTCGGTCTCGCACAGCTCCACCAACTCCGCGGCCGCATCGGCCGGGGTGCCCGCGCCTCAACCTGTATTCTCCTCTACCAGCCGCCGCTCGGCGATACCGCCAAGGCGCGGCTGAAAGTGCTGCGCGATACCGATGACGGCTTCCGGATTGCAGAAGAGGATCTTCGCTTGCGCGGCGCCGGTGAGCTTCTCGGCACGCGCCAGAGCGGCTTGCCGGCGTTCCGACTCGCCGACCTTGCCGTGCATAACGAGCTGCTGAAGGCTGCCCGCGACGATGCGACGCTGGCGCTCGAGCGCGATCCCAACCTGACCGGCGCGCGCGGCCGCGCGCTGCGCATTCTGCTCTATCTGTTCGAGCGTGACGCGGTCGTCAGGACGCTGCGCTCCGGCTAGGCGGCGGATCGGTCGGCCTGTTTACGGTCGCCGGAATCCGGGCCTGGCGTTTCTCCGGAGGGCGACGATCGGGCGGCGTTACAATCCCGCCCGAGACGACCATCTTGATCCCTTCCTCGACCGACATGCTGAGCACGTTCAAATCCCGGCGCGGAACGAACAGCAGAAAGCCCGATGTCGGATTTGGCGTGGTCGGCAGGAAGACATTCACGACCGTGTCTTCGGTGATCTCCTGCACCTCGCCCTCGGTCGCACCCGTGATAAAGCCGATGGCCCAGATTCCACGCCGCGGATATTCGATCAGCACAACCTCGCGAAAGGCGCTCGACTGGTTCGCCAGTACGGTCTCGAAAATTTGCTTGACCGCGCCGTAGACGCTCCGGATGACCGGCATGCGAGCCAGAATGCGCTCGCTGATGCGCATGATCAGTCGGCCGACAAGTCCGGCTGCGAAGGCGCCGACGAGGACGAGGAAAACAAACAGGACAATCAACCCGATGCCGGGCACGCTGAATGGCAGATAGGTTTCCGGATTGTACTTGGCCGGTATGAGCGGCTTTATGGAGCGATCGACCCAGGAGATCACCTGCCAGGCAAGCCAGAACGTAATGGCCATTGGCGCCGTAACCAGGACGCCCGCGAAAAAATAGGCCCGCAATCGACCCGACAAGCTGGGGCGCAGCCGTATCTTTTTTGCTTCAGCACGACCGCTGTCGCCGCCTTCCGGTTCGGGCATCGGGCCCGCTCGATCCTTGTCCGGGTCTTTTCCTGCCATACCTATCTGGCCTTCTCCTGCGCACTCGGCTCAGAACCACTATATAGTGAACAAAGCACGGTCGTCAGGGTCGGAGTCCGCAGAACTTGCCGAATTTTAGTCCCCGAGCATGCCGCGGCGGCCCGACCGTTGAAGCTGTCGCCACGGCGGTTCCGCCACACATCATTCGCCAGTCCGACGCAGAAGCCGTCGCACGGCACCTGTTCGATCGCGACCGGTCCGACATCGAACGGTTGCTCCCCGTCTTTGCCAACGCCGGAATCGAAAAGCGCCATTCCTGCATGCCGCTCGACTGGTTTAGCGAAGCGCATGGCTGGAAAGAGCGGAATGACCTTTATGAACGGCATGCACTTCAGCTGATAGAACAAGCCGCGACTGCTTGCCTTGACCGCGCCCAACGCAGGGCAGGCGATGTCGATGCCATCGTCTGCGTCTCGACAACCGGCATCGCGACACCGAGCCTCGAAGCACGCCTGCTGGAACGCATGCCTTTCCGACGCGACGTGCGACGCCTGCCGATTTTCGGCCTCGGCTGCGGTGGCGGCGTCACAGGTCTTGCGCGGGCGGCCGATCTTCAACGTACGTCGCCGGAAAGTCTGGTATTGCTGCTTGTGGTCGAACTATGCGCACTCACTTTCCGTTCCGCCGATTTTTCCAGAAGCAATATTGTCGCGACGGCGTTATTCGGCGATGGCGCCGCCGCGGTTCTCCTGGGTCCCGCGAAAGACGGTCCGTGTCTTACAGCCGCTGGCGAACATACCTGGCCGGACTCGCTGCCGGTCATGGGCTGGAACATTGAGGACGACGGGTTCGGTGTGCTCTTCTCTCGCGACATACCGGCGCTCGTACGTCG
>JBBDWX010000168.1:0-3511 GCA_040902665.1 Dongiaceae bacterium
CGCGGCCGGCCTCGATGCGCTTGGCGATGGCGATTTCGCCCTCGCGCGACAGCAGTTCGACCGACCCCATTTCGCGCAGATACATGCGCACCGGATCGTCGGTGCGGCCGACATCCTCGTCGGAAAGATTGCCGCCGATGCGCTCGTCGGCCTCTTCCTCCTCTTCTTCCTCTTCCTCGTCGCCGCTGGCCGGCTTCGCCACCGGGGCCGCGGTTTCCTCGGATTCGTCGGAATCGACGACGTTGATGCCCATATCGTTGAGCAGCGCCATAACGTCTTCGATCTGTTCGGAGGTAACCCGGTCGGGTGTGAGGACCGCGTTCAGCTCGTCATAGGTGACGTAGCCCCGCTCCTTGCCGCGGGCCAGCATCTTCTTGACCGCGGCGGTCGCACCGTCGATCAGCGGCTCCGCGGCTTCGTCGCGGCTCTCCGCCATGTCTTTCACCTGGGTTTTTGTGCTCATCGGCCAGCCTGTTGCCAGAGGTTCCGCGCACCCGGTGCCGGGCGCTGCGTCGGTGGAAACGGGCGGGTTCGGGTCATAAAAGCCTGCCCCGTCAAGCCTTTGCCCGACGGTCCCACGGACGAACCGTGGCCGATGCTGAAATGAGGGGACCCGATACTCCCGCCCCGATGTCCCGGAAGGAGAAGTGGCTACTTTGGGGCATGAAGTCAAGGAGGGAAAGCCGCACGACATCAAGGCTCTAGCGGATCGCCGCCGGAGGCGCGGTCGGACCGCCCATCGCTCTGAATTCCCGGCCCAACCGGCCCGCCGACCGGCAAAAGCCGGCGCCGAGTCGCCGGTCAGCGCCCGGTGCGGCCTGCGCCCGCCCGCATATAGCTCGAGATGATCGCGAGATCCTGCTCCTGCTTCACGGCCTCCATGGTCTTCCGCAATGTCTCCAGCGATTTCATCGTCTGGTCGCAGGGATTTTCCATGAAGGCGCGCACTGCCCGGTCGTGATCGTCCTGGATGATGTCGTGGTAATGCGCCTTCCAGACCTCGCGCAGCCCCTCGCGCGCCTCCTCGATCGTCGCATCGGGCCGCGCAAATCCGGCATGAACGCGAATGGCGCCACTGGTCAGGTGATCGATCAGCGGCGCATGGCCGCTCTCGCCCAGCCGCCGTTCCAGTTCCGCCGGCTCGATATCCAGATAGGACAGAAAGAGAATGAAGAGATCGCGGCGCAGTGCCTCGAGTTCTTCGGTGACGAAGGTTTCGCGGCCAAAGATCTGGTCGAAATCCTCGACCAGATGTGGATGACGGATCAGCGCAAGCAGCGCCACTTTCTCGCGAAGCTGGCGGGTGTCGATGCGCGCCCGCGTACCCTCGCCATCCGACATGGCAACCAGTTTCGCATCCGCCCATTTACCCTGTTTGCGGAACGGACGCCGCTCGCCGCCGCCCTGAAATCCGCCACCCTGAAATCCGAAGGCGCGGAACATGCGCCCGGCATATTCGCGACGATAGGCATCCTGGACGTCGCGATCCGGGATCTGGCGCACGATCTCGTCGAGCTGACGCCGGAGGCCCGCGCGCCGCTCCGGCGTATCGAAATGCCGCGCCTCGGTTTCGGCGCGCCAGATCACGTCGACCAGCGGTGCCGCCTCGTCGATCAGCTGCTTGATCGCACCCGGCCCGCGCCGCCGCACCAGGCTGTCCGGATCCTCGCCCGCCGGCACCAGCGCGAAGCGCAACGAATGGCCCGGCTTCAGCAACGGCAAAGCCCGCGTGGCGGCGCGCAAGGCCGCGCGCTGGCCGGCCGCATCGCCGTCGAAACAGAGGACCGGTTCGGGCGCGAGTTTCCATAGCAGCCCGATCTGTTCCTCGGTCAGCGCCGTACCCAGTGGCGCCACCACTTCGGGAAAACCGGCTTCGGCCAGTGCGATCGCATCCATATAGCCTTCGACCACGAGGACGCGATTGTTGCTGCGCGCCGCCTCGCGCGCCTGAGCGAGACCGAACAGAACGCGGCCCTTGTGGAAGAGCGGGGTATCCGGCGAGTTGAGATATTTCGCATGGGCCTCGCCGAGCGCCCGGCCGCCAAAGGCGATCACCCGGCCGCGCGGATCGGTAATCGGAAACATCACGCGATCCCGGAACCGGTCGTAACTGTCGCGCCCGCCATCTTCGGGCTTGCCGATAAGCCCGGCCTCGATCAGCAGCGGCTCCTCGATCCCTTCCTTGAGCAGCGCCGATTTGAGCTGCGCGCGCGCATCGGGCGCAAAACCCAGACGGAAGCGCGCGATCGTTTCTTCCTTGAGGCCGCGCCCGGCGAGATAGTCCCGCGCCCTTGTCCCCGGTGCGCTGCGCAATTGCGCTTCGTACCAGAGGGCCGCGCGTTCCATGACATCGTGCAGGGTTGACTGGCGCTTGGCGCGCTGGCGTTCTTCCGGACTCGATTGCGGCACCGGAATGCCGGCCTCGCCGGCCAGTTTCTCGATCGTCTCGGGGAACGAGAGCCCCTCGGTGCGCATCACGAAGCCGATTACGTCGCCATGCGCGCCGCAGCCGAAGCAGTGATAGAAACCCTTGTCGTCGCTGACCGTGAAGGAGGGCGACTTTTCCTTGTGGAACGGACAGAGCCCGACATGCTCGCGCCCGCGGCGCGTGAGCTTGACGCGCCGACCGACCATGTCGGCGATCGGCAGGCGTGCGCGCAACTCGTCAAGAAATTCGGGCGGAAAGGCCATCGGGAACCGCTCTCCAGCGTTGCCGTGAACGGTAGGACCGGGCCCGGCGCGGTTCAAGCGCCCGTGCCGGCAGCCATGCCGGTGCCTATGGATCGCCTCGAAAACTCAGCCGAGCTTGGACTTCACGATCTGGCTGGCACGGCCGAAATCCATCTGCCCGGCAAGTTGTTCTTTCAGCCGGGCCATGACCCGGCCCATATCCTTGAGCGAGGCGGCACCGAGTTCGGCAATCGTGGCATCGATCGCAGCCATGGTTGCGGCCTCGTCGAGCTGTTTCGGCAGGAACCGCTCGATCACCGCGATCTCTTCGGCCTCCTGCTGCGCAAGCTCAAGCCGGTTGCCCTGCTCGAACAACGCGATGCTCTCGCGCCGCTGCCGCACCATGCGGTGCAGCAGTTCAACGATCTCGTCGTCGTTGAGGCCTTCCGTATTGCCCTTGGTGCGCGCGGCGATATCGCGATCCTTGAGCGCGGCGAGGATGAGACGCAGCGTCGAAACCGCGCGCAGCTCGCGCGATTTCATGGCGACCTTGAGCGCCTCGCTCAGTTCCTGACGCAGCATGGAGCGTCCTTCATGGAATGGGCCCTTGATTCGGGGAAGGCGCGAGACTAGCCAATTCACCGACGCCCCGCAAATCGTGCCGAGCCGCTCTCGGGCGGCGCTAACGCAATGAAAACCCGATGAATTTTCCTGCGGTGGGGGTCGCTTGACGGCCCCGCGCCCATCGCCTATCTAGCGCCCGGTCCGGTTGCGCCAGCGCGCAGTCGGAACGCCCCGACCCAGGGACGGAATTTCCATGACCGAAACCGCCATCGCCCGC
>JBBDWX010000169.1:0-3420 GCA_040902665.1 Dongiaceae bacterium
TGCGCAACATCGTCGGCATCGATCCCGAACGCGGCTGGATCGCGATCGGCGACGAAGTCGAGAAGGGCCGGCGGCTTGTCTTCGTGCGGCGCGATCCCGCGGCCGCGCGCGAAGACATGACGCGCATGCTCACCCGCCTCACCGCGCGCATGAAGGAGCCGCCCAAGGGCGCGCTCTATCACGCCTGCGTCGCGCGCGGGCGGCATATGTTCGGCGAGGACGGGGTCGAAATCGCCATCATCCGCGATGCGCTCGGCGACATTCCGCTGGTCGGGTTCTTCGCCAACGGCGAGATTTGCCACAACCGGCTTTACGGTTATACCGGCGTGCTCTCGCTGTTCTTCTGACCCGCGATTCGGTTCTTTCCCCTTCAGCAATTCGGCATCCTGCATTGCCAATCCGAATCGGCCTGAATCGCGCCGGAAAATAGTTTAAATTTTAAACCAGTTCTCGTACGGGCCCGTTTCATACGGGCCAATTTTATACGGGCCAAATTCACACGGGGTTATGCATGGACTATCGGCGACTGGGCAGGACCGACATCGAGGTGAGCGCGATCTGTCTTGGCTCGATGACCTGGGGCGAGCAGAACAGCGAGGAAGAGGGCCACCGCCAGCTCGATTTTGCGCTCGAAAAGGGTGTCAATTTCATCGACACGGCGGAGATGTACCCGGTGCCGCCGCGCGCCGAAACCTACGGGCGCACCGAGGAGATTATCGGGTCCTGGCTGCGCGACCGCGGCAACCGCGACAAGGTTATCGTTGCCACCAAGGCGGCCGGCCCGGACGAACGCCTCGTCTATGTGCGCGACGGCAAGCCCCGGCTCGATTTGGACCAGATGAGCCGCGCATTGGACGCGTCATTGAAGCGTCTCGGCACCGATTATGTCGATCTTTATCAGCTGCACTGGCCGGAGCGGCCGGCGAATCGCTTCGGCCGGCTCGGCTACGAGGTCGAGCCGGGCGACGACGGCACGCCGCTCGAGGAAACGCTCGACGCGCTCGGCCGTCTGGTGGCGAGCGGCAAGGTGCGCCATGTCGGAATCTCGAACGAAACGGCCTGGGGCGCGATGCGGCTGATTGCACGCGCCGATGCCGGCAAGGGCCCGCGCATCGTCTCGATCCAGAATCCCTACAGTCTGCTCAACCGCAGTTTCGAGGTGGGTCTCGCCGAAGTGGCGCTGCGCGAGCAGGTCGGGCTGCTGCCCTATTCGCCGCTGGCGATGGGCGTGCTCTCCGGCAAGTATCTCGGCGGCGCCATCCCCGAGCGCGCACGGCTCTCGCGCTGGCGCCATTACAAGCGCTACCGCACGCCCGCGGCCCAGGCCGCGACCGCCGCCTATGTCGACATTGCCCGCCAGCACGGGCTCGATCCGGCGCAGATGGCGCTCGCTTATGTGACCTCGCGGCCGTTTGTGACCGCGACCATCGTCGGCGCCACCACATTGCACCAGCTCGAGACCGATATCGGCGCCGCCGATCTCGTTTTGCCGGCGGAAACGCTGGCCGATATCGAGGCGGTGCACCGGCTCTATACCTACCCGGCGCCCTGACCTATATAGGAATCGTCGTTACCGGCAGGCGGTTTCCTGCCAACGGGGAGGGCGCTCGCGCCATGCGGATGTTCGTCGCGCTCCCGGTTCCGGAGGGGACCCGCGAAGAGCTCAATTTTCTCTGCTGCGGGCTGCCCGGCGCGCGCTGGGTCCCGTCGGACAATTTTCACATCACGCTGCGCTTCCTCGGCGAGATCGACGGCGGCACGGCCGAAGACGTCGATGCGGCGCTCGTCGGCATCCGCGCGCCCGCGTTCGACGTCGAAATCGCCGATGTCGGCTGCTTCGCCAACGGCCGCAACGTGCGCTCGATCTGGGCCGGGGTAAAACCGAGTGCCGCGCTTGCCCATCTGCACGACAAGGTGAAATCGGCCGTGGTGCGCGCCGGGCTGACGCCGGATGGAAAGAAGTTTACGCCGCACGTCACGCTGACGCGCTCCAAGGTTTCGCTCGGCGATGCGCGCGCCTGGCTCGTCCGCAACAGCCTGTACCGCGCCATCCCGTTCGCGGCGACGCATTTCACGCTGTTCCGCAGCTTCATCGGCGGCGAAGGCGCGTTCTATCGCGCCGAAAGCGAATACGATCTCGAGGCCGCGGTCGACGTCGCATGAACCCGGCGGCGCTCGATCCGGGATTCCGGCCGGTCGGCGACGAAAAGATCGTGGTCCTGACCGGGGCTGGCATCTCGAAGGAATCCGGGCTTTCGACCTTTCGCGACGAGGACGGCATCTGGGCAACAATAACGCCGGACGATGTCGCGACGCCTGAAGCCTTCGCGCGCAACCCGGTTCTGGTTCACGATTTCTACAACGCGCGGCGGCGCCATCTTCTCGGCGGCGAGGTTCAGCCGAATGCCGCCCATGCGGCGCTGGCACGGCTCGAAGCCGAATGGCCGAACGAGGTCCTGATCGTCACCCAGAACATCGACGATCTGCACGAGCGCGCCGGCACAAGGAATCTCGTGCATATGCACGGCGAAATCCTGCGCGCGCGCTGTCTCGCCTGCGAGACGATCGGCGAATCGCGCGACGATCTCTCGGTCGACCTCGCTTGTGCCAGTTGCGGTGCGCGCGGCCATATGCGCCCGCATGTCGTTTGGTTCGGCGAATATCCCTTCGAGATGGAGCGTATCTATGACGCGCTCGGCCAATGCGGCCTCTTCCTCTCCATCGGCACGTCGGGCCATGTCCAGCCGGCGGCTTCCTTCGTCGCGATCGTGCACGACCTCGCCGGCGCGCATACGGTCGAACTCAATCTCGAAGCCTCCGAGGGTCGCGACAATTTCGCGACCGCGATCGAGGGGCCGGCGAGCGCGATCGTGCCGGACTTTGTTGAGACCTTGCTCGAGGCCGGCCGCAAAGCGCGGCGATGATTAACCCCGGATCGCCGGGTCAAGCTTGTCCTCGGGCCGGCCTTCGGCCGGACCCGGGGGCCCGGCGATGACAATGATGTGGGTTGATTGCCGTCATCGCAGCGACGTACCGCGCGATTGAGTGGCCTCAGGTCAGCGGCGCGCGCTCGGCCGCTTCGGCCTCGGATTCGAGCCGGTCCATGTCGTCGTCGGAGAATCCGAAATGATGGCCGATCTCGTGGATCAGCACATGACGCACGATGTCGGTCAGGTCTTCGCCGGTGTCGCACCAGTAATCGAGAATCGGGCGGCGATAGATGTAGATCATATCGACGTCGCTGCGCACGTCGCCGATGCTCTGATCGGTCAGCGCGATGCCGCGATAGAGGCCGAGCAGGTCGAACGGCGATTCGAGCTCGAGTTCCTGCTGGGTTTCGTCGTCGGGAAATTCCTCGATGCGGATTACCACATTTCGCACGAAGCCGGCGAGCTGCTCGGGCAGGCTCGCATAGGCGCG
>JBBDWX010000170.1:0-3412 GCA_040902665.1 Dongiaceae bacterium
CATGGCCGGCACCGACCACCGACTTCTTCACCAGATTGGTCGAGTATTCCGCGACCGGAATGCCGGCCCGCGCCGGCACCAGGAGGGCGATGCCGCGCGCCTGTCCGAGTTTCAATGTGGTGGCAGCGTTCTTGTTGACGAATGTTTCTTCGACCGCGGCCTCGTCGGGTCGATAGCGCGCGACAATCGTTTCGATACCGTCATGCAGCGCAACCAGCCGCTCCGACATCGCCATCGTTATGGGTATGTCGATGCAACCATCTGCGACATGGGTCAGCCGGTTGCCGTCCGTATCGATCACACCCCAGCCGGTATGTCTGAGTCCCGGATCGAGCCCCATCAGTCGCATGATACTGTCTGTCCGTCTTCACCCGACCGGTTACGCGGTCAGGCGGGTCATGAGATCGTCGGCGATCTCGAAATTGGCGGAAACCAGTTGCACATCGTCGTTATCGTCGAGAGCGTCGAGCAGTTTGAGCAGGCTCTCGGCGGCGTCCCCGTCGACGCCGATTGAGTTAAGCGGTCGCCACGCAAGTCGCGCCTCTTTCGGCGCTCTGAATTTTTCCTCGAGTGCATCGCGCACCTGGGCGAAATCGTCCGGCGCGGTCACGATTTCGTGCCCGCTGCCGTCGCTCGCCACATCCTCGGCCCCCGCTTCGAGCGCCGCATCGAACATCGCCTCGGCGTTTGCCGCCTCGCGCGCATAACGGATCGCGCCTTTGCGCTCGAACATGAAGGCGACGCTGTTGGTCTCGCCGAGATTGCCGCCCCATTTCGAGAAGGCGGTCCGGATCTCCGAGGCGGTGCGATTGCGATTGTCGGTCAGCGCCTCGACGATGATCGCGACGCCACCGGGGCCGTAGCCCTCGTAACGCACTTCTTCGTAGTTGGCATCGTCTTCGCCGCCGGCACCGCGCTTGATCGCACGCTCGATCGTATCTTTCGGCATGTTGGCTTCGCGCGCCGCCAGAATGGCAGCCTTGAGGCGCGGATTGTTCTCGGGCAGCGCGCTCACCCGCGCGGCGACCGTGAGCTCCCGGATCAACTTGGTGAACACCTTGGCGCGCTTCGCATCCTGCGCACCCTTCCGGTACATGATGTTCTTGAATTGAGAGTGGCCCGCCATCGTTCCTTGCACCCCTAGATAATGAGGGCGTTTTCCAGTAATATACCAAATCTGGTGGGTTCAGAAGGCGCCATCGCGGACTGGTAGTCCGTTTTTATGGCGAGATTGCGGCGCCTTCTAGCAGGAAACGCGTGCTAGCCCAAGGGGATGTCGCATTCGGGGCGAGGCGCCGGATCTCTGCAATCGGTTCGAGGGGGAGCCATCCATGCGCAAGGCAAAACCGCGCCGCAGCAGCCAAGCCCAGAATTCGGCCGCACCGGCCGACGCCGACGGGCTCGATGAACTGGCCCGCGCAGTCGATGCACTGGCAACGGAATCGGCGATGCGGGCGCTCGATGCGGCGGCCAAACTGGCAGCGACCGGGGATCCCGCGGCCGGTCCGCGCGTTGCCGAGGTCGCCGCCGACGTCAGCGCGCACACCCGTCGCCTCGAGGCCGAGATCGGCAAGGTGTTGCTCGCCCGCCGACCGCTCTAGCTCACAACCGTACCCAGTTCGGGTTTATCGTTCCCTGGCCGGCATCGCCGACGCCAGACGCCCTGCGATGCGCACAGGTTCGACGCGCAGCGCCAGTCCCGTCTTGTCGTCGGTTTCGAGAAACACGCCGCATAATGTCGCCGGTCCGTTCGCCGGCGCGAGCCGATCGGTCGGCAGTTTGCGCACGAAACGCGCAATCGGCACCGTCTTGTCCATGCCGATGACGGAATCATAGTCACCGCACATGCCGGCATCCGACATATAGGCGGTACCGCCGGGCAGTATCTGCTGATCGGCGGTGGGCACATGGGTGTGGGTACCGACGACCATCGAGACACGACCGTCGAGCATATGCGCGAAGGCCATCTTCTCGCTGGTCGCCTCGGCATGGAAGTCGACAAAGATCGCATCGACCGACCCGCCGAGACGATGGCTCGCCAGCGCTTTCTCCGCGACCGCAAACGGATCGTCGAGCGGATCCATGAAAAGCCGCCCCATCAGATTGACCACGAACACTTTCTTGTTGGCCTTCGTCGCAAACACCCCGCTGCCCTGCCCGGGCGTCCCGGCCGGGAAGTTCTGCGGTCGCAGCAGCCGCGGGTCGTTGCCGATAAATCCCACCGTCTCGCGCTGGTCCCAGACATGATTGCCGGTGGTGACGACATCGGCGCCGGCCTCGTACAGCTCCTGGCAGATCTTTTCGGTGATGCCGAAACCGCCGGCCGCGTTCTCGCCGTTGACGATCGCAAAATCGATCGCGAGTTCTTGACGCAGCCGCGGCAGATGTTCGAGGACCACTTCGCGGCCGGAACGTCCAACCAGATCGCCGAGAAAAAGGATGCGCATGTCAGGTTTTGCCCGGCCGCATGGTCAGTGCGCGATCCGGAAAGCCGCCCGCTCGGTCACGACCCAGTCGAGCTGCGCGTCGGTTTCATCGTGCGGTACCGCATCGATCTCCTGCCCGGCATAGGCATAGCCGACCGCGATCGTCGGGCCGATTGCGCGCAATCCGGCAATCGTTCGATCGTAAAAGCCGCCGCCATAGCCGAGCCGATAACCCTCACGGTCGAATGCCAGCAACGGCACGACCAGAATCTCAGGCACGCATTCGGGACAATGCGCGGCCGGGATTTCGACGTTGAAATTACCACGCACCAGCGGCGTGCCGGGCTCCCAGACGCGAAATCTGAGCGGCAAACCGCGCTTCTCGACGACCGGCAGCCCGATCGGATGGCCGCGTTCATGGAGCGCATACATCAGCGGTCGCGTGTCGAACTCGTCGGGCAACGGCCAGAAGGCGGACACGGTCGCGCCGTCATGCAGCGGGATCGATGCAAGAAAATGATTCTTCGCGATCTCGCCAGCGCTCGGTGCCGCCCTCGCAGCTTCATCGCGGCGGCGTTCGGCCATCTCGTGGCGCAAGGCTGCTTTGATCGCGGGCAGGTCAGACAGGCTGGCGGTATCGGGCATGACCATCGTTCGTGGGAAATCCTGCTGCGCGCCGGATGCCGCCCATCGTGATTTGCACCGGATTGACGGCATTGTCGCCGGGCACAAAATCGGGCGGGCGCTATGCGAAATTGAGCGGACGGCGCCGCCGTGACCGATAACCCATGTATCCTCTGTGGCCTGCTTATGCAGGTGGGCGCCATATACCGAAGCCAAGGCTCCGGCAGAGACAGCTCCCTAGAGGTCGATATTGGCCCCAAGGATAGTGGGGGTCTGTCGCGTCGGGCAGCAACCGTCCTTAAAGGAAGTTAGGCGGCCTCAAGCTTCCCGGCAATGGCTTCGACCCGCGACGCGAGGTCGCC
>JBBDWX010000171.1:0-3387 GCA_040902665.1 Dongiaceae bacterium
ACATGCGCTCGGCCGCGTCGATCCGAAACGCGGGAAAACCACCGCCCGGCCAGTCGATGTCGCGTTCGTCGCCCGGCTCGAGCGTGCGCAATCGATAAGGCCCGGCCGGCAGATCGGCCGCCACGTCGCGCGTCGTGCCGGGTTCGAGCGTCACATGCAGCTTGATATGCGGCGTGCTCATCGGACCGAACAGGCAATATTCGCCGAGCCCGAGCGAGCGAATCGACGGCGACGGACGGAACACCGCCTCGACATTCTTCGCGAAGTCGCGCTCGTAATCGATATTGCAGGTGCCGCAATGCGCCCCGGTCGGCAGCCGGTCGAGACCGGTTGCAATATGCTTGGCGACACGGCAGCGCGGACAGAGAATGTTCCACTGCATGTCGAGCAGGCCGCTGCGCACCGCCTGCAGACAGCAATCGATGGCGCTGCTCTCCGGCACGCCCCAGCGTCGCGCCAGTGCACGCGGCCGGATGCCGAGCATGTCCACTTCCTGCGCGCTGCGGATAAATGCGCCGAGCCGGCCTGCGAGCCCGTGCCCGTTGGCTGTTGCCTCGATTTCGGCGGCCAGCGCCTCGATCCGCGCCTCGGCGCCAGCCGGCAGCGCCGGCGGCGCATGCGCGAACGGTTCGTCGCGCGCGCCTCGGGCATAGTCGCGCGCATCGTCGGCCAGTCGGGAGAAGCTTTTGAATGCACCCTTGAAGAAGGCGCCGGAATGCAGCATCGCCCAGCCGAGCGCATCGGACGGCGCGGCGGTGATGGTGTAGCGCCCGAGCGCGCCCTGTGCGTCGGTTTCCAGCTCGAAATGCGCGGTCAGCGATGCAAGCGGCCCCCGGCTGAAAACCCTCGTATGTTCGAACCAGCGGTTCGTAACCCAGTTGACCGGCAATTCTTCCCATTCGAGCCGAACCGGCCCCTGCCTGCCACGGCCGTAATATGCGACCGACCCATCGGGCCGCGGCTCTTCGATGATCTCGTGCCGCGGCAGTTTCGCCGCCTCGTTGAACCGCGCGGTATTGGCAAGGCTCTGCCAGATGGCGGCCGGCGCAAGGCCATCGAAGCGCCAGACGACATCACGGCTGATCGGACGGCCGATCGGACGGTTGATCGGACGGCCAGGCGATCGGCTCATTGCGTTTCGGTTCGCGGCAGTCCCGGAATGTCGCCGAGCCAGCCCTGCGCCGAGCGGCACCAGATCTGCCGCTTCGGTGGCAGCTGGTTGCGCTGGTGAATGGTGCCGACGCGAAGACCGAACAGTTTTGACCCCTTGCCGACCCCCTCACTGCCCCGCTCGCTGACCGACGTTGCGTAGAGATGGGCGCCGCAATCGCCGCAGAAGACCTGCGCGCGCTTGTTCCCGCTGTCCGCGATCCGGACATAGGTTTTCGGTGTACCGGAAAGCAGTTCGAACGATTCCTCGGGCGTGCGCACCGCCACCCGAAACGCGGTGCCGGACAGGGTCTGGCAGTCCGTGCAGTGACAGATCGAAACCAGTTCCGGGTCGATCTCGGCACGGTAGGTAATCCGCCCGCAATGACACCCGCCATCGATCCGCATGGTCCGCTCCTTCTCCGATCGCGACACCGCGTGCTTATTGTGTCAAGTTCTCCGATCGCGACACCGCGTGCTTATTGTGTCAAGACTTTCTCGATGTCATCGAGATCCATGACCCAGCCTTGTGCCGACCGGACCCAGTATTGCTTTGTCGGCGGGAGTTTATGGCGCTGTTTGATGGCGCCGACACGCAATCCGAATGTTCTGGATCCTTCACCCACCGAAGTCGAATAGATGTGTGTGCCACACTCGGGGCAGAACGCCTGAATACGCTTGTTGCCGCTCTCGCCGGTCTTCACATAGGTTTTAAGCATTCCCGACAACAGTTCGACGTTTGATTCTGCCGTCGGCACCACGATCCGAAAGGCAGAGCCCGACATGACCTGACAGTCGGTACAGTGGCACAATTCGACCAACTGCGGATCGATCTCCGCCCGGTAGGTGATCCGTCCGCAATGGCAGCCGCCATCGATCTGCATCGCTCTCCTCCAGTCCAGCCCGGCCGCATAAATCCGGCGACCCCGCCCGGCCGATCCGGTCCATCGTTCGACCCATCGTCCGGCCCATTGGCCCGGTCGATTGGGCCGGCCAGCAGTATGAAGCCATGCGGCGCCACCGGCGATATGCTAGAGAACCGCTGCTTTTGGACCGGAGTTCGCGAATGGCCAGTGCCGACCTGCCCAGACCGCTTCGCGCCCGCGCCGGCAAGGCGCTTCGGGGCCGGATCGACGTGCCCGGCGACAAGTCGATCTCGCACCGGGCTTTGATGCTGGGCGGGCTGGCGGTCGGCCGCAGCCGGATCGAGGGGCTGCTCGAGGGCGAAGACGTGCTCAACACCGCGCGGGCGATGCGCGCGCTCGGCGCCGGCATCGTGCGCGATGCAACCGGCCACTGGCTGGTCGACGGCGTCGGGATCGGCGGGCTTGCCGAACCGGACGACATGCTCGATTTCGGCAATGCCGGCACCGGCGTTCGGCTCGCGCTCGGTCTTCTCGCCGGCCATCGGTTGACCGCCTTCGTGACCGGCGATGCCTCGCTGCGCCGCCGCCCGATGGGCCGTGTCATGGCACCGCTGATGGAGATGGGTGCGCGCTTCACGGCACGCGATGGCGACCGCCTGCCGCTCGCGATCGTCGGCAGCGATGCGCTGCTGCCGATCGAATATCGTCTGCCGGTGCCCTCGGCGCAGGTGAAGTCTGCAGTCCTGTTCGCCGGCCTCGCGGCACCCGGCATCACGCGCGTCATCGAACCCGAACCGACGCGCGATCACAGCGAGCGCATGCTGCGCCATTTCGGTGCGACCGTAACGGTCGACGACGACAGCGGTGCGCGTGTCGTGTCGCTGGTCGGCCAGCCGGAGCTGACCGGGCACGACATGCGCGTGCCGGGCGATCCATCCTCGGCCGCGTTTCCGCTGGTCGCGGCCCTGATCGTGCCGGGCTCGGAACTCGCCATCGCCAGTGTCGGTATGAATCCGCTGCGCATCGGGCTGATCGAGACGCTGCGCGAAATGGGTGCTGCAATCGAGATCGTGGATCCGCGCGAGGAAGCCGGCGAACCGGTCGCCGATCTTGTGGTGCGCGCCGGTGCGCTCGAGGGTGTCACCGTGCCGGCGTCGCGCGCGCCATCGATGATCGACGAATACCCGATCCTCGCGATGGCCGCCGCCTGCGCCAAAGGCACCACGGTGATGGAAGGTCTCGCCGAATTGCGCGTCAAGGAAAGCGACCGGCTTGCCGCCGTCGCATCGGGCCTCGCCGCCTGCGGCGTCGCGGTCGAGGCCGGCGCCGATCGTCTGGTCGTGCATGGCGACGGCACGCCGCCGACTGGCGG
>JBBDWX010000172.1:0-23200 GCA_040902665.1 Dongiaceae bacterium
GCACGCGCATCTGCGCTGCGAGTTCCTGATTCTCGTCGATATTGATCTTGACCAGGCGGACCGCGCCGCGCGCGTCGTTCACCGCCTTTTCGATGGCCGGGCCGAGCTGTTTGCAGGGGCCACACCAGGGCGCCCAGAAATCGACGATGACCGGGACGGTCTGCGAGGCCGCGATGACATCGTCCATGAAGGTTTCGGTGCGCCCGTCGATGACATGCGACCCGGCCGCCCCGCCCGCCGCCGCGCCGGCAGCGCCAGCCCCGGTCTGTCCGATCAAAGGTTCCATCCTGCGTGCCTATCCCTCGTGAGCTGTCGGTTAAGTATACGAATTGCCGCGATATTTGGCGCCTCGGACGCCCGGAAGCAAGCCCCGCGCGCACCCGCCGCAGGCGAGCTCCCCGCTGCTGCTCCGCTCTATCGCTCAGGCGGCGTCGAAATCGACGATGTCGGGTCGGTGACCGCAGGCCTCGATGAAGCGCAGCAGATCCTCGGGCGCGAGCGCCGTGGTCATGTCGTTGGTCAAGGGATGGCAGTTGACCGGGCCCTTGCGCAGGATCGCGGCATCGATCACCGGCTGGACCGCGCCGGCCCGGGCGTTGACCAGCGCGAGCGGCGTCACCGCACCGGGCAGCACGCCGAGATGGGCCATCAGCCGCTCCGGGCTGCCGAAGGAGAACCGGCCGGCGCCGAGCCGGTCGCCCAGCGCCGCGAGATCGACCTTCCGGTCCTCGTCGAGCACGACCAGCCACATGCGGCCCTTCTTGTTGCGCAGGAAGAGATTCTTGATATGCGCGCCGGGCAGTTCGCCGCGCAGGCGTTTCGCCTCTTCGACCGTGAAGACCGGTTCGTGGCGATGGCTGCTCTGCGCGATGCCGAGCTCCTGCAGGCGGGCGAGCAGTTGTTCAGGCGAGGTCGGCAGACCGGCGGCGGTCGCGTCGGCCGGCGCCGGGCCGTCGTCGCGGCTTTCTTGGTTCGGGTCCTCGTTCATGGCGGCGCAATCTAGCCGCCGCCGGCCCACTGCCTCAACCGCAGCTCTCGCAACCGGCCGGCCAAGACCGGTGGCTCGGTCTGCCGGCGGGCGCTTCCCAGCCGGCGCTTGCTGGCGGGTGCCTGTCGGACGGCGGGGCGACTGTTGCAGGCTTGCAATGCCGCAGCCTTGACACGGGCGGCGCGCTTGCAAATCGGCGCTTGCCGGCTAATATCCCGCCCGCATGCCGGCCGCCCCGATCGGGCGCGCCCGGTTGCACCGGATGCGGGCGTAGCTCAGGGGTAGAGCACAACCTTGCCAAGGTTGGGGTCGAGGGTTCGAATCCCTTCGCCCGCTCCAGTTTCTTTGTCGGATCCCGTAAACCCCATGTCTTGCCGATCCCGGCGCGGCACCGGTTGCCGATCCGCACCCGGCTATCGCCGGTCGCGCGGATCGGTCGTGGAATGCACGGTCGGCTGCGGTGTCGCGGTCAACACGGTCACGCCATCGGGCGCTTCGAAGCGATGCCAGCAGCCCTGCGGCACGACCGTCAGCATTCCTGCCGTCAGATGCAATTCCCGATCGCCGTTTTGTGCGAGGATGGTGAGCCGTGTCTCGCCGGCCAGCACATGGACCAGCTCGTCGCCCCGATCGTGCCGCTCCCAGGCGCTCGAACCGGCGAAGCTGCCGGCAAAAATCCCGCCATTGCCGAACGGGGCGAGCGTCGCAAACGCCTTCTCTGCCTCGTCGTCCGGCGTGTCGGGGCGGCGATCGCGCAGCATCGGCAGCCGCGCAAGTTCGGTTGCGATATGGACAGGTTTCGGCATGGCGCGCATCTCCCGGTGCGATCGGCAGCATGGGCCATGCTAGCGCATCGGGAGGGCAGCGGCGCATCCGTCGGTCGCGCCGGCGCGATCGATCGGGCCGGGGCTGGGCCGGGCCGGTCTCCAGGCAAAAAAATGGCCCGCTGCGTGGCACGGCAGCGGGCCAGGGTAGGAGGCATTCAGGAGCGGCGCGTGGCGCCGTCCATCGTCACGCGCCGGTGGTGGCGCGCGACGCGTCTTAAAACTTATTGAGCAATCGCAACCGACGAGGTGACGATGCTGGCGTCGATGTCGCCGATCATGCTCGCGAACTGCAGCGGCACGGCGTTGCCATTGTCCTCTTCCATGCGCACGGTAACACGCACGGCGTTGGCCGGCTCGAGGCCTGCGTCGAAGCGCTCTTCGACCGCATCCCAGCGACCGATCACGACATCCGATGCGTTGAGCACGGTGCCGTACTCGGCAACCGGCATATGTTCCTGGGCCTGGGCGATCGCCGCGGCAACCGCCTGGTCGCGATCCTGCAGCGACGAAAGTGCGGCCTGGGCCGCTGCTTCGGCCGCGATCTCGGCGCGATGATTGGCCATGTAGAAGTGACCGCCGTCGATGGCGAGCCCGCTCATGCCGCCGAACACGCTCAGCATGACGGCGCCGCCGATAACCACGGCGCCCGCGTTATCGCGGAAAAACTTGCGGCTGTTGCCCGCGCTTTCGCTGCGGCTCATCGAGTCGACCAAAAGATTGATCATCGATTTGGTGATGGACATGCCCTGATGCTCCTCATGCGTCTTATGTGCCCTACCGCCGGAATTCTCCGGGCTTCTCTTTCGACCGGCAGGGCGGTGAACGGGTTTGCCTTGTCGGTCGGACCCTGGGCTGGCGTCGCATCGTCGGAACTTGTGGCCTGACCGACGGTGCGACGCGCTTTCAGCCGCAGGGCCAAGAAGCACGCGGACCATCGCACCGGGCATGGCTATCCGGTCAACTATACGGGTGGGTAGCCGGCTATTCATTTGGTCTAGGAGGGCCGGCCAAGAATGAAAAAAATTTATCTAGTTATATCAGTATGTTAGGCCGAAAATTACGGTCTGGAATGCGCCCCGGCAAACCATCGTATAGGGGGGGCTGTCGGGATTCCCGCCAAACTGCCTTGTTGCGGCGCCTATCCTGCCCTGCGGACCCATCCTGCCCTGCGGACCCATCCTGTGCTGCGGAAAGGCATGAAACGGATGCGCGCGACCTCCCGCTGCGCCCCTCACCCCGTCGATCGGGTTCAATCCACCAGACGCAAGACCAGCGCCCCGGTGTCGTCGAAAGGCGGCGTCCCCTGGAAATCGCTGCATTCGGAGGCGAGGTTCAATTCAACCGTGCCGTTGAAGAACAGTGTATCGGCAATCAGGACGGAGCAATCGTCGCTGCCGCCGGGCAGATCGCCGCCCACGGTGCCGAGCAGCTGGACCCCGGCGCCGGGGAAATAGGCGATGCCGTGAAATGCGCCGAGCGGCGTGCCATGCATCCGATGATCGTTGGTCGCCGGATTGTTGGGATCGCCGAAGAACACGAACCCGGCATAGTCGCCCGTGGTCGGTGCGCTGAACGCCATGCTCGCAGTGCCGCCGAGATCGAGATTGGATGCAGACCCGGTCATCACGAAGGTGACACCCTGGCCGGAAAGGTCCCAGTTGCCGGTCGTCGAGAACTCCCCATCTTTGATGTAGTAGGTCCCCGGCAGGAAGGTTGCAGCACGATTGCCCGAGAGCGAAATGCCGCCGCAATAGACGCCCGGCGACAAGGTCACGTTCCGATTGGAACTGAAGTCTGTCTCGTTGCACGCGTCGACCTCTTCGGGCGACGGCAACTGGTTGAACGGCGTGCGGTCGAAGGGATCGCCCTCGGCAACGCCGGTATTGTCGTTGACATAGGGCTCGGGCGGCAGGTTGACATTGGGTCCGATATCCATACCGCCGCAGACATTGATCGATCCGCTGCCGCTGCCGCCGTCGTCGAGTTCGACCGTCAGGTCGATCGTGGGGTCGCCCGACGCCACGAACGCCGCGCCCTCGTCGCATGAATCGACCTGGATATTGCAGCCCTGACCGCTGATATCCGCCGTACCGATGACCCGGAACGCATCCTCTGCATCCGGGCTCAATGCCTGGAGGCAACTCTCGCCGAAGGATGCGCCGCCGCCGACCGTGGCGACCGCCGATGCAACGACGCCGGCCTCGTTCGAACCGATGGCGCTGGCGAAAAAGAGCTGCAGCGGATTGCTGTTGGCATCGTCCATGCGAACCAGAACCCGCACCGCATCGGCCGGCGTTGCGCCGTCGGTGAAGGTTCTTGTGGCGGAATCCCAGGTACCGATATCGACGTCGGCACCCTCAAGCACAGTGCCATATTCTGCAACAGCCAGATTTTTTGTTGCAAAGGTAACGGCTTCGGTACGGGCAACCTCGTCGCCGTCGATCAGACGGCTGACGCCGGCGAGCGCTGCAGCATCTGCTGCCGACTGGGCACGGTTGTCCATGAAATAGAGATAGCTGCCGTCGATCGCGAGGGCGCTGAAGCCAAGAAAGACCGTCAGCCCGGCCGTGACATAGATGAGCACCGCACCGCGTTCGTCGCGCCCGAAGCTCCGCTCGTCGCGCAGGAAACGCTGCCAGATGTTGCACCAGATTTTGCGCCTGAACATGGGACTCCCTTTCGTCGAAGTCGCCGTCGGCGGGCCGTCCGTGGCGTTGCTCCTCTCGGTTTGTATCCTGCCTGCCGCATGCCCGCGACAGACAGAAACTATTGCATATGGCTCTTGACGATCAATCAACCAGCCGCATTGTCAAAGCAACGCCCTCGTCAAAGGCGGGAAGACCTGCATACTCCGAGCAGGCATTCGCCAGTTCGAGCGAAATGGTGCCGTTGAAGAAGAACGAGTCCGCGACCAGCACCGAACAATCGCCGACGGTGTTAGGCAGGCTGCCGTCCGCGGTGCCGCGCAGCGTCGCGGCCGCGTTCGGGAAATAGGCGATGCCGCTGAAGGCACCGAGTGGCGTGCCGCGGATCGCATGTGGATTGGTCGCCGGGTTGTCGCGATCGGAGAAGAAGACGAAACCGGCATAATCGCCCGTGGTCGGGGCCTTGAGCGCCAGATCCGCCGTACCGCCGAGATCGAGATTGGCGGTCGATCCGCTGAGCACGATGGTCACGCCATCGCCGATGACCGAGTGCTTGCCTTTGATCTCGAAGCTGCCGCCGGTAATGTAATATGTGCCGGCCGCCAATGTGGTCGTGCCGTTGCCACCGAGGCTGATGCCGCCGCAGTAGGTGCCGGCCACCAGCGTGTTGGTCCCGCCGGTTCGGGTCTGCCGGGTCGCAAAATCGCAGCTCGCGAAATCGGCCGGATCGGGCAGTGCATCGAACGGCGGCCGGTCGAACGGGTCGCCGTGTGACTCGCCGGTCCCCTCGTTGACATAGGGATCGTCCGGCAGATCGACGCCGGGCGTCGTGTTCATGCCGCCGCAGACATTGAGATAGCCGCTGCCGGTGCCGCCGCCGTCCAGCTCGACCGTGAGGTCGATGGTCGGTACGCCCTCGGCGACGAAGGCGTCCGTCTCGTGGCAGGAATCGACCTGGATGTTGCAACCCTCGCCGTAGATGTTGGCGGTGCCGACGACGCGGAAGGCATTGGCATCCTCGGTGTTGAGCGCCTGCATGCAGTTCGGGCCGATGCCACCGCTGCCGCCGGTTGCGGTCGCCACCGCCCGCGCCGAAACGCCGGTTTCGTTCGATCCCAAGATGCTGGCAAAAAACAGTTGCACCGGGTTGTTGTTGCTCGCATCCATGCGAACGATGACTTCGACCGCATCGGGATTGGCACCGCCCGGCGTAAAAATGCGGGTTGCGCTATCCCAGGTGCCCGCCGTCACGTCGGTCCCGGCAAGCACGGTGCCGTAATCCGCAACGGCCAGGTTCTTTTCGGCAAAGGCGATCGCTTCGGTCTCCGCGGTGGCATCGTCCGGCAGCTGGCTGGCACCGGCGAGCGCGGCCGAGTC
Organism: Dongiaceae bacterium; assembly: GCA_040902665.1. GTDB lineage: Bacteria > Pseudomonadota > Alphaproteobacteria > Dongiales > Dongiaceae > JAWXBK01. Next base: position 5,838 of record JBBDWX010000172.1, read on the forward strand.
GGCGGCAGCCTGCGCGCGGTTGTTCATCAGAAAGAGATAGCTGCCGTCGATCGCCAGCGCGGTGAAACCGAGAAACACCGTCATGCCCATCGTTACATAGATCAGCACCGCCGCACGCTTGTCGCGTTCGAATCGGCGCCAGACGATCTTCGCCCGCCGCCATAGCGGCTCGATTCCGAAGCCCTGCAATGTCTCCACCCTCAACATAGAGTTGCCCCCACACTATTCCTTCCGCATCGTCGCTTCCGCCGAGATCGTTCCCTCGTCGAGCACGCCGAGCACATCCATCACCGCCGCATCGACCATCGGCAGCGAGATGGTCACAATCACATCGTCTCCCGGATCGGGCGGGTTGGTCGCATTGACCGTGAAATTGCCCGAGAAGCCGGCAAGTCCGGCGCAAGCCATTTCCTCGGCGCTGCCGACGGCACCACCCGGACAGTCGACGTTGCTGCCCGATGCGGTCAGCTCGCCGACGGCGACGCCACGCGCCGCATCGCGCGCGAGATTCTGCATCGTGTTCTGAATGAAGAAGATGTAGCCGAACTGAATGATGCCTGATGTCAGAAAGATCAGCATCGGCGCGACCAGGGTCATTTCGACCATGGCGGCACCGCGCTCGCACGACCAGAGCCTGCGAAATCCGCGTTTCATCGATTCTGAGCCTTTGTCTTGCGCACTCTTCGACACCGCAATCGCGCGCCTTCGGCATCGTGGAATCCGAATGCGCGTATCCCTTGCTTTGCTCATCAGTCGAGCCGCCCGCACGGCTCGTACCGGGCCGATTAACGGGATATTACGTGTCCAGCCCTGCCTGTTTGTCAATAAAGCTATCGGTATGCGGTCGGATGCTAAGCCATACGCTAAACTTGTTATTATTTAACAGTCTTATAGTGTAATAACCTAACAAACGGCGCGGTTGCGGTTTGCCGGATCCCATCTGACCGGCGCATGCTGCCCTTGCAAAGCCCACGGAATCCTCCCACATCGACCGATGAACCCCGGATAACGTGTCCGAACCCGGTCCGTGAGCCAGAATCATTCGCTCCGGGAGTGCCTTAGAGCCCGCCTTAAGCCCCTGCCTTTAGGGCCCCAGGGCTGCGAACGGGAACATTGCGGGTTTGACCCGTGTTGAAGGGGGCGCAATCCGCGAAAACCGACGGCCGGACGGCGCCGAGTTCGGCAGCCAGGGCCGCCCTGTTGTCGATTTTTGGCGCCTCGAGAGCCGCCATCCATTCGAACCGTTACCGGAGGGAACCACCATGGACACCAAAACCAAGACCCAGACCGCCGCCGATCTCGACACGCTCGCCGAGGATATGGCGACCCTGAAGCGCGATTTCTCCGCCTTGCTCGAAAACCTGAAGAGCAACGCGAATGGGGCGGCCCGCGATGCCGCGGCCCGGGTCGGCGAAAAGGCCAATGACCTTTACGACGAGGTGCACGAGCGCAGCCGCAAATCGGCCGAAGCGGTCCGTCACGAAGTCGAGGAACGGCCGCTGACCAGCCTCGCGATCGCGTTTGCGGTCGGGTTCATCGGCGGGCGTCTGCTCTCGCGCTGAATGCCCGGCACCGTTAGGGTGCTGCCAGGGACGAGGGGGCCATGAACAGCATCGTCAAAATGGCGCTATCCGCGCTGCTGCAGGGCACGCTGGCCAGCCGCACCGCGGAAGCCGCCGGGCGGTTGTCGGTGCCGATCCTTGCCGGGATGGTCGGCGTGCTCTTTGCCATCGCCGCGATCGGTTGTCTGGCGGCCGCACTCTGGTTGCTGGTGCTGCCGTCCGTCGGGCCGGTCTGGGCGCCGGTCATCTGCGCCGCGGCGTTGTTGACCGTCGGCGGCATCGTGGTGCTGACCGGCCTCATGATTTCGCGACGCATGAAGGAACGATCCAGGCCGCCGCTCGCGTCGCTGGGCGATGCGATTCCGGAGGGATTGCTGGACGATATTGGCGACATGCTGAAGCGCAATCAGGGCTCGCTGCTCGCGGCCGCCCTGATCGCGGGTTTTATCGCCGCGACCCGCCGGCGCGACTGATCGCGCATTGCCCACCCGCGCGACTGATCGCGCATTGCCCCTGCGCGACTGATCGCGCATTACCTATCGGCGCGGAGAAGAACAGGAATCCCGATCACCCGTTTGTGCGCCGCCGCCGGTCTTGCGCGCGAGGCCACCGACCGTCGAGAATGAACCCTGGCGCCGCGTTGTCGTCGGATGCGTGGCCGTTTCGAGCGAAGCGCCAGCCTGGTTTCCGCTTCCCGTCGGATTATTCGATGCCCGTCATGCCGGCCGCGATCCGCACCCGCTTCTTCGTTTTCGGTCTGCCGAAATCCGGCACGACCTGGCTGCAGATGCTGCTCGATGCGCATCCCGAGATCAGCTGTCCCAGCGAACATCAGCTTTCGCATTTTCTCGACGCGCTGCCGAAGCTGATCACCGACTACAATATCGTCCTCAATGAAATCGACCGTCGCACGGCGAACCAGGGCGCGACGTTGTTCGGCAATGACGATCTGCTGGCGATCACGCGGGCGATCGCCGATCGCTGCATCGAGAGCGGTGCGCGGCGCAAGCAGGCGGCGATCGCCGGCATCAAGGACAACACGCTGGTCGGCCATCTCGATCTGTTTCAGCAGCTCTATCCCGAGGCGCATTTCCTCTGCATCGTGCGCGATCCGCGCGACACCGCGCTGTCGAGCTGGCATCATAATAATCGTGTCGAAGCCGGCTTCCGCAAGCGCGCACCGGATTTTCCGAACTGGGCGGCACAGACTTGGACGCGCTGGTGCGATCTCTACCGCACGGCGATCGAACGTGCGGCGATCGAACGGGCGGTGATCGAACGGGCGGTGATCGAACGGGCCGGGGCCGCAGCTACGATCTCGACCTTTTCGATACTCCGTTACGAGGACCTGATCGGCCCCGATCGCGAAACGACGCTGGCCGCGGTTCTGGCGCAGCTCGGCGCCGCGCGGAATCCAGCGACAATCGACGGGTTGTTCGCGGCGACCGAACTTGGCCGGCTGCGGCAGGGCGCCGCCGCGCCATTCTTCCGCGTTGGTCGGGCTGGCGGCTGGCGCGAGGCGGCCGAGAGCGCAAATCTGCCGCCGATGCCGGCCGAAATGCAGGCCCTGCTGGCGCATTTCGGCTATCCGCCCGCTGCGTAATCCCGATCGGGCAACCGCTGCCCGCGTCCGCGCAAAAATGCTACGATCGGATCCGCGGGCCGGACGCTCCGGCCGATGTTCAGGAGGCGGGCAGACGATGCGGCAGGCGAAATTCAGGATCGGCGAAGTCGTACGCCACCGCTTCTTCGAGTTCCGGGGCGTGGTCTTCGACGTCGATCCGGAATTCAACAACACCGACGAATGGTACGAATCGATTCCAGCCGAAATCCGGCCGCGCAAGGACCAGCCCTTCTATCATCTGCTCGCTGAAAACGAGAAGACGACGTACATCGCCTATGTGTCCGAACAGAATCTTCTGGTCGACGAGACCGGCGATCCGATCAATCACCCGATGATCGAGGAGCTGTTCGAAGGCACCGATGCCGGCCGCTACCGGCCGCGCCGCGGGATGGCGAACTAGGTACCGACCTGCATTCTGCAATCCGAAACGCTCCAGCGCGGCAGTCCACGCCGCCGGTTGCATCCGATCGCTAACGCTGTTGTCCGCCGCTTTCCGATGCCGGCGCAAAGATCTTGGCCAGCATGTCGGATGCGAGTGCCTGCGACTTGTCGACCTGTTCGACGGTCAATTGCTTGGTCAGATCGAGGATCAGCGACGTCGCGCCGCGATTGCCGAGAAAGGACGCAACCGAAAGCCAGGCATGCGCCTGCACCGGATCGGCGCCGACGCCTTCGCCCGACAGATAGAGCATCGCCAGCGAAATCTGCGCCGTGGTCTGGCCGTGCGCCGCCGCCTTCTGGTACCAGTAGACCGCGTCGTCGAGGTCGCGCCCGACGCCGACGCCGCTTTCGTACATATGGCCGAGCCGCGCTTCGGCCGGCCCGTATCCGGCTTCCGCGGCGTCCTCGTAGAGATCGATCCAGTATTCCTCGTCTTCGCTGACCAGCATCCCGTGCTCGTACATGATGCCGAGATGATAATAGGCGGCCGGATGGCGGACATCGGCCGCCCGCTTCAGCCAGGCATAGGCCTGCTGATAGTCGGGTGCGACGCCATAACCTTCCCGGTAGGCGATACCGAGATTGGTTTCGGCGGCAGGGTTGCGTTGCTCCGCCGCTCGATGGAACCAGCGCAGCGCCTCGACATCGTTCTGCTCGAGGGCCTCGCCGCGGGCATACATCTCGCCGATCAAGTTCTGCGCCGCCGTGTCGCCACGATTCGCCGCGATCACGAACCAGCGCAGCGCATTGCCGTAATCCTGACTTCGATACGCATCGTAGCCGCGATCGAAATCGGTCAGCGTCGCGGCCGCCGCCGGATGGAAATGCGCAAATCCGGCCAGCAGCAGCATCGCGACCGCTACGCGCAGCGACCGAACCGCAGCAATTCTCGTCGAAAAACGCAATCGAACCTCCTGCCTTCGAGCATTTCCGGTGCTAGCCCGCGCGCCGCCGCTGGCGCCGCCGCCATCCTAAATCGCCGGCGCGCGCAGGTGAAGGCGCCGGGGCGCCGGCGAGCGGGTGGCGCCGACGGCGTGCCATCCGGGGACTTTGTCTTGCCTCGATGCATCGGCTAGCCTTGATCGCGCTTCCCGAATGCGTCGCGCGGGCGGCCAGCCTGAGGCCCGCAAACTCGCGCCGGACCAAGGAGGATCAAGGCCAGACCATGCCGAGCCGGGCCGACCAGGCGAAGGCCGCGCTGATCGAACGCGCCAGCGAGATCGCCCGCGAGCGGCTCAGCGGTAAGCGCGGCGAACAGGCGGCGCATTTCGTCCAGGCGTTCTATGCGAACGTTCCGCCGGACGACATGCTCGGCGAGGAGCCGGAGACCCTGTTCGCATCGGCGCTGGCGCTCTGGACCTTCGGCGCCGAGCGGACGCCCGGCCATGCCAAGGTCCGCATCTTCAACCCGAATCCCGACGAGCATGGCTGGCGCTCGACCCACACGATCGTCGAGATCGTCAACGACGATATGCCCTTCCTCGTCGATTCGGTGACCGCCGCCATCAACCAGCGCGAACTCACCGTGCATCTGGTGATCCACCCGATCGTGAAGGTCGAACGCGACGCGAACGGGCGGGTCGTCGCCACGGGCAGTGAAAAGGCAGGCTCGGAATCCTTCATGCAGCTTCGCATCGACGAGCTGCTCGATCCGAAACGCCATAGCGAGATCGCCGACGACCTCGCGCGCGTACTCGATGATGTGCGCCATGCCGTGGCCGACTGGCGGCCCATGCTCGACAAGGTCGAGGAAACGATCGCCGAGATCGCGGCCGAGAAGGCAAATCTGCCCGAGGACGAGACCGATGAGGCGCATGCGTTCCTGCACTGGCTGCGCGACGACCATTACATCTTCCTCGGCTATCGCGAATACGAGATTGCCGGCGCAAGCGAAAGCGAGAGCGAAAGCCTGCGCCTGTCGATCCGCGACGCCAGCGGCCTCGGCGTGCTGCGCGACAAGGCGGTGTCGGTGTTCGACGGTCTGCGAAATCTGGACCGGCTGCCGGCCGACCTGCGCCAGTTCCTCAAACAGTCGCGCCTCCTGATCGTGACCAAGGCCAACCATCGCTCGACCGTGCACCGGTCGGTGCACATGGATTCGATCCTGGTCAAGCGGTTCGACGCGAAGGGGAAGATCTTCGGCGAGCGGCTATTTGTCGGGCTGCTGACGTCCGTCGCCTATAACCGCAGCCCGCGCGACATTCCGATCCTGCGCCGCAAGGCGGCAAACATTCTCGCCCGTTCCGGGTTTTTGCCCGGCAGTCACGACGGCAAGGCGCTCGCCCATATTCTCGAGACCTATCCGCGCGACGAACTGTTCCAGGTTTCGGAAGACGAGCTGTTCGAGATCGCGCTCGGCATACTGCATCTCCAGGAGCGGCAGCGTACCGCGCTCTTCGTGCGCAAGGATCCGTTCGAGCGATTCGTGTCGGCGCTGGTCTATCTGCCGCGCGACCGGTTCACGACGGATCTGCGGCTCAAGGTTCAGGAGATTCTGGCCAAGGCATACAAGGGCAAGATCGAGGCGTTCTACACGCAGATGACCGATGCGGCGCTCGGCCGGCTGCATTTCATCGTCGCGACAACGCCCGGTGCCGTACCCGATGTCGACGCGACGGAACTCGAGGCCAAGATCGCCGAGGCGACGCGGAGCTGGCGCGACCATCTCCAGGAGGCGCTGATCGAGGCCAAAGGCGAGGCGCTCGGCCTGCAGCTTCTGCAGCGTTACGGCAATGCCTTCCCGGTCGCCTATCGCGACCGGTTCAGCGCGCGCGCTGCCGTGCTCGATATCGATCGAATCGAGCAGGCGATTGCCGGCGGCACCGTCGCACTCAATCTCTATCGCCCGATCGAAGCCGCGCCCGACGAGTTGCGGTTCAAGATCTATAATGCGGGCGACCAGCTCGCGCTCTCCGAAATCCTGCCGATGCTCGAGCATATGGGGCTCAAGGTGATCGGCGAGGTGCCGTTCACCGTCGAACCGGCCGGGCTCGGTCGCGTCGTCTGGCTGCACGATTTCGGCATGCGCACAGCCGACGGCAGCGCGGTCGAACTGGCATCGGCGAAGGAACGTTTCCAGGACGCCTATGCGCGGGTCTGGCTCGGCGAGGCGGAGGCCGACGGATTCAACCGGCTGATCCTGCAGGCGGGGCTCGACTGGCGCGACGTTTCGATGCTGCGCGCCTATGCGAAATATCTGCGCCAGGCCGGTGCCGCGTTCAGCCAGAGCTACATGGAAGAGACGCTGGCGCGCAACGGCGCGATCGCGGCGGGGCTGGTGCGCCTGTTCCGCGTCCGCTTCGATCCGGCGGAGAAAGATCGCGCGCCGCTCGCGCTGGAGAGCCGGGCCGAGATCGAGGCCGCGCTCGACAAAGTCGCGAGCCTCGACGAGGACCGCATCCTGCGCCGCTTCCTCAACCTGATCGAGGTGTCGCTGCGCACGAATTTCTTTCAGAAGCAGGAGAACGGCCAGCCAAAGCCCTACCTCTCCATCAAGCTGGATTCGCAGGCGATCGATGAACTGCCGTTGCCGCGACCGATGGTCGAGATCTTCGTTTATTCGCCGCGGGTCGAAGCGGTGCATCTGCGCGGCGGCAAGGTCGCGCGCGGCGGCATCCGCTGGTCCGACCGGCGCGAGGATTTTCGCGCCGAAGTGCTCGGCCTCCTGAAGGCACAGATGGTCAAGAATGCGGTCATCGTGCCGGTCGGCTCGAAGGGCGGCTTCGTGGTCAAGCGGCCGCCGTCAGCGGGCGGGCGCGAAGCGCTGATGGAAGAAGTCGTCTACTGTTACAAGACGCTGATGCGCGGCATGCTCGATATCACCGACAACCGCGTCGGGGATGCGATCGTGCCGCCGCCCGACGTCGTGCGGCACGACGAGAACGATCCCTATCTGGTGGTCGCCGCCGACAAAGGGACCGCGACCTTCTCGGATATCGCGAACGGCGTGGCGGCCGACTATCGCTACTGGCTGGCCGATGCCTTCGCCTCGGGCGGATCGGCCGGGTACGACCACAAGAAGATGGGCATCACCGCGCGCGGCGGGTGGGAATCGGTCAAGCGCCATTTCCGCGAACTGGCGGTCGACATCCAGAACGAGGACTTCACCGTGGTCGGAGTCGGCGACATGTCGGGCGACGTGTTCGGCAACGGCATGCTGCTATCGGAACATATCAAGCTGATTGCCGCCTTCAATCACCTGCACATATTCATTGACCCCGATCCCGATCCGAAGACCAGTTTCGCCGAACGCAAGCGGCTGTTCGATCTGCCGCGCTCGGCCTGGAGCGATTACGACCCCGCCCTGATTTCGGCGGGCGGCGGCGTGTTCGATCGCAGCGCGAAGACAATTCCGGTATCGCCGCCGATGAAAGCGGCATTCGGCCTCGAAGAGGACCGGGTGTCGCCGACCGATCTCATGCGCGCCATCCTCAAGGCGAAGGTCGACCTGCTCTGGCTCGGCGGCATCGGCACTTATGTGAAGGCCGCATACGAAACCCAGGCCGCGGTCGGCGATCGTGCCAACGATGCACTCCGGGTCAATGCCGAACGGTTGCGCTGCCGCGTGGTCGGCGAGGGCGCCAATCTCGGCTTCACCCAGCGCGGCCGCATCGCCTATGCGCAGGCCGGCGGCATGATCAACACCGATGCAATCGACAATTCGGCGGGCGTCGATTGTTCGGATCACGAGGTCAATATCAAAATCCTGCTGAATGGCCTGGTCGATGCCGGCGACCTCACCATGAAGCAGCGCGACAAGCTGCTCGAGCAGATGACCGACGAGGTCGCCGAGCTTGTGCTGCGCGACAATTACCTGCAGACCCAGGCGATCAGCATCTGGCGCAAGCACGACTGGCTGCGGCTCGATCAGCACGGCCGCTTCATGCGCGCGCTCGAACGCTCCGGTCAGCTCGACCGCGCGCTCGAATATCTGCCCGACGACGAAACCATCCAGGAACGTATCGCGCTGCGCCAGGGGCTAACCCGGCCCGAGCTCGCGGTGCTGCTCGCATATGCCAAGATCTCGCTCTATCAGGATCTGCTGCCTTCCGATCTGCCGGACGATCCGCAACTTGTCGACGATCTGGTACGTTATTTTCCGACACCGCTGCAGCAGCGCTATCGCGAGGCGATCGCCCAGCACCGGCTGCGACGCGAGATCATCGCGACGGTGGTGACGAATTCCCTGGTCAATCGCGTCGGCCCGACCTTCCTGCATGTGATGAAGGAGAAGACCGGCTACGATGCCGCGGCGATCGCGCGTGCCTATGCGACGACGCGCGCCGTGTTCGACCTGCGCAGCTACTGGAGCCAGATCGAGGCGCTCGACAACAGGGTACCGGCCGGCGTGCAGATTTCGATGCTCGATACGACCGTCGACATTGCCGAGACCGGCACGATCTGGTTCCTGCGCAATGCGCGCGCCACCGCCGAACTCGCCGGCGGCATCGATGCCTTCCGTCAGGGGATCGCCGAGCTTGCCGACACGCTGGAGAGCGTCAGGACCGACGAGGATCGCGCCGAAATAGAACAGCGCGTCGGCGTCTATCGTCGCGACGGGGTGCCCGAAGAGCTGGCGCGGCGCATGACCCGGCTCGACCGGCTCGGCTCGGGCCTCGATATCGTCGAGATCGCAACGCGCGGCGGCCACAAGCTGGCCGACGTGGCGCGGATCTATTTCGCGGTCGGCGATCGCTTCCATCTCGACTGGCTGCGCCGTGCCTCGCGCGAGGTCAATCTCGACACGCACTGGGATCGCATGGCGGTCGCCGCGGTGGTCGACGATCTGTTCCTGCATCAGCGCGAACTGACGCACGGCATTCTGGCGAACGGCACGGCCGGCGATGCGCAGCCGGTCGATCGCTGGATGGGTGAGCGCGCGATCGTGGTCCGGCGCCTCGAAACATTGTTCGCCGAACTGCGACAGACCGGCGGTTTCGATCTCGCCAAGCTGGCGGTGGCCAATCGCGAACTGCGCACGCTGACCGACGCGTGATGGCAACCCGATGACCGAGCGCGACGCGGGCGTGCCGCCGAGCGCCAGCGCGGCAGCGGCCGCCGCCGATGCGGCGGGCGCCACGACGCTGCGTGGCCGTGCCCGCACGGCGATCGCCGCCTGGTGTCTCTACGATTTCGGCAACTCCGCCTTTCCGACGGTGATCGTCACCTTCCTGTTCGGCGCCTATGTCGCGCGCGCGGTCGCCCCCGATATCGAAAGCGGCACCGCCGCCTGGGGCCATGCGATGACGATTTCGGGCCTCGCGGTTGCGCTGATGAGCCCGATCGTCGGTGCGATCGCCGATGCCGGTGGCCGGCGCAAGCCGTGGATCGCCGTGCTGACCGCGATCGCGGTCGTGGCAACCGCGCTGCTCTGGTATGTGCGGCCCGAACCCGGCTCGCTCGCCTTCGCGCTGATCGCGGTTGCGATCGCCAGCTTCGGTTTTGAACTCGCGCTCGTCTTCTACAACGCGATGCTCTTGCAGGTGGCGCCGCAACGGCTGCTCGGGCGGGTTTCCGGCTGGGGGTGGGCTGCGGGCTATGCCGGCGGCCTGATTTGCCTTGCGCTGTCGCTGGTCCTGTTTGTGCAGGCCGATCCGCCGCCCTTCGGCCTCGACATGGCGGCGGCCGAGCCGGTGCGCATCGCCGGGCCGCTGGTTGCGCTGTGGTTTGCGCTGTTCGCACTGCCGCTTTTCTTCTTCGTGCCGGACCGCAAGCCGACCGGTCGCGGCTTCGCCGATGCGGCAAGCGTCGGCATTCTTTCGCTCTGGGCGACGCTGCGCCAGGTGCGGCGCTACGGCAACGCGGCGCGCTTCCTTCTGGCGCAGATGCTCTATCTCGACGGGCTGCACACGCTCTTCGTGTTCGGCGGCATCTATGCCGCCGGCAGTTTCGGCATGGGCTTCGACGAGATCCTGATCTTCGGTGTGCTGCTCAACGTCGCCTCGGGCATCGGTGCGGTCGGCTTCGCCTGGGTCGACGACCGGCTCGGCTCGAAGCCGACCATCGTCATCGGCTTGCTGGCCCTGATCGCGCTCGGCATCGCGATCCTGCTGGTGACCGACAAGACCTGGTTCTATGTCCTTGCCATCGCGATCGGGATTTTCCTCGGGCCGGTGCAATCGGCCAGCCGCTCGATGATGGCGCATCTCGCACCCGTATCGCTCGCGACGCAGTTCTTCGGGCTTGCGGCGTTGGCCGGCAAAGCGACCGCGTTTCTCGGGCCGATGATGGTCGCCTGGCTGACGATCGGTTTCTCGAGCCAGCGCGTTGGCATGGCGACGATCCCGTTCCTGCTCGCGATCGGGCTTTTGCTGCTGCTGACGGTCAGGGCGCCGAGGCGCGCGGCTGGTGAAACACCGACATCCTAGACGCGCCGCGACATCAGCGATACGCGACCAGGATGGCGCCGCCCGCGATCAGCACGACACCGAGCCAGTTCGGACCGGAGAGATGTTCGCCGAGAAAGATCGTGGCGAACACCGCCACCAATACGACGCTGAGCTTGTCGATCGGTGCGACGCGCGCGGCATCGCCCAGCTTGAGCGCGCGAAAATAGCACAGCCATGAGGCGCCGGTCGCGAGCCCCGAGAGCAAGAGAAAGAGCCAGGTCTGTTGCGGAATGGCAGGGAGCGGCTGGAACTTGCCGGTCGCCAGCAGGATCGCGGCCAGCACGACCACGATGATAACGGTACGAATGAAGGTCGCGAGATCGGGATCGATCTGATCGACGCCGGCCTTGGCGAAAATCGCCGTCATGGCCGCGAAGGTCGCCGACAGGACGGCCCAGAACTGCCAGTGCACCAGCATCGCCTTCATCGTCGCCTCCTTCCCCGGAACAGGGCGATTAGGCGCCGGATAATGCGGAACTGCAACGCGGTATCGCGACGGCCTGTGCTTGCGCCTAGTGCCGGAAATGGCGGATGCCGGTCATTACCATCGCCAGGTTTGCGGCATCGGCGGCGGCGATCACTTCGTCGTCGCGCACCGAGCCGCCCGGCTGAATGACGGCGGTGGCGCCGGCCTCGATCGCCGCCTGAAGCCCGTCGGCAAAGGGAAAGAACGCATCGGAGGCAACGACCGAGCCTTTGGTCCGGCTGGCGCTTTCGCCGGCGGCGCGTTGCGCATCGACCGATTTATGCGCGGCGATGCGCGCCGAATCGACGCGGCTCATCTGTCCGGCGCCGATGCCGACCGTCGCGCCGTCTTTCGCATAGACGATTGCGTTCGATTTGACGTGCTTGGCGACGCGAAATGCGAACAGCAGATCGTCGAGCTCGCGTGCCGTCGGCTGGCGCTTCGTCACGCATTTGAGATCGCCGCGGCTGACGCGGCCGGCATCGCGCGATTGCAGCAGGAAACCGCCGGCCAGCGATTTGAATGACAAGCCGGAAGCGGCCGGATCGGGCATCGCGCCGGAAGCGAGCAGGCGCAGATTGCCCTTGGCAGCCAGGATCGCTTTCGCTTCGTCGGCGATGTCGGGTGCGATCACCACTTCGAGGAAGAGTTTGGTGAGCTGTTCGGCGAGTGCGGCGTCGAGTTTGCGATTGACCGCGACGATGCCGCCGAACGTGCTGACCGGATCGCAGGCGAGCGCGCGGGCCCAGGCCGATGCGAGATCCTTGCCCTCGGCAACGCCGCAGGGGTTGGCATGTTTGACGATGGCAACGGCCGGGCGATCGAACTCGGCGACCAGCTCGAAGGCCGCGTCGGTATCGTTGAGATTGTTGTAGCTGAGTTCCTTGCCCTGAAGCTGCGTCGCGGTCGCGACGCCGGGCCGCGCCTCGGCCGTGCGATAGAACGCGGCCACTTGATGCGGGTTTTCGCCATAACGCAGCAGCGACGCGCGCCGGCCGGCGATCGTTACCCGCTCGGGCAGGTCATCGCTGTCCTGCCGCGCCATCCAGTTCGCGATCGCGGCATCGTAGGCGGCGGTGCGTGCATAGGCTTTCTGCGCGAGCCTTCGCCGCAAACCCATATCGAGTGCGCCACCGTTCGCGCGCATCGCCTCGATCACGCTTGCATAGTCGGCCGGGTCGGTCACGATCGCGACGAATTCGTGATTCTTGGCGGCGGCCCGGATCAATGCCGGGCCGCCGATATCGATATTCTCGACGCAGGTCGCGCGGTCGGCGCCTTTCGCAACCGTCGCCTCGAACGGATAGAGATTGACCACGACCAGATCGATCGGCGCGATATCGTGCGCGGTCATGGCGGCGCGATGTTCGTCATTGTCGCGACGCGCGAGGATGCCGCCATGGATCGACGGATGCAGTGTCTTCACGCGCCCGTCCATGATCTCGGGAAAGCCGGTATGGGCCGCAACCTCGACGACCGCGATCCCGGCGTCTGCCAGCGCTTTCGCGGAACCGCCGGTCGAAAGAATCTCGACGCCGGATTGCGCGAGAAAGCGGCCGAGCTCGACGAGGTCGGTCTTGTCGGAAACCGAAACCAGCGCGCGCGCGATTTTTGTCATGTCACGTCCGCCGCTTCTCCGGCATCAGGCGCCAGAGATAGCGTTGCAGCATCCACATCAGCGCGAGCGTACCGGCCAGTGCCGCCATCGTTTCGCCGCGTGCCGCGCCGAGTGCGAGCACGATCGTCACGATGCCGGCGAGGAACGTCGCCATCAGCATGCGGCGCGGTTCGCGCCCGCGCGATGCGGCCTCGACATAGAGCCCGTGCGGCCGGTCTTCTTCCTTTCGATCGGGACCGCGATCGGCATTGGCGGCGGTTGCGAGCCAGATGATTATTTCGAGCGCGGCCGGCGCGGCGAGGATCGCGGCGGGCACCCAATGCCCCTGCAAGGCGAGATCGCCGAGCAGCCAGGCGGTCAGCACGGACGTGGCATCCTGTGCGGCGGCAGGCATCGTCTTGCCGCCGACACTCATGATCAGCATGCCGAGCAGCAGGCCCGCCATCAGGACCGGCAGATTGATCGCCGCGCCCCAGAGCAGCCGGTCGATCCCGAGTGCTGCGACGCCGAGCAGCACGCAGGCGAGCTGCGCGCCGCTGACGCCGGCGACGCGATTGGTTTCGGTCCCGGCGGCGATGAACGCGACCATTGCAATGGCGACGGCGATGAAGCCCACAATCGCGACGGCACCGGTCAATGCATCGGGATGAAACAAAGCGAGCAGCAGGATCGCGGTGCCGGCAGCGGCCAGCCGCGCCGTCCACGCCCGCGAAGCATCGGAACTGTTGCCGCCGCCGGCCAGCGGGATCAGGGCGACCAGACCGGTTGCCGCCAGCAGATAATTGTCGCCGCCTGGATCGCCCCCGGGATCGTCCCCTGCGGCGAACGCGATCGCGAGCCAGCCGCCGGCCAGCAGGAGCGGCAGGCCCAGCCCTTCGCGCCGGCTGCGGGTGACGAAGGCGCCGAGCAGAATGCCGGCGATCAGCAGAACAAGGGCGACGACCAGCTGCATGGCCGCCTTTATAGCCGCGAACCGGGGTTATCGGGCAATCCGCATTGCGGGTTCAGGCCCGTTTCACGCTGGCTGTTTCACGCGGGACGTTTATCGGGGGCAGATTCAGGGGCCGTTCTCGGGTGAAGTTTGGGCGCCGTGCCCTGGGCACGGTCGTTCGGTTGACAGGGGAGGAGGGCTGGCGGAAAGAAAGCGGGCTCCCGTCCGCCCGATCGGCCCGACGCCGTTCAATCCCGTCCCGGAGGCTCTTCGATGCAGCAGAAAAGCGACGACGGCGGCCGCGTGTGCGTGATCGGGCTCGGCTATGTCGGTCTGCCGCTGGCGATGGCGCTCGCCCGCGCCGGTCACGACGTCATCGGTTTCGATACCGATCCGCGCCGCATCGCCGAGCTGCGCGTGGGCGAGGACCGCACCGGCGAGGTCGATATGGCGGCGGCGGACGCAGCGCTGCCCGGTTTGACCGGCGATGAAGCGGCCATCGCCGATCGCGAATATTACATCGTGACGGTACCGACGCCGGTCGATGGCGAAAACCGTCCCGATCTCGGCGCTGTGCTGGCGGCCGCGGCCAGTGTCGGCCGCGCGCTCGCCGCCTCGGCCGACATGGGCCGTTTGCCGATCGTCGTGTTTGAAAGCACGGTCTATCCCGGTGTCACCGAAGATATCTGCGGGCCCGCAATCGAGGCGGCATCGGGCGGGAAACGGGGTGCGGATTTCCTGCTCGGCTATTCGCCGGAGCGGATCAATCCGGGCGATCGCACGCGCGGGCTCGGCCAGATCGTGAAAGTGGTGGCCGGCGAGAACGACGACGCAACGCGCCGACTCGAGCAACTCTATCGCAGCGTGACCGCTGCCGGCACCTTCGTCGCGCGCGACATCCGCACCGCTGAAGCCGCCAAGGTGATCGAGAACGCGCAACGCGACGTCAACATCGCCTTCATCAACGAGATCGCAATGATCTTCGCAAAGCTTGGCCTTTCGGTCGACGACGTGCTCGAAGCGGCGCGCACCAAGTGGAATTTTCTCGATTTCCGGCCCGGTCTGGTCGGCGGGCATTGCATCGGCGTCGATCCTTATTATCTCGCACATTGCGCGGCCCAGCTCGGACACGAGGCGGAGATCATTCTCGCCGGGCGGCGCATCAACGACGATATGGGCGCGTGGATCGCCGATCGCATTGCCGATGCTTATGAGAGCAACCATGCGGGCGCGAACGATGCGGGCGGTCGCAGCGAAACCACCGCAGCCGCACGGCCGCCGCGCACGCTGGTGCTCGGGCTCGCCTTCAAGGAAAACATCCCCGACATCCGCAACACGCGCGTCGAACTGCTGGTGACGCGGCTTGCGACGCGCGGCCACCAGGTCGAGGTGCACGATGCGCTGGCCGATGCGGCCGATGCAAAGGGGTTTTACGGCATCGATCTCTACGATGCGCTCGATGCACCCGAAGAACCGTTCGACTGTCTCGTCGCTGCGGTCGCGCATAACGAATATCGCGCCTTCGCCGACGAGGATTTCGCGCGGCTGGTCCGGCCCGGCGGGCTGATCGCCGACGTAAAGGGAATCTGGCGCGATCGCGCCTTGCCGGGCAGCATCCGGCGCTGGCAACTGTAGCTCAGCGTTTCGGGCGTTTCTTCGTATCTTCGCGCATCAGCGCCCAGCGGACGATCGTCGCATCGCCTTCGAGCGGTCCCGATGCGACCACCTGCATCGTGCGCTGTATTTGACCGCGCCTGCCGAGATAGGCGCTCTCCTCGATCGTGAGCGTGCCGCCGGCGATGCGCAGCCGCCAGCCCTGACCCGAGGGCAGACGCAACAAGGCCGCGCTGCCGCCCTGTGCGAGCGACGCATCGACATCGGGATGCAGATGAAAGCGCAGCGCGAAATTCGCGCCGCCACGGCCCTCAACGATATCCTCGCCGCGCAGATCTTCGCCATCCGGCGTCAGATAAAGCCGGCGGCGATGGGTGACGCCCAGTTTCGGCCGATAGCCGTCATGGCTCGCATCAATCCAGATCTGGCCGTCGAGCTCCTCGCGACGACAGACCACATGCATCGGGCGCTGGCCGATGCCGCGGCCGCTGCGAATCTGGCTCGAGCCGGTGTCGTCGATGACGAGCGTCGAATGCGCGGCGCTGTAGCGTTGCGCCAGACGCCAGTCCGGATGCCAGGGATGCGCGCCGCAATTGACGATCAGCCGTTCGCGGCCAATGCTGACCTCGAGGGCAAGCGTACCGGCATGGGCGTGCGAATCGAAACCGGGCGGCGCCGGCCGGCCCGCATCGAGAATCGCAACGAGACTGCCGCGCGCGAGACGCTGGAACCCGCCACTGGGTGCCTGGTCGAGCGCGCTGCGCCCGCCGCCGGTCGCCGCCAGCACGCGCTCGATGGTGCCGTTTTCCGATTCGGTCGAATCGTTGAACAACGCAAGCCCGCCATCGCCGTGGCGGAACATTTGCAAGGCCGGGATCATGGCGTGCATCGCGGCGGTCAGCGCGGTCGGCGGTTCGCGGCCGCATGCCGAATGGGCGCCGGCAATCTCGGCGAGATCGCGCAGGATCGCGAGCTGCGAGGCTGGGCTGCGCTCGATCTGCATGCCGTCGGGCAGAAGCTGCCGGGCAAGCGCGGTATCGAGGCGGCGCTGCATGCGGATGCGCAGGCTTTCGTCTTTGAGTGCCAGCGCGCAGAACAGCAGTCCCTTCAAAGCTGAAATCGTGCCGCTGCCGGCGGGCGCGCTCGCGATCGTCGCCGCAAGATGGTTCTTGTGCAGATGAACGCTGCGCAGATAGCGCGCGCGAAAATCCGCCGGCACGGGTGAAAGAAAAATTCCCTGCCATTGCAGCCAGTGCACCAGCCGCTGCCCCGCAATGTCGGGCCGCCAGGCGAGGCCCGTGGCAGGCGGGTTCTCGGCAATCCAGCGATCGACGAGCTGACGCGCCGGCTGGCGCGCGGCGGGGCCGAGTTCGGCGAGATCGGCGAGCCAGCCGAAACCGTCGAGCCAGCGGCGCCAGCCCTCGCTGGCGCCGGGCGGGTTGGCGAGCGGCGCCGGTCGGTCGATGCGTTCGCCGTCATGCTCGAACAGCAGGGCCGCGATCTGCCTGCCGATCCGTTCGTCGCCGGGCACGATCGCGACCGCGAGTGCGAGCGGTTCCTTGTCGGACCCGTTGCGGCCGAGCCACCAGCGATAGATTGCGCTGCCGTGCAGCGGCGCCAGCATGTGTCGTTTCAGCAGACTGCGGCCGCGCGTCGGCAAGGTTTCAAGATACGATTCCGCCCGGGCGAGAAAGTCCGTCGCCCGCCGCCCCCCGCCGC
>JBBDWX010000173.1:0-3357 GCA_040902665.1 Dongiaceae bacterium
ATGCGTTCGTCGCGAGCCATCCCGGCATCGAACGCGTGCTGACGGCGCGCGACGTGCCGGGCATCAATCGTTACGGACCCATTCCGCCCTTCGCCGACCAGCCGGTCTTCCCCGAGCGTGAAGCCCTGTTCCGCGGTGAAGCCGTTGCCGCGATCGTGGGTGAGCAAGGTGCGATCGAGGCGCTCGATCTCGCGTCGTTTCCCGTCGAGTGGCAGGAACTGCCACCTTTGTTCGGGATGGACGAGGCACTTGCCGATGGTGCCGTGCTCGTTCAAGGCAACCGGCCGGGCAACATCCTGACCGGCGGGCGCGTCGCGCGCGGCGATCCCGAGGCCGGTTTCGCGCAATCGGCGGCCATCGTCGAAGGCATTTTCGAGACCGGCTTCGTCGAACATGCCTATATCGAACCGGAGGCTGGCTTCGCGCGGCGCGTCGGCGACCGGATCGAAATCCAGGTCGCGACCCAGGCGCCTTACATGAATCGTGACGATATCGCGGCGATCCTCGGCATTGCACCCCAGGACGTGCGCATCCTGCCGGCCGCCGTCGGCGGCGGATTCGGCGCCAAACTGGATATGTCGGTGCAGCCTTTTATCGCACTTGCCGCCTGGGTGATGAACCGGCCGGTGCGCATGGTCTATTCGCGCAGCGAATCAATCATGGTGACGACCAAGCGGCATCCCTCGCGCATTGCGATGCGCATCGGCGCCACGAAGGACGGCAAATTGCAGGCGATCGACATGCACGCCGATTTCAACACCGGCGCCTATTCCTCCTGGGGGCCGACCGTCGCGAACCGCGTACCGGTCCATGCCTCCGGTCCCTATTACGTGCCCAATTATTGTGCGGTTACGCGCGCGATCCATACGCATCTGGTGCCGGCCGGCGCCTTTCGCGGTTTCGGTGTACCGCAGGCGACATTGGCGCAGGAACAGCTCTTCGACATGCTGGCCGACAAACTCGGCATCGACCGTCTTGAATTCCGCATCCTGAATGCGCTCGCGCCGGACCAGCCGACGGTGACCGGCCAGACGATCGGTGCCGGTGTCGGCATCCGCGTCTGCCTCGAAACGCTGCGCCCGCGCTGGCAGGAAACACGCGCGCGCGCCCGCGATTTCAACCGCCGAAACGGTAAGCCGCTGCGGCGTGGCGTTGGCATCGCCGGCATGTGGTATGGCTGCGGCAACACTTCACTTGCGAACCCCTCCACGATCCTGGTCGGGCTGACGCCGGAGGGACGGATCGCGCTGCATCAGGGCGCGGTCGATATCGGCCAGGGTTCGAACACGGTGATCGCACAGATTTGTGCCGATGCGATCGCCGTGCCGATCGAGCGCATCGATCTCGTGAGCGCCGACACAGACCTGACGGCCGACTGCGGCAAGACTTCGGCCTCGCGCCAGACCTTCGTCACTGGCAAGGCCGCCGAACTCGCCGGCCACGAACTGCGTGCGGCTATCCTGCGCGCCGCCAATGCCGGTGCCGATGCCGAGATCCGCTTTGCCGACAATGGCGTGAGCGTGGTCGATAACGGGGCGACGCGGGCGTTGAATCTCGCCGCCATGTCACGCGACGCGCGCGGCTACGTGCTGGCCGGCGAGGCGACCTTCAATCCGCCGACCAGCGCACTCGACGAGAACGGACAGGGTGTGCCCTATGCGGTCTACGGGTTCGGTGCGCATTTGGCCGAAATCGAGGTCGATAGGGAGCTCGGTACGATCCGGTTGCTGCATCTGGTCGCCGCGCACGATGTCGGTCGTGCGATCAATCCCACTCTGGTCGAAGGCCAGATCGAGGGCGGTGCCGCGCAGGGGCTCGGCCTTGCGCTCATGGAAGAGTTTTTTCCCGGACGCGGCGAGAATCTGCACGACTATCTGATCCCGACCGCGGGCGATCTGCCCGCCGTCGAATCGATCCTGATCGAGGACGCCTCGCCGGTCGGTCCGTTCGGCGCCAAAGGCATCGGTGAACAGGCGCTGATCCCGACCGCGCCGGCGATCATGAACGCGCTCTACGATGCGACAGGCGTGCGGCTGTATCGCGTCCCGGCGACGCCCGATCGCGTGCGCGCCGCCATCCTCGCACAAACGAGGCCGGCATGAGCGGCCCCGTACCCCATAATCGCAGCGACATTGCGCCCGAAACTGCATCGGATGCGGCACCCGAAGCGGCGAAACTTGGCGACAAGATCCGCTGCGATGCCTGTCCCGTCATGTGTTACGTAAAGCCGGGCATGACCGGCGCCTGCGATCGCTATGCCAATATCGACGGGCGGATCGTGCGCACCGATCCGCATCTGCTGCTCGACCGCACGCTGACAGGCGGAGGCGCCATCGTACCGTTCGGCAATGCCGCGCCCTGGGACGGTACGCTGCTCGATCCCGAGCGCCATTTCGTAACGGCAATCGGTGCCGGCACCACCTATCCCGATTACAAGCCCGCCCCGTTCGTCGTCTCGACGACCATCGACGGCACCGATATGGTGACGGTCGTCACCGAGGGCATTTTCAGTTATTGCGGCGTCAAGGTGAAGATCGACACCGATCGGCATCTGGGCCCCGAAACCAGCGCGGTGCGCGCGACGGGCGAAGCGGTCGGGCATGTGACGACTGGCGAATATGGTTCGCAGATGCTCTCGCTCGGCGGCGTGCATCATCTGACCGGCGGCAGCAAGAAGGAAGGCCGCGTCACCTGCGAGACCCTGCTCGATCTCTGCAACGGCAAGCCGGTCGAGCTGAGTGTCGACGACGGCGCGAGCATGATCGTGCAGGCGGGCGCGCCGCCGATCGTCAACGGCATCGCCGAGGAACGCATGCGCGTCGGCTGCGGCTCGGCGACGATCGGCATGTTTGCAAAACAATGGTTCGGCAGGGTCGACGAGGTCGTGGTCGTCGACGATCACATCACCGGTGTCCTCTCGGAGCATCAGGCCGGCCGCTATCTGGGTGCTGCCGATACCGGCATCCGCATCAAGGGCCGCCGTTCGACGCCGGGCCGCTATTTTCAGGTGGCGGCACCGGGGACCGGCTGGGGCGGGACCGACATCACCGACCCGCTGACCATCCTCGAACCGTTCGATCCGAAGCGCGCGCGACCGGGTCTCACCATGTTGATGGTGAGCACCACCGGCGAACAGTTCGGCTTTTACCGGCTCGACGACGCGCTGCGTCCCATCGAAGAAGAACTGCCCGACGAGCTTCGAGTCTCGGTCGAGCGCATCAGGGAGAACTGCGAACCGGCGCTCTGCACCGTGCTCTTCATGGGCGGCGCCGGCGGCAGCCTGCGCGCCGGTGTCACCGACAACCCGGTGCGCCTGACCCGTTCGGTCAGGGATGCCCTCACCCGCGTCACCTGCGG
>JBBDWX010000174.1:0-3333 GCA_040902665.1 Dongiaceae bacterium
CCCCCACGCCGGCAAACCGATCAGTTCAGCCACCAGATTGCGCCGTTGAGCAGCGACGCAAACGCGACCCAGGCGAGATAGGGCACCAGCAGCCATCCCGCCCGCCGATCTATTGCCACGAAAGCACGCATCGTGCCGGCAATCGCACCTAGCAGAACAAAAATCTCGATGAAGGCCAGAGCCGGCGCGTGCAGACCGAAGAACAGCACCGTCCAGAGCAGGTTCAGGGCCAGCTGCACGATAAAGAGCCCGAGCGCCCATGGAGCACCGGCAAAGCCCGCACGTTTCCAGACCAGCCCGGCCGAAATCCCCATCGCGATATAGAGAACCGTCCAGACCGGCCCGAACACCCGATCGGGCGGGTTGAACGATGGCTTGGTCAATGTCCGATACCAGCCATCGACCGAACCAGCGGTGATCAGGCCGCCGATTGCCGCCACGGCGAGGCAGAGCAGAACGAAACCGATCAGCCCGGCCGTCGCGCGCCAGCCTGTCTTGGCGGTGCCTGCCGGCGCACCACCGTGCTCGGGGATCGTCAAGATGCGACCGGATACAGGACCGGACCGACCCCGCCGCCGCTCGCTTCCACGGCAACCCTTGCGCCCGGCGCTGCCAGGGCCGCTATCTGCGCCCAGATCGCCGGCAGCCTTACGCCGAAATGATGATGTTCGAGCGCGAAGCGATGGCGCCGTTCGGCCCCGGCCGCACCATCTGCATCGTAGTGTCGCAATCCCTCGCGCCAGGCCGCTTCGATCGCCGCCGCATCCGCCGTGCCGAAACGGACGATCGGCAGGGTTTGCTGCAGTTCGGGCGGAATGACGGCATCGATATCTTCGCACCAGTCGGGCAGGATCGGCACCTGCCCGGTCAGCAGCGCATCGAACAGCCGCGTCGACAGATCGTTGTTGAACGGCAGAACCAGCCCGACCTTGTGTTGCGACCATTCGCGCCATCGATCCGCCGGGTCGCGTGCGAAATAGGCCCGGCGCCCTTCGGATCCGAGTACCCGGAGCGCATGGCCGTCGATCGCGTCCATGCAGGCGCGCACCAGCGCGGCACGATCCGGAACGATGCGCCAGCCGATGAAGCTGCCATGCAGCGCGTCGTCGCGCGGCGCATTGCGGAACTCTTCGAACAAAGCGGCAGCGCGGGCCCGACTCCACTGATTGGTCCCGAGCGGCACATGCGAACCGAGCACGGTATGCGGCGATTTGAGATAACTGGCGCAGAAATTATGCCCCGGCACGACCAGATCGCCGAGCGCCGCGATCTGAAGATTGCGCCGGCGCGAATGGTGATTGTCCCAGGTCCAGACCGCGACGAACTCCGCCATTCGCCGCTGGCGAACGATTTTGAGCAGCTCTTCGTCGGTGGTCACCCGATTGCACAGCAGACAGACATCGAACGCGCGGTCGATCGCCTCGAGGTCCGCAAGCGCACGAATGAGTCGGATCGAGCGGATCGGCGGCTTCAGCGCCGCATCGAGCTCACTCTCGTCCAGTCCCTCGCTCCGCTGCGCAACGATCAGCACGTCCCAGGCGGGGCGCGCGACGACCGTGCGGGCCGCCTCGACGACACGCCGCAGCGGGGCGGCGAAATAGTCGTCGAGCCCCGCCCACGGCTCGGTCGCCTGTGTGCGGCCGATTTCGTTCATGTCATTGCGCCGCCGCGACGGCGCCCCGTTGCACAAGCCGGATCGGGCGTCCGTCCACATCGGGAAGTTCGACTCCCAACAGGTGACAGATGGTCGGCGCAATATCCTCGGTCCTGACCGGCGGCAGCTTGGCAGCAGCGATAGCGGGGCCCGTCATGTAAAGCCGCCCGCCGGCACGGTGATCCCCGCTGCGCACGCCGCGATACTCGCCTTCGATCAGGCCGATCGTCGGCGATGCCAGCGCCCGATAAGGCGCCGCCCGGCTCCATGCGGCAACCAGATCGGGCAGCGCATCGCCCGCCGTTCGCTGCGGATAGAGATCCTCGATCGCCTGCACCGATGCAAAGGCCGGCGGTCCGCCCTCGCCGATGGTCAGCGCCCGCAATGCGTCCATCAGCGCCGCACGATAGCGTTCGTACTCTTCACCGGGCCGCACCCTGCCGAACAGCTCCCGATCGACGACGTTGATCCGGATGCCAAGATAGGCGTCGTTGTTCGGCACCACAAAGGAAAGCGTCATCGCCGGACGGGGCAATCCGTCGACAAAGAGTTCGACGCCGGCGGCCGGGTCCGCGCCCGTTTCGGCATAGGCAGCATGCTGCTCCGCGCGACTGCGCCCAAACGGCATCTTCCGATTGATGCGCAGCAATGCCTCCTTCATCAGATGGCCGCCGTCATAATGACGACCCATACCGTGGCTGCACAGCACGAACACATGGCAATCGTCGCCGGCGGCGTCTATCAACGAAGCGACGGCGGAATCGAGCATGCGGTAAATGTCGAGTACCGGATCGCCGACATTGCGTGCGATTCCGGGCGGATGCCGCTCATGGCCGTCATCGTGCAGGTGCCAGCATTGATGGCCGATGCAATGCGATTCGCCGAATGAGACCGCCAGCATGTCCCAGTCCTGCGATTGCATGAAATGCCGGGTCATCGCCAGTTTGCCGTCGATCCGACGCTTGAGTTCGCGGGCGAACCGTCGATAACCGCCAACGGTACGAACGACGCGATCGCAATTTCCGACCGGCTCCGCGCCGAACCGGGCGAGAATCTCCTCGGCCAGCGACGCCGGCGATGTGACAAACCCCGCTCGCTCCGGATCGTGCGTGCCCCAGTCGACGATATGAATGCCGTGGCGCATCGGTGCGAGGCTCGATTTCGGCACATCGATAACGATTGCCTTGCGTCCGGCATCGTCCAGATACTGCCAGAACGACCGCGCCGGAATGATATCGGGGTCAACCCTTTCGGCGCGATAGCTGCCGGGTCGGTACTGCTTGAAACAGTAACGGCCGTGCCGCGCCGCTGACCATGCCGTATGGAAGGAGGGCCAGACCGCGCCGACATAGAATGCCGCCGGCACCTCGACATCGGCGGTGACACCGCTCTCCCGCAATCGCCGGAAGGTGGGCAGATGGCCTGCCTCGGCCCAAGCGGCCACAAGATCGCGGTCGGCGGCATCGACGCCGATGAAAAGGACCCGGGACATGGCCCAAG
The DNA here is from genome assembly GCA_040902665.1 of Dongiaceae bacterium. GTDB lineage: Bacteria > Pseudomonadota > Alphaproteobacteria > Dongiales > Dongiaceae > JAWXBK01. The sequence goes on from JBBDWX010000174.1 coordinate 3,155, forward strand.
TTTAGGAGAGCGGCGCGCTCACCGCCATTGTGCTCGGTACAGTTATAAACGCCTGGAATTCAACTGCGCCGTCGCGACGCCGGCGAGAGCCGGTCGCGCAATCTGGCGTCCCCTACGGGATTCGAACCCGTGTCGCCGCCGTGAAAGGGCGGTGTCCTAGGCCTCTAGACGAAGGGGAC
>JBBDWX010000175.1:0-22768 GCA_040902665.1 Dongiaceae bacterium
TAAAATCCCTTGGCCCGAAGGGGCCGTGCCGGTTCGAGTCCGGCAGCGGGCACCATGATTGCCACTCGTCGATTGAGAGTGCGCGCGCGGCTGGCGGGCTGGGTGTCCGGTGCGATTATCCGATCACCGGCAGGGTCGGCGGTGCGCGGCGTGTCAGCAGCTGCGGCTCTCCATCGCGCACGACGATGTTCTCCTCGAACACCATGAACCGGCCGTCGCCATAGGCGAGCGACGGCTCCAGCGTGAGCGTCATGTTCTCCACCAGCACGGTTTCGTCGAATTCCGCATGGGACGGCCATTCGGTCAGTTGCATGCCGAGCCCGTGCCCGAAGCGCCCGACCTCCTGCCCGTTGGGATCGATCTCGGCGGTGACGGCCCGCATCGCGCGATGGAGTTCGCGGCAGGTCGTGCCCGGCCGCGCCGCGGCGAGGCCCGCATCCATCGACCGGTTCAGCGTTTCGTAGGCGCGCTTTGATTCATCGTCGGCGCGTCCGATCGCAAAATTACGGTCGAAGTCGCAGAAGTAACCGTCGAAGGTGTTGCCGGTATCGAGCATCAGCACGTCGCCGGCCGCGAGCACGCGATCCGAGGGTGGCGAGATGATGTCGTCGTAGCCGCCCGGTCCCGCTCCGCCGGCGAGAAAGGGAATGTCATCGGTGCCGCGCCCGATACAGGCAATCCGGAACGCGCGGAATGCCTCCACAAGGGGCTGGCCTTGGTGGAAGAGCGAGGCCGCGTCCTCAAAGACCTCCGACACGATGTCGCACACATGCGCGATCTTCGCGATCTCGGCTTCGGATTTCACCATGCGCAGCGAGCGCACGATCGGCGTTGCATCGGCGAACTCGATGCTCGGCAGCATCGTGCGAAGCCGCGCGAAATCGTTGAACGGCATTCGCAGCATGGTCTCATGACCCATCGGGATGCCGATGCGGCCGCGCCGCCCATCGATCGGTGCGAACAGATCGGCGAGCAGCGAGAGCCCGTCATCGTCTGGTCGCGGCGCGCTCCAGGTCCGGATGTCGTCGACCCAGGTCCGCCGCATCAGCGCCGCGCCGATCTCGGGAATGACAGCGACCGGCTTTCCCTCGCGCGGCACGAAGAGGAACCAGGGCCGCGTCGGGCTCTGCCAGAACAGGGTGCGGAAGCCCGAGAAATAGCGCAGCTCCGGTTCGGTGGTCAGCAGCAGGCCGTCCAACTTTGCAGCGGCCATGGCGCGCTGCGCGCCCGCGAGGCGCCGTTCGAACTCGATAACCGGAAATCCGCGCGGCGGAACCTGTCGGGTCATTCGATGCTCCTGTTTCGTGGCCGTCACGACATGCGGCACGGCTTCGCTCAGTCCTGTGGCGACACCTTCTTCGGTTTTCCGAAACGGGCGTTGAACGCAATCGAGACGCGCTCCTGCACTTCTTCGTTCGGATAGACCCAGTGCAGAAGATAGGAGGGAAAAATCACCAGCTGCCCGGCTTTGGGTTGAAACTTCAGTTTCGTCGCGAACAGGTCGCTCTCGCGGATGCTGTGCATGTCGTTGCGCGATCGCGGGTCGATGAACTCGATTGAGCCGCTGCGCTCGACGTTCGTCTTGGGAACCTGGACGTAGTAGGTGCCCGACCAGAGAAAACCGGTATGGCGGTGCGGCGAGTTATATCCGCCCTTCGGATTCATGTTGATCCAGCCATCGCAGAACAGCGGCGACTTTTCGAAATCGAACGTCGGCGCGCAATTGCGCGTGACGGCCAGCACGCATTCGCGGATGGCGTCGCACAAAGCCTTGAAGGAGGCTTCCGGCCGCTGGAACAGGACGGGGTCGCTGTGCCAGCCATTCTGGTTCGAAACCGTGACGCCGTCGGAAACGGTGCGCCATGCCTGGCCGTCTCGCAACAGATCGGCGTTGAGCTGATCGCTGTCCGGCAGTTCGAACCACACGATGGGTGAGGCAAAACTCAGCGCCGCACTTACTTGTTCGATCTTTTTCAATGCGTGCCCCTGCAGAACGGAACGACGGCGGGACCGTGCTCAGGCCCGATGGCGACGTTCGGAATCAGAAGTGATAGGCGGGTCGATGTCAACGTAGCCGCCAGCCGGCGCAGGAGCTGTCGCTTCGGGTATGCGCGGCGGCGCTGAGACCATAGACTGGTAGCGAACGGTGAATGTTACCGTAGCGGTAGGCCCCATGCACCGACCCGTCATCGCGATCCTGCTCGACGCCTGGGAGCCCGCCTGGATCGAGCGCTGGTTCGCCGAAGGTCACCTCCCGACATTGGCCCGGCTCCATGCCGAAAGCGCACGGGTACCGCTTCATGGCGTCCATCCCTTTACCGGCGAATTGCCGACCCACGCGCTGCTGACGTCGACCTATCCGGCCAAAGCCGGATATTGGGGTGCGTTCGACTACGATAGGGCGCGCTGTGCCCCGCTTTATGTGCGGGCCTACGACTATGGCGAGATCCGCAGCTTCTTCGACTACACGCCGGGCCTCGCCGTCTGTCAGTTCGACTTGCCGAAGGCTGGCCTCGCGCGTGTCGCTGCGGGAATCCAGGTGCTGAACTGGGGCGCACACGGGTCGCTCAATCCGTCGATCTCAAACCCGCCGGAAATCTTCGGCGAACTCGTTCGGAAATACGGTCTGCATCCGGCACTCGAACAGGATCACCTCGAACCCTGGCAGACCGCCGAGCTCGATCTTCTGTACGAGAAACTGCATGACGGTGTGCGCCTGCGCAGCGCGGTGCATCGCGACCTGTTGTCGCGTGAGGCGTGGGATCTCTTTCTCGCCTGTTACAGCGAGGTTCATTCCGCCGCGCACTGCTTCATGCATCTTGAGGATCCCGACTACACGCTGATCGGCGACGGACCGACCGGGCATCGCATGCTGGCCCTGGCGCGCGCGGTCGACCGCTCGATCGCCGACCTGCTCGCGGCAGCGCCGCCGGATGCCAGCATTGCGGTTTTCTCCGTCCACGGGATGGTGCGCAACGGCTGGGACATCGACACGATGTACATTCTGCCCGAACTGCTGCACCGGATCGCTTTTCCCGAACGCAGCCGCCCGCCCGCCGGCGCGCTGCCGCCGCCGAGTACGGGTGCGTGGTACTGGGCCGATCAGGTCTGGGACGCGACGTTCGGCAATACGCGGCCGAAGCCGGCAATGTCGGAGGGAATCAACTGGGTGCCCGCCAGCTGGTACGCGTCGGACTGGCCGCAGATGGACGCCTTCGCGCTGCCGGGGCTGGACGAGGGCATGGTGCGGCTGAATGTGCGGGGGCGCGATCGGTTCGGTCGCGTTGCGCCGGCCGACTACGAGGCGCGCCTTGTGGAAGTCGCACGCGCCATCGCCGGCCTGCGCGACGCGCGTTCGGGCAGGGCTTTGGTCAATCGCTTCTTCCGGACCCGCTTCGATCCGCTCGCAGACGGGCCTGAGCTGCCACCTGCCGATCTGATCGTGGAATGGAACCAGGAACCCTGCGATGTAGCCGACAGTCCGCGCGTCGGTCGGATCGGGCCGGTGCCATTGCGTCGTACCGGCGGCCACTCGCGAAACGGCTTCGCGTGGTTTCGCGACCCGCGTCTGCCGGCCGGCAATCGGCCAGCGGCAACGCCCTACGATATCGGACCGACGCTCCTCGCCATGATCGGTACCGAACCGCCGCCGCATCTCGACGGGTGCTCGCTACTCGGCGATGTACCCGCACGGACCGATCGTTCGCTATTCGTCGAGCTTGATCCGGGCGCAATGCCGCAGCCGCCGTTGGCGGACGATGCTCGGTACGTCGGATGATAAGACTTCGCCGGACAGGCTTCCTGCCGCAGAGCAAACGTCTTGCGCGACGGGCCCTTAGCGGCGACGCGAGGATGGGTGCGAATGCGCGGATTCGCCCGCCCGCCACGCCGAGGTGGACTTGCAGCGGGGGCAGATGCGATGCCCCGCCCAGGTGCTCTCGAACTCGCTCGAGCAACGCAGGCAATGGCGCTTCTTGACGGCTTCTGTGACAGTTTCCGTCGGGGTGTCGTCGACCAGAATGTTCTCCATGGGTCCCAATATGGCGGCAAATGCGCCAAATTACCAGCCGAGTCCGCGCAGTGCTGGTCTGCATCGGGCGCCGATAAAATCCGCGGAAAACCCGTGAAATTGACCGAAAATAGGCGAACCAGGGCGGGTTTTGCCGGAAAATGGGCGCCGTCGAGCGGCTGGCGCGGATCGTCGCAGGAAGGCTGGATAGGTAACGAATGAGCCGTCTGATCAAACCGGGCTTTCCATTAGTTGCGCGTTCGATCGTGCCGCTGCTGGCCCTCGCCGGACTCCTGAATGGAGGTCTGATCCTCAATCCGGATCCGCTGCGTGCCGCGGAACCGGCACGGCCGGTCGGGGCGGTCGTGCTGACGGTGATTGGAGGAATCGCAGTAACGAACCGGCCGCCTTACGCCGAATCGGAGGATGTCTTCATCGGCTATCACGAGTACCGGTTCGAGGCGGCGTTCGAGTTCGACCGTGCCATGCTCGAGGCGCTGGGCATGCACGAGGCGACGATCGCCTATGATGGATGGCCGGCGCCGATCCGCCTCGAGGGGCCGCTATTGCGCGACATTCTCGACGCGGTGCGGGCCGAGGGCGATACCGTCACGCTGGTTGCGCTCGACGGCTATGCCGAGCGCATCGAGCCAGGCGAACTGGACGGGGAGGACTGGATCCTGGCGCTGCGCGGCAACAAGCGAGATCTCGGGATCGGACAGCACGGGCCGAGCTGGCTGGTATACCAGCCGCGCGACGGTCGCCCGGCGACCGCCGAGGACGAGGCGCGCTGGCCATGGGCGGTGTTTCTGATCGTGGTCGAATAGGCCTAACTGATTGAAATCCTGCGTGTATACCAATGGTCGCCACGGTCGACACGCATACATCGTTATGCAATAGTAACGATACCCTGCCGGCAACGGTCGGGTCGGTAGCTCTGGCCCTTTAGCTCCAACTCAAGGCCCCCAAGCAACCGCAGGGGCGCGCCGAGGCGCGATATGCCCCGGCGCGCCCCGCCTTCTTCCGGCGGGTGCGGCCTGACGGGGCACGGGGTTCCGATTCAACATCATTCGATTAGGCGCGCGCGCCCGAGGCGTGGCGCCGGAATGCCGGTATCTGCGTCGGGCGGTCATGCTGCGGCGCGATTGCGGGTGGCCGTCGAACAGATCGCACATCGTCTGATCCAATACGCGATATGCCGTCGCGCAATTCCGCTGGACGGGCCGCGATGCCGCACTAGGCTTGCGGAGCAATCACCGGGGGACGATCCGCGACATGAACGGCATGGGGCTCCTGCTGCTGCGCAACGCGGCACTGGTCGATGCGAACGCGCCCGAACGGCGCCCCGGCATCGAAGTGCTGATCGAGGGCGACACGATCCGCGAGGTCAGCGACCGGCCGATCGCCTCGGCAAATGCGCAGGCAATCGATCTCGGCGGCCGCACATTGATGCCGGGCCTGATCGACGCGCATGTGCATGTGATCGCGGTGACGACCGATCTCGCCGGCCTTGCACGCATCCCGCCCTATCTCGTCGCGGCGCAGGCGAAGGGCGTGCTCGAGGGCATGCTGGCGCGCGGCTTCACGACCGTGCGGGATGCCGGCGGTGCCGAGTGGGGCCTCGCCGAAGCAGTGCGACAGGGTCATTTCAAAGGACCGCGGCTGTTCGTGGCCGGGCTCGCGCTGGCGCAAACCGGCGGGCAGGGCGATTTCAGGGCGCGCGAAGAGAGCTATCTCGGCTGTCCCTGCTGCCGCGCGACGCGGTCGCTCTGCCGCGTGGTCGACGGCGTCGACGATGTGCGCAAGGCGGTGCGCGAGGAGCTGCGCAAGGGCGCCGACCAGATCAAGGTGATGGCGGCCGGCGGCATGGTCTCGCGCGTGCCGATCCATCGGCCGCATTTCGCGATGGACGAGCTGCGGGCGATGGTCGAGGAAGCGACGGCCGCCGATACCTATGTCATGGCCCATGCCTATGAATCGCTGGCGATCCGGCGCTGCGTCGAAGCGGGCGTGCGCTCGATCGAACATGGCAATCTGATCGACGACGATACGGCGCGGCTGATGGCGGAGCGCGGCACTTTCATGGTGCCGACCATGACGGTCTACGAAGGCTATCACCGGCACGGCCGCGAACTCGGCTTTTCGCAGAAGGTCATGGATCAGTTTCTCGAGTTGCAGAAGCTCGCCGTGACCGGTCTCGACAAGGTGCGCAGGGCCGGCGTGAAGATCGGCCATGGCAGCGATCTCGAAGGCATCCTGCATCAATATCAGGCGCGCGAGTTTGCGCTGAAGGCGCAGGTGCTCTCGCCCTGGGAAGTCATCGTCGCGGCAACGGCAACCAATGCCGAGATGATGGGACAGAAGGGAAGGCTCGGCATCGTGGCGCCGGACGCGCTCGCCGATCTGATCGTCGTGGACGGCGATCCGCTCGCCGATCTCGGCTTGCTCGAAGGTCAGGGCGAGCGGATTTCACTCATCGTGCAGGGCGGCGCGATTTACAAGAATACGCTCTGAGATCCGTGCGCTGAGCGCGAAGTCCTACGCCGCGCGTTCCGGTTTGGCCGTCGTGTAGTTTTCCATGAACTGCCGGTTGATTTCGGCATGGAGCGCGACGGTTGCCGGTTCGTAATCGGCATTGGGCGCCGGTTCGAGATCGAAATGCCCGTACTCATCGACGCCGCGCACCAGCATCGCGCTGTCGCGCGGGCCCGTGCGCGCAACATGCGTCGGCAGGTAACGCGCCGAGTAACCGATGCGGCGCTGGTTCGACATGTTCGGGCCGGAGCCGTGCACGATACGTGCGTGATGGATCGATATCTCGCCGGCATCGAGCGGCATCGCCACCGCCTTCGTCGTGTCGAGCGGATCGGCCACAGTCTGGCCGCGCCAGAGCATATTGTCCTGCGTGCGCACCTCGCCGTGGGCGAGCGCGGTCCTGTGCGTGTCGGGAATGACTTTCATGCAGCCGGCTTCGACCGGTGCCGGCTCGAGTGCGATCCAGGTCGAGAGGCCCTGCGGCTGGGTCAGCGCCCAGTAGGCGGTGTCCTGATGAAACGACACGAAATGCGGCGTGTTCGGTTCCTTGACGAACCATTGCGCGTGATAGAGCAGGATGTTCGGCCCGATCAGATCCTCGACGGCATCGAGCAGCTTCGGTTGCGTGACCAGCTCGTGCAGCCATTTGAGAAACAGATGCGACTTGTTGCGCCCGGCAGGCGTCAGCGTGCCGCCCTCGCGCTGCTCGAATTCGGCGAACCGGCTGCGGAAATACCGCGTCTCATCCGGTGCCAGCACCGGAACCGGATAGAAATAGCCGTGCTCGTGGAACTGCGTAACGGCGTCGGACGACAGCAGCTTCGGCATCGATTCCCTCCCCAGGCTCGATTCGCCTGAACGATAGCCGCGCGGCGTCCAGCGGGGCAAGCAACCGGGCGCGTGGCTGTCCTGCACCGCGGACAATTCACAGGGGTATATCACCCAAAAACATCACAACGGCGTCTTCGACAGCTCCGGCACAGGGCTCGTATAGAGCGGCAGGCGCTCTTCGCGCGGCGTCCAGGTCCCGGCCGCAACCAGCGCCTCGACATGGCGGGCGATCTCGTCGAGCGTCGCGAACCAGACGCCGCCCTTCTGCTGCATATAGTCAATGAACTCGACGATTGCATCGAACCGCGCGAGCCGGCCGCTCACAAAGGGGTGCCAAACGCTGACCCACAGCGCGCCGTGCTTCCAGGCCGAGTCGAATTCCGAGCGGAACACCTCCATCGCATATCGCGGCGAAGCGATCGGCATCATGTGACGGAAATCGCGGTTGTGCATGTAGTGCGGCCAGTCGTCGAGCGCCATGTCGGTCGGCAGTTCGAGCAGCGTGCCGGTCTCGTGCACCAGGCGGTAGGGAATATCGTCGCCCATCAGCGAGGAGTCCCAGGCGAAACCCTCGGCGATCAGATATTCCAGCGACTGTTTCGAGAAGGCGAAACTCGGCGCACGCCAGCCGCGCGGTTTCGCACCGAGATGGCGCTCGAAGGTGGCAATCGCGCGTTTGAGCCAGTACAACTCGTCCTCGGCCGTGAGTTCGTTCGGCCGCTCGTGAATGTAGCCGTGCAGCGCGATGTCGTTGCCGCCGGAGAGCAGCGCGTCGATGGCGGCCGGATATTTCTCGATGCACCAGCCCGGCACGAAGAAAGTCTGTCGCATGCCGCGCTCTTTCAGCAGGCGGACCAGCCGCGGGATGGCGATCAGCGGGCCGTAGCGCGTCTGCGATTGCGAGGCGACGAGATTGTCGGCATTCGGCTGGTTGTAATAGTTGAGGCCGCTATCGGCATCCATGTCCCAGGTGATGGCGACCGCGCAGCGCGCGCCGTCCGGCCAGGGGATCGGGTTCTCGAGCATGGTGGACTCATTTGCATGCGGTTGCGGGTCGTGAGCGTGTGACATCAATGTATCATAGGTGCACGCGTCTGCCATGTGCGGCGGGGTGCAATCCGGTGGTTGCCCTCATGCTGAGCTTGTCGAAGCATGAGGGAGGCGAGATCGTGCCGCCTCATCCTTCGACAGGCTCAGGATGAGGTGCGATATTGGGCGCCGACATTCGTACACGGCATCACCGACGGGAGGAACGAATGGCCTTGCAGTTCGAACGCGGCGAGCACGAGGCGCGAATTGCCGCCGCGCGGAAGAAAATCCGGGAGCGGGGGCTCGATGCGCTGCTCGTGTTTGCGCAGGAGAGCCATTATTACCTGACCGGCTTCGATACCAACGGCTATGTCTTCTTCCAGTGCGCCGTGCTGACCGCCGACGAGCGCCCGATGGTGCTGCTGACCCGCAAGCCCGATCTCGCCCAGGCACGGATCACCTCGATCATGGAGGATATCCGGATCTGGTACGACACCGAGGAGGCGAACCCGGCCGAGGATCTCAAGTCGCTGCTCACCGAGCTGGGGCTTGCCGGCGCGCGCGTCGGGATCGAGATGGCGACCTACGGCCTCACGGCGGCGAACTATGTGCGGGTCGAGCGCGCGCTCGCCGGATGGTGCCGGCTCGAGGATGGATCGGACATGGTCCGGTCGCTGCGGCTCGTCAAATCGCCGGCCGAGATCGCCTATACGCGCAGGGCCGCCGAACTCGCCGACGCGGCGCTCGTTGCGATGATCGAGACGGCGGGGCCGGGCGTGTTCGAGGGTGACGTTCAGGCAGCGGGCCAGACCGCGATCTGGCGCGGCGGCGGCGATGTCGCAGCCTCGGGCCCGGTGCTCGGTTCGGGCGAGCGCGCATTGCTCATCCGCAATTCGACCGGCCCGCGCAAACTCGATCCGGTCGATCAGCTCACGATGGAGTTCGCGGGCGTCTATCGGCGCTATCACGCCTGCATCATGCGCACGATCGCGATCGGCAGCCATGACGACTATCAGCGCCGCATGTTCGAGGCGACGCGCGATGCGGTCGAGGCGATGAGTGCGGCGGCGAAGCCGGGCCGGCCGCTGGGCGAGATCGACGACGCGCATCGCCGCACCTACGACAAGGCGGGGTTCGAGCATGCGCGCATGGCCGCCTGCGGCTATTCGCTCGGTGCGACCTACCGGCCGAACTGGATGGACACGCCGCCGATGCTGTTCTCGGGCAACCGCACGATCGCGCAAGCCGGCATGGTGCTGTTCACGCACGCGATCCTGGTCGACCGGTCGAAGGGCTATGCGATGTCGGCCGGCCGCACGCTGGTGATCACTGAAACCGGCTGCGAGGTGCTGAGCAAGGTTCCGGTCGAGTATGCGCTCTGCCGCGAGGGCGGCTGGGGCAAGGCGAAGGCGGTGCGGTAGATGCCCCAAACTCATAGTCGCGCGAAATCAAGTCACCGACAAACTCCTTCGAGATCGCCGATAACTTTCCCTCATTTCTCCAAAGGAAATGCATTGCGTGGTATCGTTAGTTTACTCTTTGACGGTATGTACGAAGTGCGCCCTAAATGCCAAGAGAGAGAAAAACCATCCAAACAGTGCTATGTTGAGTGCAGCTATAAGCCCAAGCAATACCGCCCAAGGAAGCTCTGGATGCCAGAATTTGCTAATCTCGCTGGCTACAAAGAACATCACGAACGCGAGAAAGAATGTGCCAAGTATAGCTATCGCATCTCGCCCCCAATTCGGTACAACTTGACGTCGGCGCTTTGCAATATTCCAACGCGGCATCTCAAGAAACACGGCGGCTAGGGTAAAAAGTATTGAGAATGTCCAAAAGTAAGGCTGTCCTTCTGAGGACACTGGATAAATGTTCAAGAAAGTCGCATCAAGGGCGATCGTTGCAGCTGGTATCACCGCTGCCAACGTGAGAACAGACGTTGCGAAGTCAAGATTTTTTAACAATTCATTGCTCCGTAAGACTGGGAACAATACCTGGTGACGATAGTCTGAGTATCTCTTGATAGTCGGGGGTCAGAATCACAAAATCTCCAAACAGTCTCTCAGGTGTTCCGTACCCGGATTCTGCCACGAGCATTTCTGGTGAGTTTGACTCAAAGCTAGGCGTATTAGTCCAAACAGGAGAGTCAAACGCCTTATACTCAAGTTCCTTGGTAAAGACCTCCCAGCGCGCCCGGACAGGCGCGCCATCATTAACGACCAAGTATTCATAACGGTATCGCCGTTCTCCGATTGGTATGGCTTGAGACGTCACTTGAATATCAATCGGAATTGAATAATTCGCAAAAACCACGTTGCCTTCGATCGAGAACGTCGCGCTCTCAATCGGTTCATTATCGCCGCGATGCACTCGCGTTGGAATTGTTGCGCCAGTGGCGCCGTACTCCAAGGGTCCATCATTCTCATTCCGAGAACTGTCGCAGCAATATTGCCACTGAAGTGATGTATCAATGACAGTCCATTCCACTAGGTTTGCAATCTCCCAACGAGTTCGAAGAACGTGAGGTGGTTGAATAACTTCAATGCGGCGCTTGAAGCACCAGACTCGCAATCCAGATTCGCTCAGTTGCTCGAATGCCCGAGACTCCCACTTTATCGCTGCATCGCCACCAATAAACGGAGGAAGTTCGCTTCCGATGCAATCATCAGCCTTCGCTGCTGACCACAAAAATAGAGTTGCAATTGCAGCGATGGCCGCCGATATCACTCTCGCGTTCATGTTAGCCTCCTGCGAAGGCCGCGGACGGTAGTAACTCTAAAAGTCGTATTATAGTGTAAGTATCTACCAGATCAGTGCGCTTTGGTCTATCGCTCATACAAATGGTTACTGAACTGCTTAGATACCGCTACTTCCCCGTTCCGCTCACATCCGCCGTGTCGCGGGTCAGGTAATAGGCCAGCACGATCGGCACGAACGTGACTGCGATCACGAACACGGCGACGACATTGGTGACCGGGCGCTGCCTGGGCCGCACCAGCTCGCGCAGCATCCAGATCGGCAGCGTTTCCTGCTGCCCCGCCGTGAAGGTCGTCACAATCACCTCGTCGAAGGAGAGCGCGAAGGCGAGCATGCCGCCGGCAAGCAGTGCCGTTGCCATGTTCGGCAGCACGACATGCCGGAACGTCTGGAAACTGTCCGCGCCGAGATCGTAGCTCGCCTCGATCATCGAGGGCGAGGAACGCCTGAGCCGCGCGATCACGTTGTTGTAGACGACGACGATACAGAAGGTCGCGTGGCCGATCACGATGGTCCAGTAGCTGAACGGGATCTCGGCCAGCGAGAAGGCCGAACGCAACGCGATGCCGGTGATGATGCCGGGCAGCGCGATCGGCAGGATGATCAGCAGCGACAGCGTCTCGCGGCCGAAGAAGCGGCTGCGGAAGACGGCAGCGGCTGCACAGGTACCGAGCAGGAGCGCGGTCAGCGTCGAGACCAGCGCGATACGCGCCGAAAGCCCGATCGCGGTCCAGATATCGTCGCGCGCCCAGGCGACCGCGAACCATTTGGTGGTCAGGCCGGGCAGCGGGAACTGGAACGACTTGTCGTCGGTCGAAAACGCATAGAGCACGATGAAGAAAATCGGCACATGCAGGAAGAGCAGGCCCGCGATGGCGGCAAGCTTGAGGCCCCAGCCGGCGCGCGTGCCACTCTCGGCGCGGCCGCTGCGCGTCCTCCGCTGGCGGATGGCGGCGTCAGAGGGCATTGAACGCCCCCAGCCGTTTCGCGATCCAGAGATAGACCGCCATGATCACGATCGGCACGACCGTGAAGGCAGCCGCCAGCGGTATGTTGCCTGCGGTGCCCTGATGCTGCAGCACGACCTGGCCGATGAACGGTCGCGACGAGCCGATGATTCCGGGGATGATGTAATCGCCGAGCGTCAGCGAGAAAGTGAAGATCGAGCCGGCGACGAGGCCGGGGAAGGCGAGCGGCAGGATCACCTTGCGGAAGGTCTCGCGCGGCCGCGCGCCGAGATCGGCCGAAGCCTCGATCACGCTGCGCGGCACGCGCTCGAGTGCTGCCTGCAAAGGCAGGATCATGTAAGGCAGCCAGATATAGGCGAACACCGTCCAGGTGCCGATATAGGAGGCCGAGAGCGACGAGCCGCCGACGACGGGCAGATCGAGCGCGCCGTCGATCAGCCAGGTGAGATGCAGCTTGGTCGCGACCCAGGTGATGATCCCTTCCTTGGCGAGAATCAGTTTCCAGGCATAGACGCGCACCAGATAGGACGACCAGAGCGGCAGCATGACCGCGAGATAGAAGAGCGCCTTCCAGCGGCCGCGGGCATAGCGGGCTGCGTAATAGGCGATCGGAAAAGCAATCGCGGCGTCGAGCAGTGTCACCGCGGCTGCCATCGTCGCGGTGCGCAGGATCACGTCGAGATTGGCGGCGGAGAACAGCTCGCCATAGGTGCGCAGCGTGAATTCCTGTACCACCTGGCCGGTAAAGTGATCGATATAGAAGAAGCTCTGCAGCAGCAGCGCGAGCAGCGAGCCCAGATAGATGACGCCCAGCCACAACACCGGCGGCAGCAGGAACAGCGCGAGCAGCAGCCAGCCGTGGCGATAGAGAAAACCGGAGACGCGGCGTCCGGCGCTCGCCGGCGGCAGCGGCAGAAATGCGGCGACGGTCATGCCGCCGCCAGCAGGTTGTTCTGGCGCCGCTCCCAGACGAGACGCACGCGCTCACCGGTTGCGAAGTCGGCTTCCGGCAAGCCGTCGCTGTTCTGTCGGATTACACTGAGTTCGAGACCGTCGCTGTCGTCGACCGCGATCTTGTAGCGGGTCGAGGCGCCAAGAAAGAGGACGCTCGCAACCCGTCCGGCGACGGCGCAGCATGCCGCCGGGACTGCGGCATTCTCCGGCAAAAGCCGGATACGCTCCGGTCGAACGGTGAAGGCCTGACGGATGCCGAGCAGACGTTCGGCGGACGCGGCATCGATCAGGTTCGAGACGCCGACGAAACCGGCCACGAACTCGCTGCCCGGCCGATCGTATATTTCGCCGGGTGCGCCGATCTGCTCGATGCGGCCAAGATTGAAGACGGCGATACGGTCGGACATCGCCAGCGCCTCGCCCTGGTCGTGCGTCACATAAATGAAGGTGATGCCGACCTGGCGCTGGATTTCCTTAAGCTCCTCCTGCATCTGCTCGCGCAGCTTGAGATCGAGCGCGCCGAGCGGCTCGTCGAGCAGCAGCACGCTCGGGCGGTTGACGAGCGCGCGGGCGAGCGCGACACGCTGGCGCTGGCCGCCGGAGAGCTGCCCCGGCTTGCGCTCGCCGAGGCCCGCGAGCTTGACCATCTCGAGCATCTCGTCGGCGCGCGCATAGCGTTCGCGCCGCGCGATCTTCCGGATCATCAGGCCGTAGGCGACATTGTCGCGCACATTCATATGCGGGAAGAGCGCGTAATCCTGGAAGACGGTATTCACATCGCGCTCGAATGGCGGCACCCCCGCCATATCGCGGCCGTGCAGCATGATGCGGCCGGCCGTGGGTTGCTCGAAGCCGGCGATCAGGCGCAGGCAGGTCGTCTTGCCCGAGCCGGACGGGCCGAGCATCGAGAAGAATTCGCCGTCCGCGATCGTGAAGCTGACGCGATCGACCGCCTTCACGTCGCCGAAATGGCGCGAGACACCGGAAAACTCGATCGCGGTCGTGGCGCTGGCCATCGCAGTACTGGCGGTCGGGATATTGGCGGTCATGTCGGGGCATCCGGAATGAGATCGGCGCCGGTATGGCGCATCGGCAGAAGCAACCGGGCAACGCCGCGAGCGCGACGTTGCCCGGTTCTGTCAGGTTCGGCTCAGCGACCGCCGAGCACGGCGATATAGTCGGTTACCCAGCGATAATAGGGCACGCATTCGCCCTGGCTTTCGCAGGCCGCCTCCGGCGTGCGCCAGAACCAGATGCGCTCGAAATTGCCGAGACCGTTGGTATCGCAACCGGCATCGCCGAGCAGCTCGTTGCCGGTGCAGGCCGCGAGCGCAACCGGGACCGAACCGAACCAGGCGGCGAGATCGCCCTGCAGCTTCGGATTGATCGAATGTTCGAGCCACATATAGGCGCAGTTCGGATGCGGCGCGTCGGCGTGTATCATCGTCGTGTCGGCCCAGCCGGTGGCACCTTCCTCGGGCACCGTGCTGGCGATCGGCTGTTCGCTCGATACCAGGATGTTGACCTGGAACGGCCATGACGACGAGGCCGCGACGCCTTCGTTGGTGAAGTCGTCGATCTGCACGAACGCATCGTGCCAGTACCGCATCACGATCTCGCGCTGCTGTCGAAGCAGGTCGAGCGCGGCGTTGTACTGGTCCTGGTTGAGTTCGTAGGGATTCGTGATGCCGAGGTCGGGATTGTGATGCATGAGATAGAGCGCGGCATCGGCGATGTAGATCGGTCCGTCGAAGGCCTGGACACGACCGGCGTTGGAACTGCCGTCAGGCAGGTTCTGCTCTTCGAACACGACCGACCAGCTCGTCGGCGCTTCTGGAAAGACAGTCGTGTTGTACATCAGCACGTTCGAGCCCCACTGATAGGGTACGCCGTAATGCCTGCCGTCGATCGTGTGCCAGGGCGCGTCCTGCAGCCGTTCGTCGACCGTGCTCCAGCTTGGCACCAGATCCGTGTTGATCTCCTGCACCTTGCCGCCGCGGATGAGGCGCATGCTGGCATCGCCCGAGGCGGTGACGAGGTCGAAACCGCCCTCGTTCATCAGGGCGACCATCTCGTCCGAGGTGTTCGCGGTCTTGATCCGGACCTGACAGCCGGTCGCGGCCTCGAAATCCGTCACCCAGTCGAAGGCTGGATCGGTTTCGCCGCGTTCGATGTAGCCTGGCCAGGCCACGATATCGACGACACCTTCGCCTTCGCCAATTTCCGTCATCATGTCGGCCTGTGCCGCGGTTCCGGCGCAGGCGACGAGGGCGGCAGCGCCGAGCATACGCAAGGCGAGCCGCGATCTCAGATGAACCATGAATTCTCCCTTTCTTTCGCCCGATGCGAGTCCGCCCCGCGGCGGCCTTTCGCGTCGGTTGTAGGGGGATTCTAGGCCGACCCCGAAGTCGCGCAAGATGGGGACGACAGGCGGTAAACCGGGCCATTGCCATCGGTCGGACCAATGGGGAAGCCAACAGTACCGGCCGATCGTTCGGCCGAGTACGCCATGCCAGTCTACCATTCGCATGAACGTGCGGTTTCAACCCGCCGCCCGCCCGTCAGCCTATTCCAGCCTGAACGTGACCGGCACGTTGACGGTGGTTGCGATCGCCTGGTCGCCGATCCGGGCCGGTTCGAAACGCCAGTGCCGGACCGCCTCGAGGGCGGCGTTGTCGAGCCGGCGATGGCCGCTGCTGTCGGCGATCCCGATCGCCTCGACAATGCCGCCGGCACTGACTTCGACGCGCAGCACGACGCGGCCCTGTTCGCCGGCGCGGCGCGAGGCCCAGGGATAATCCGGTTCGGGATTGGCCAGTGCCGCGACATCGTAACGGGCGGGCTCGAAATCGGCGCTGCCGGTTTCGAGCGTATCCGGCGCCGTGCCGAGTGCACTCGCCGGATCGGGCAAGGCGGCGGTCTGTCCGGCGCTCGGCATCGCGATCGCCGGTGCGGTTTCGGTTGCAGTTTCGGTCGGCGCAGTTTCGGTCGGCGCAGTTTCGGTCGGCGCAGTTTGAGTTGGGACGATTTCGATCATAGCCGGTGCGGCCGGCTGAATGACGGGTTCGGGAACCGATTGAGGGGCGGCTTCGGGGACCGGTTCGGTTGCGGCGAGTTGTTCGGCGCGGGGCTCGGCAGACAGCTCGGCGGGCGGCTCGGGCGGCTTCGCTGCCGGGGCGGGCAGCGGCTCGATGGCAGGCAGTGCCATGTCGGCAACCGGCTCGGATGCGAGTGGCACGGGTTCCGGCCGCTCGAGGGCGGCGGATTGCGGCAAGGGCGCAATCGGAGGTTCGGGCATCTCGGCTTGTGCGGGTTCTGCCGGCTCGGCGGGGCGTGTTGCCGGCTGATGCGGCGCCTGGGCTATGACCGGCGCGCTGGCGCCACCCGACGCGTTCCCGGATGCGACTGCGACGATGGCGATCGGAATCGGCTGCGGCGCGGTCGGTTGCGGCTCGCCCCAGCCGATAAAAGCGGCGGCAAGCCCGCCATGCACCAGAGCCGAGAGCAGCAGCGCGCCGCGCCCTATTGTGCCGGTCAGCGTGCTGCCATAGGCGATGCTCTTGGCGATGCTGCCCCATTCGACCAGTCCGGCATTCATCGCGTCGCTCCGGGCAATTCAGCGGCCGGTTCGGAATCGGCGAGGCGTTCGACGGGCACGATCAGGGGTCCGTCGGCGAGGTCGGCGAGATGAGCGCGCACGCCGAACACGTCGGCGAGCCGTTGCGGCGTCAGCACGTCGGCGGGGCGGCCGCCTGCCTGCACGCGCCCTTCGCTGAGCAGGATCAGACGATGGCAATAGCGTGCGGCCAGCGTCAGATCGTGCAGCACCACAAGCACAGCCTGCCCCGCATTGGCGAGGCGCTGCAGCAGGGCCATCACCTCGAGCCGATGGGCGGGATCCAGGCCGGCAATCGGTTCGTCGGCAAGAATGCTCGCCGGTTCGGTCGCGAGCGCGCGCGCCAGCATCGCGCGGGTACGCTCGCCGCCGGAGAGTTCGTTGACGGGCCGCTCGGCAAGTTCGACCAGATCTGCGGTCGCGAGCGCGCGATCGACGGCAAGGCGATCGGCGGGGCCAAGCCCGCCCCAGGCCGAGCGATGCGGCAGGCGGCCGAGTGCCACCAGATTGCGCACCGAGATCGGCCAGTGGCATTCCGCGCTCTGCGGCAGATAGGAAAGCCGGCGCGCTAGTTCGCCACGCGCGACGTCGCCAATCGGGCTGCCGTCGAAGTTCACGCGGCCCGCATCGGCCGGCAGCAGACCGGCGAGGCAACGCAACAGTGTCGTCTTGCCGGCGCCGTTCGGTCCGAGCAGCCCGACCATTTCGCCGTCGGCGATCGCCAGCGAGACATCCTCGAGGACGCGGCGGCGACCGAGCCGGACGGTGAGGCCCGTGGCGTCGATGCGGCTCATGCGAGCGTTCTCCGGGTCTTCATGAGCAGCCAGAGAAAAAACGGCGCACCGATCATCGCGGTGATAACGCCGAGCTTCGGTTCGAGGCCGGAGGGGATCAGCCGCACCACGATGTCGGCCGCCAGCGTCAGCGCCGCGCCGCCGAGCGCCGAAAGACCGAGCAGGGGCGCGGGGCGGTTGCCGACCAGCGGTCGCAACAGATGCGGCACCACGAGGCCGACGAAGCCGATGATGCCGGTGACCGAGACGGCGGCGCCGACCGCAAGCGCGGTGCCGAGCACGATCTGGACCTGCAGCCGCGGCAGACGCACGCCGAGGTTCGCCGCCGCGTCGACGCCAAGAGTCAGAGCATCGAGCCCGCGGCCGGTCGCGAACAGCAGCGCCGAACCGACCGCGATGAACGGCAGGGCCAGCCAGACATGATCGAAGCTGCGATCGGCGAGCGAGCCGAGCAGCCAGAACACGATCTCTTGCACGGCAAACGGGCTTGGCGCCAACGAAAGCGCGAGCGAGGTCAGCGCGCCGGCGAGCGCATTCACCGCAACGCCCGCAAGGATCAATGTGAGCGGGCCGGCCGCGTTGCCGGCGAGCATATAGACGATGGTAACGCCGACGAGGGCACCGGCGATGCCGCCCGCGGGCAGCGCCCAGACGAACTGCGAGGCGACACCGAAATAGAGCATTAGCACGGCGCCGAACGCGGCCATCGAGGAGGCGCCAATCAGTCCCGGTTCGGCCAGGGGATTGCGCAGATAGCCCTGCAGCACCGCGCCGGAAAGGCCGAGCGCGCCACCGACCAGGGTCGCAAGGATGGCGCGCGGCAGGCGAATCTCGGAGAGCACGATCCAGAGCAGCTCGTCGTCGTTCCAGACCCGCTCGAACAGCAATTCGCCGAGCCCGAGCGCGGCACGGCCGGTGCCGAGCGAGACCACGAACAGAATGACGATCAGCAGACCTAGTAACAGGCCGATCTGGAGGCAGCGTTCGCGCGGCACAGTCGGGGCGACGGTTTCGTTCGTGTGGGCGGCGGTCCCGGTGGGGGGCAGGGCGCGGGGCATTGGGCGGGTCACGGGGCGCCGGCCGCGGTTTCGAGCGCGAGCCGGGCCGCCGCGAGCAGCTCGACGGCGGTGACCGTTCCGGGTCCGGCGCATTCCCACTGGCTTTCCGGAAAGGTGACGATCGCGCGCGTTTCGGCGAAGCGGGCGAGGGCGGGATGCGCAAGCACGGCGCGACCGACCGACGGCGGGCCGTCGCGTAACTCCTCCATCACCAGCACATCGGGCCGTGTCGTCAACAGGGTCTCGAGGTCGATCCAGCGCCAGCCGGAAATACCGGCTTCGGCGGTCATGCTGGAGAACCCGGCGCGGCGCAGCACGTCCTCCGCGAGCGTATCGGCGCCGGCGGTCAGCCCGTTCGCTCCGTAAAGCACCGCGCGCAGCGGTTCGTCCGGCGGCGGCGGCAAAGCGGCAAGCCTGCGGTCGATTGCGGCCAGCATCGCAGCGCCGGCTTCCTCCTCCTCGATCAGCCGCGCGACCTCGACGATGAGACCGCGCATGTCGTCGATCGAGTTCGCAACCGGCAGCTCGACCACTCGATAGCCGAATTTCTCGAGGAGCCGTGTCGTATTGCGCGGCGAAAACTGACCTGTCAGCACGAGATCGGGTTCGAGGGCGAGTACTTCTTCCGCCAGACCATAAACGGCGGTCAGCCCCTCGAACTCGGCCGCGCGCGGCGAATAGGCCGGCTTGAAACTGAGATAAGACACAGCCGCGATCCGGTCGCGTTCGGCGAGATCGAGCAGTAGCCCGTCGAGGCAGAGATTGAGCGAGACGATCCGCGCCGGCTTCGCATAGCCGCACGCGGGCGCGAGCAGCACCGCCACAAGAACCCAGGCAGCAACGATGCGAAACAGGCGGCGGATCGTCTGGTCCATCCGGTCACTCCGACTGGAAGCCGACGCGGAATCCGGCATAGACGCCGATGCCGGGCGTGTTGTTGCCGAAGACTTCCTGATAGTCCTCGTCGAGCAGGTTTTCGACCCGACCGAACAGTTCGATGTTCTCGGTCAGCTCGTAAGAACCGGCAAGCGAGACCAGCACGAACTCGTCGAGCATGCGTGTCATCGACGGGAAGACTGCAAAATCGGTGTCGGTTTGCTTGCCGTTATACTCGATGCCGAGATTGACGTTGGCGCGCGCCTCCATGAATTCGTAATTCGCGAACAGGCTCGCGATATGTTTCGGGCGGCGGATTTCGGTGGCGCCGTTCGCATCCTCGGAATCCAGATAGGTATATGCGCCGTACAGCGTGAAACCTTCGAACGGCTCGGTATTGAGCGAAACCTCGATGCCCTGGCGTTCGCTTTCGCCTGGCAGGTTAACGACCGTCCCGACGAATCCGCCCATGCCGTCCGGCACGAAGATGTTGGTGATCTCGTCCTCGAGATTCTGGTGGAAGTAGGTCACGTCGACGATCAGCCGATCGTCGAAGAAACTCTGCTCGACGCCGATATCGAACCCTTCCGAGCTTTCCGGCGTGAGCGAGGGATTGCCGATGAAGTCGCTGAACAGACCGAAGATCTCGATAAAGGTCGGGTTCTTGATGCCGGTCCCGTAGCTGCCATGCAGACGCGTCCCGTAATCCTCGAACAGATAGGCGGCCGTGGTTCGCCATGTGGTCGCGGCATCGAACAATTCGTTGTCGTCGTGACGGATCGCGCCGGAAAGGAACAGGCTGTCCCACAGCGAGACCCGATACTCGCCGGCATAACCGTAGTTGGTTGCATGCGTTTCGAAATTCGGATCGCCGAACATCGAAACCTGGCCCTGCTGGCGATAACTTTCGTATTCGCGCTCCACGAGGAAGCTGAACGAGTGGGCCGCATCTGCGAACGACGGGGTGTCGAAGAAAATATTGGTCTGATAGTCGGCGATGAATGTCTCGCCGTAGGTGTCGGTGCTGAATTCGCTGCCGGGTTCCCCGTCATTGGCGGTATCGACGATCGATGCGCCGAGGATGTGTTCCCACGCACCATCGAACAGGGTGAGCGTACCCTGGCCGCGCCCGTAGACGTTGAAGAAATCGGTCTCGAGCAGCGGGTTGTCGGTGGTCGGATCGCCATCGTCGAACTCGTTTGTGCCGGTGGCAATCCGGCCCGAGAAATCGAAGGCAAGATTCTCGGTCGGCATGAAGCCGCCGCGCAGCGAGGCATTCAGCAGATCGAAGCCGTCCTTCTCGTTGCCGTTATCGGCGATGTTGAAGCCGTTGGTGCGGAAATAGCTGGTCGTGAGTGCGATGTCATAGTCATCGCCGGCGCTGCCGACCCGGACGCTGCCGGCCCCCGTGCCGGACGAGCCGCCTTCGCCGACGAAACTGGCCTCGAACGGTTCGGTCGCGCGGCGTGTGGATACGCTAACCACACCACCGAGCGCATCGCTGCCATAGAGCGAGCTTTGCGGTCCGCGCAGTATCTCCATTTCGCCGATGTCGTAGGTGAGCAGATGTGCAAAGTTGAATTCGTCGCCGATTGCCAGATCGTTCACCTTGATCCCGTCGATGATCACCATCGTATGGTTGCCTTCAGCACCTCGAATGCGCACCTGGGCCAGATTCCCGACGGTGCTGGTGCGATTGACCGAGATGCCCGGCACCCGGCGCAGGACTTCGCCGGCATGGCGTTCCTGCGACTCTTCGATTTGCGTATCCGTGACCACGCTTGCCGCACTGCCCACGGCCTCTGCCGGGACCGGAACCTGGCTCGCCGTGACATAGGTATCCGGCAGAGTCGAATCGCGTTCGTCGTTGTCCTGTGCCGCGAACGTGGGGCCGGCCAGAAACATGACCAACGTCATGCCGGTCGTCACCGCGCCGAAGAGCGCACGGTGGCGCCATCGAATGTTACGAACTTCAATTTGGACCGTATTGGATGAAATCTGCGTCATGTCGGCCTCCCTGCCGCTGCCGTGACGTTGCGCGATCGCCCAACGTCGGATGCACGGCAGAAGGGAAGCGGCATGAATCGTTCGCATTCCGGAATCGACCGGAATCGAAACATTCGTGCCCATCGCAATTGATCAGCGATAACCCCCACCGGAACCCCTCGTCGCGGCGACGTTTCAAGTACGTCACCCGACCCGGAGGTCCGATCCACGAGAAGCTCCCCGCCTCATGGATGAGTGACGCAGCGCCGGCAGGTCTCCTGGCTCACGGGTCTTCGCTGAACGCCTGCCTTCCCGGTTTCCCAGTGGCAGAAATGGCGTCCGGCTCGCCGCTTACAGTTGCGGGGGCAGCCAGGGCATTGGCGCCGATCCGATCCGGATCGCCGTCGCACCCTGTTCCCTATTAATCCCAAATCTTGGGAACCGTCGCGATGCAGATAGTACGCCCGGGCCCGGCGCCTCGCAAGAACACCGGCCTTGCGGTACTGGGTCAGTTTGGATTTCGGGCGGGGTAGCGGATTTCCAACGCTAGGACCATATTGGGAGCATGACAGACGACCGACTCAAACGACCGCGCGATCCGGTCGCACTCGCCAAGATGATCGGCGATATAGCGACGGGCCAGGTCGAGGACAAAGACCCGGATGCCGCCGATAAGGACCCGGCCGCCGTAGCACTGGGCCGCAAGGGCGGCAAAGCGCGGGCGGACAGCCTCAGCAAGAAGCGCCGGGCAGAGATCGCTCGTAAAGCCGCCGCGAAGCGGTGGGGCAACTAGCCCCCGGATTTGTCTTCCAGTTTGTACGCGGCGACGAGCAGCTGAGCGAACGAGGCGGGCAGCTCCTTCTGCTTAATCTTGGCGTTGATGTACTTCGTGAACTTGCCGTCGCCGATGTAGTTTTCGCGCATCCAGCGGCGGAACTCGGGCAGCGCCGCTTCCCGATAGCACCATGCCGGCTGGGGGTTGGACCGCGCTTGCGGGAAGTAGTCCGGGTAGTTGTGGTCCCACTTCTGGCGCGCTCCGAACTTGTCGTCGAAGCCGTTCTCGTCCCAGTGGCGACTCCAATGGCTACCAACGCTGCCATCGGGCACAAAGGACTTGTCGATATGCAGGCCCGCCTGCCCAAGCGTCACGATCATGTCAGCGATCTCCTTGAACACGCTGAAATAGCCGACAGGCACGGAGTTGTAGGTCAGCGAGACGCGGTCGTGGAACTGCCGCCAGACAATCGGCACGCTGTTGTTGGGGTCGTATCCGACCTGGGTGTAGATGAAGTCGTGCAGAGCTTGGCCTGCTAGCAGGCGAAAGTTCTTCTGCGCCTCTTCGCGAGTGTTGGGAG
>JBBDWX010000176.1:0-3296 GCA_040902665.1 Dongiaceae bacterium
GAGTTCGCCATCTCCTGCTCGAGGCTGTCCCACTGAATGATCTCGAGCTCTTCCGGTGTGAAGAGTTCGAAACATGCGGGATTGCCCATCTGCGTCACCGGATTGAACGTACCTTCCGCGAACGCGACCGTGTGCGACACTTCCGGATCCTGCACGTATTTAAGGAACTCGATAGCCAGCGGCGAGAGCTCCGGATTGTTCACGACCGAGGTGACCTCGATCCAGGATACGCCGCCCTTGCCGCCCGGCATCGGGCCGCTGTTCGGCGTTATTCCGCGAATGTTCAGGAACCCGTCCGCACGAGCCAGCGAGGCGGAATAGACGCCGCCCGGCAGATAGAGATCGATCTCGCCGCTGACCAGCCCCTGGTTGAGCGTCGGGATATCGCCGACCAGCTTCGCATTGCGGAACAGCCGGTTTGCCGCTTCCTCGAATTTCGCGACCTCCTCGTCGGTATGCTCGCGGAACGGATCGAAGCCGGCGATCAGGCACAGGACGAAGACGTCCCAGTCGTCGGTTTCCTGAACCGCGTAGCGACCGGCCAGGGCGTCGTCGTTCCACAGATTCCAGCCTTCGTCTTCCGCCATCTGGCGGCTGATCTTGTCGGTATTGGCGACGAAGCTGTAGGGACCGTAGCGCTGCGTCATCCCCAGCAGATCGTTCCCGTCCTCGCTCAGCGACCAGGCATAAGGCGGATGGAACTGCGGCAGCATGTTTTCGAAATAGGGCTCCATCTCGTCACGCGGCAGGGCAACGATCAGTCCCTCGGGGTACATGACTTCGCGTGCCCAGGGATTGTTCACGTTGATCAGGTCCCACACATTGATCTCGCCGGCGCGAAGGCGGTTGATCATGGTCGGGTCGTTGGTCAGCGATTCGGCCTTGACCGTCGCATCGTGCGCCTGACGGAACGGATCGAGCACCTCTGCCGAGTTGTAACCCTCCCAGCACAGGATGTTCAGTTCCTTCTCGCGGGCGGCCTGGGCAGAACGCCCGGCCATCGACCCCGCCGCGAGCGCAGCAGCACTCGCGCCGGCAGACTGCAGAAACTGTCGTCGCGTTTTACTGAAATCGACCATGGATTTTTCCTCCCCTGTGTGACGAGCGAACGCATGGCGCGGTCCGGGCCTTAAGGCCGTATCGCCGGTCGGGCCGTGACACGGGGATCCTCCCCGTAACGGCACTCGGGAACCACCGATACTCTCAACAAGGGAGCCTAGCGGACCCTTGCCCAGGGCTCAACGTCCGGTCGAGCCCCGGCGTTTTCTGCGCCGCGGATCGGTCGGCGCGGGCAGCCTCGATCGCGCGCCAGACCCGTTCCGGTGTCGCCGGCATGTCGAGGTCGCGCACGCCGAGCGGCCGCAGGGCGTCCAGAATGGCGGCCATCAACGCCGGCGGCGCCGCCACACAGCCCAGCTCGCCGGCCCCCTTGGCGCCAAGCGCGTTTCCCGGCGAGGGGATGCCGGCCAGGGTTTCGACTTGAAACGCCGGAAGGTCATCGGCACGGGGCATCGCGTAGTCGAGGAACGACGCCGTCAGAAGCTGACCGCTCTCGTCATAGACGGTGTGCTCCAGCAGCGCCTGACCGATACCCTGCGCGAGGCTGCCATGCGCCTGCCCCTCCACGATCATCGGATTGACGACCGTCCCGAGATCGTCGACGGCGGTATAGCGGACGACCCGAACCAGGCCGGTTTCGGGATCGATCTCGACTTCGGCCACATGACAGCCGTTCGGCCAGCTTGCGGCATCGATGGTGTGATGCAATTCGGCTTCGATCCGGCCGCCGGGCTGCCGCTTTGCGAGTTCGAACAGCCCGATGCGGCGATCGGTGCCGGCGACCGAAAAGAGCCCGGCGCGATACTCGATATCGGCGGGTGACGTTTCGAGGGTGTCAGCTGCGAGAGCGTGCGCCTTGTCGAGCGCCGCCTTGCCGCCCGCCATCGTCGCCGGCCCGCCGATGAACAGCGAGCGCGAGGCCACACTGCCGATGCCGTTCGCCGCGTCGGTATCGCCGGGCAATATCTCGATGCAGTCGATCGGCAGATCGAACGTGACCGCGAGCAGTTGTGCGAAACAGGTCGAGAGACCCTGCCCCATCGCCTGCATCGCAGTCTGGAGCGTCACCCGCCCGTCGCCGGCGATCCGCACGATGACCTGTTCGGTATAGACAGCAGCACCCGTCCACTCGATGAAACTAGAGAGCCCGCGGCCGCGCAGCAGACCGGCCTTGGCCGATCCCTCGCGCCGTGCGGCAAATCCGTTCCAGTCGGCGCTCGCCAGCGCCCCGTCGAGCACGCGCTCGAATTCGCCGCAATCGTAGATCTCGCCGTTTGGCGTCGTATAAGGGAACGCATCGGGTGGAATGAAATTGCGCCGCCGCATCTCGACCGGATCGAGGCCGAGCGTCGCCGCCGCCTCCTCGATGAGTCGCTCGATCACATAGATGCTTTCCGGCCGGCCGGCGCCGCGATAGGGCGCGGTCGGGCAGGTATTGGTGAGACAGGCCGAAACCTCGAGGTCGACCGCCGGCACACGATAGGTGCCGACGACGGCGCGCGGACCGAGCAGCAGCGCGACCACCGCACCGGCGGGCGTCAGATAGGCGCCGAGATCGGATTTCGTTTTGACGCGCAGGCCGAGGATGTGCCCGTCGCCATCGAACGCGAGTGCGGCCTCGCTCACCTGGTCTCGGCCATGCGTGCCGGCGAGGAACTCGTCCGCACGCGTTGCCCGCCATTTGACCGGCCGGCCGAAGCGCCGCGCGGCAATGGCCGCCACGGCATCTTCGGGGTGTAGATTCGTCTTGAGACCGAACCCGCCACCGATATCCGGCACCAGGACGCGGATCTTCTCGGGCGCCAAACGCAGCACCCCATCGGCAAGCTGCTGGCGCAAGGTCGAGGGCGTTTGCGTGACCGTGCGCAGGGTGAAACGCTCGCTCGCCGGATCGTATTCGGCCAACGTGGCGCGCGGCTCGAGCGCGTTCGGCACCAGCCGGTTGTTGACGATGCGCAGGCCCACGACATGCGGCGCGCGCGCAAAGGCCGCATCCGTTGCCGCCGCATCGCCGAACCGTCCATAGGCCGCGACATTGCCGGGTGCACCCGACCAGAGCTCAGCCGCCTTCGGCGCAGTTGCAGCATCCACAGTGACGACCGCCGGCAGCAAGTCGTATTCGACCGCGATGCGCTCGGCCGCGTCCTCGGCCTCGGCCTGGCTTTCCGCCAGCACGGCGGCGATCGGGTCGCCGACGAATCGCACGCGGCCGCGGGCGAGCGGAAAACGCGGCGGGC
>JBBDWX010000177.1:0-3293 GCA_040902665.1 Dongiaceae bacterium
GCCGGGGTCTTGCATCGCGCCGGCCATGCGGCCAGTCTCACCCACCGCGATCTGGGGCGCGGCCTCGAAGACGGATCCGCGCGCGACGGGACGGCAGAGCCCGCCGCGCCGGACTTTTCATCCACCGCCAAGGGAGCGACGGCATGATCGGCATCGTCCTGGTGACGCACGGCCGCCTCGCGGCAGAGTTTCTGGCCGCGCTCGAGCATGTGGTCGGGCCGCAGCAGCAGGTCGCCGCGGTCTGCATCGATGCGGACGACAATATGGAAAAGCGGCGCGCCGAGATCATCGAACGGGTCGGCGAGGTCGACAGCGGAGACGGCGTCGTGCTGCTCACCGACATGTTCGGCGGCACGCCTTCCAATCTCGCCATTTCGGTTCTCGATCGTGCCAATGTCGAGGTGATCGCTGGCGTCAACCTGCCGATGCTGATCAAGCTCGCGAGCGTGCGCAAGGAAACGCCGCTCGCCGAATCGGTCACTCAGGCGCAGGAAGCCGGCCGCAAATACATCAACGTCGCCTCGCAGCTGCTCGCCCAGGAGGGCGGCCGCAAGACGGTGCGCTCCTGATCGCCCGCGATCTGCAAAGGCCCGCATGGACGCCGCCACCACGACACCGCTGGTTCGCAGGGTTCGCATTCGCAACGAGCGTGGGCTGCATGCGCGCGCCGCCGCCAAGCTGGTGCAGACGCTTTCGGCCTTCGATGCCGAAGTGACGGTCGAGAAGGACGGCATGACGGTATCCGGACGTTCGATCATGGGGCTGATGATGCTGGCGGCCGGACCGGGCAGCTTCCTCGTGCTGAACGCGTCCGGAACGGATGCCAGGTCGGCGCTTCGTGCGCTTGCGACCCTGATCGATTCCGGTTTCGGCGAGGCCTAGCCCGATGGCCCGCAGCAAGGAGCGCGCCGGCAAGGAAGAGACCTTCGAGGGTCTTGGTGTAGCACCCGGCATCGCGATCGGTGCCGCCCATGTGGTCGAATCGGGCCGCGTCTCGGTGCCGGAATACGAGATCGAACCCGATGCCGTCGACGAGGAGCTCGCGCGCTTCCGCAGCGCGGTCTCCAAGGCGCAGAAGCAGCTTGCCAAGCTGCGCACAAAATCGGAAGCGCTGCCGGCGGCCGCACGCGAAGAGGTCGGCTTCCTGCTCGATGCGCATCGCCACATGCTCACCGGCAGCCGCATCCTGCGCGGCGCGGAAAAGCGCATCGCCGAACAGCGGCTCAATGCCGAGGCGGCGGTGCTCAAGGAAATCTCGAAGGTCGCCGCCGATTTTGCGGCCCTCGACGATCCCTATCTCGCTGCGCGCGCGCAGGACATTCGCGAGGTCGGCGACCGGCTGATCCGCAACCTGACGCAGACGCCTTACGAGGCCTTCGCGCACGCCGCCGAAGGATCGATCGTCGTCGCCGAAGAGCTGACACCGGCCGATACCGCGCTGATGGATCCCAAGCGCATCACCGGCATCGCCGCCGT
The DNA here is from genome assembly GCA_040902665.1 of Dongiaceae bacterium. Lineage (GTDB taxonomy): Bacteria > Pseudomonadota > Alphaproteobacteria > Dongiales > Dongiaceae > JAWXBK01. The sequence continues at coordinate 1,477 of JBBDWX010000177.1, forward strand.
GCTTGGCGGTGCCGAGAGCCACACCGCAATCATGGCGCGTTCGCTCGGCCTGCCGGCGGTGCTCGGCGCGACCGAACTGATCGGCCGGGTCCATTCGGGCGATCTGCTGGTGGTCGATGGCGATCTTGGCGTCGTCATCGTCAATCCCACGGCTGCAACGCAGCGCCGCTATCAGCGTCGCCGCGAGGCGCTCGGCCGGCTCGAACGCCAGCTCGCGCGATTGCGCCGCCTGCCGGCGGTGACGCGCGACGGCACCACGATCCGGCTTGCCGCCAATCTCGAACTGCCGCGCGAATTCGAGCAGGCGCTGGTCAACGGTGCAGAAGGCGTCGGATTGCTGCGCACCGAGTTCATGTTCATGAACCGGCCCGATCTTCCGGACGAGGACGAGCAATATGAGGCGCTCAGGACCATCGTCGAGGCGATGGACGGCAAGACCGTCACGATGCGCACGCTCGATCTCGGCGCCGACAAACTCGCCGCATCGATGACCGACCGGTTCGGCGAATCGACCAATCCCGCGCTCGGCCTGCGGGCGATCCGGCTGTCGCTGAGCGATCGCTCGCTGCTCGATGCCCAGCTCGCGGCAATGCTGCGTGCGGCCGCGCACGGACCGGTGCGGATTTTGCTGCCGATGGTCTCGGCCGCGAACGAAGTGCGCGCGGTGCGCCAGGCGATGATGGCGACGGTCAAGCGGCTCAAGCGCCGCAAGGTCGCGATCGGCGATCCGCTGCCGCAGCTGGGCGTGATGATCGAGGTGCCGGGTGCCGCACTCGCCGCCGACGCGCTTGCCCAGGTTTCGGAGTTCTTTGCGATCGGCACCAACGATCTGACGCAATACACGCTGGCGATCGACCGCGGCGACGAACAGGTGGCGCATCTCTACAACCCGCTGCATCCAGCCGTGCTGCGCCTGATCCAGTTCGCGACCGAGGCGGCCCTGCGCGCGCGCATTTCGGTCAGCGTCTGCGGCGAGATCGCCGGCGATCCGCGCTATGCGCCGCTGCTGATCGGGCTCGGCATCCGCGAGCTCTCGATGACGGCGAACGCGCTGCCTCGGGTCAAGCAGCGCATCCGCCAGATGGACCTGCTCTCGGCGATCCGCTGCGCGCAGGTGATCATGGAACAGACCGATTCCGGGCGGATCACCACGCTGCTCGACGATTTCAACAGCCTGGCGTGAGCGTTGCGGGACGGTGCGCATCGGCACCGACGGGATTCCAACCGACGCGCTACACGCCACACACAAATGTCATTGCCGGGACTGCAAATACTCGCTGCACGCCACACACACAAATGTCATTGCCGGGCTTGACCCGGCAATCCATGTCGAAATCGAACGCGGCGTCGAAAGTGGATCGACGACGCATTCGAATGCGTATGCCGTGCGTCGGCTAGATGGATCGCCGGGTCAAGCCCGGCGATGACGATTTTTATAAGTCCGGCGATGACAATCTATTCGGGGTTTGCGCACGGCAAAAAACGTCGCGCTCGTTCCCAACGTCGCGCTCGTTCCCCTTGCGTGCGACGATTTCTTCACCACAGACGTGCTGCGATTTCTTTACCACAGAGACGCAGAGTTCACAGAGAAGAACGATTCTTGCATGCCCCACACACCATCGTCATCGCCGGGCCTGCGAACACTCGTTGCACGCCACACACCATCGTCATCGCCGGGCCTGCGAACATGCGCTGCACGCCACACACCATCGTCATCGCAGGGACTGCAAATGCTCGCTGCATGCCACACACCATCGTCATCGCCGGGCTTGACCCGGCAATCCATGTCGAAATCGAACGCGGCGTCGAAAGTGGAT
>JBBDWX010000178.1:0-3284 GCA_040902665.1 Dongiaceae bacterium
TCCTGCCGCCGCCTCCCTTATGCCGTTGGGTTTATCCTGTCGCGGCGCCGGCAGTGTTGCCGGTTTCCGGGCTGTCTCGCAAGGGCACCCGGTATGCTGAAGGGGCGCCAGCTTGCCCGCTGCTTGGATGATGGTTAGGTTGGCGTCATCGGCCATCGACAAGTCGGAGAATCGCCTTGCAACAGGTGACCGTCACGACAGCACAGCTTGCCGGTCGTTCCGATCGCGAACGCAATGTCGCGATGCGGTTGCGACCTGCCTGTACGACCGTTGTCCATCGCCCGGTGGAGCATACCCGGTCGAAAGAATGAAAGATCCGACCCAACCCCCCAAGCGGGAATTGACCCCGTTCGGCATGGTCGACCGGTTGATGGACAATGTGCCGCCGATGACCCCGCTGGTCGTCAACGATTATTCGCGCGACATGCTCATCGTGCTGATCGCGGTGAACCTGCTGGCGTTCGTCGACAACACGGCGCGTATCGTCTTCGATGCGCCGCTCATCACCTACTTCACCTTCTTCGTCGTGGCGGCGCAGTTGCACGGCATCGGTCATTTCCGCCGCGCCGGATCGCCCTGGATTTCGGTTGCAACGGCGCCGTTCCTGTTGATGAGCGTCCTGACGCTGATCGAGATGCTGTTGTTCCCGTAAGCGCAGCGTCGGGCGGCGTCCGCTCACGAGGGTTTTCGATCACGTAAAAGAAAAAGGAGGCCGAGTGGCCTCCTTTGTCGTTCGATCTCGGTTGGGCACTTTCCCGGCCTAGAACAGCCCGTCGATCTCGCCCTTCTCGTTGAGGCGGATATTGTTCGCCGCCGGTACGCGCGGCAGGCCCGGCATCGTCATGATCTCGCCGCAGACCACGACCAGGAACTCGGCGCCCGCCGAAATCCGAATTTCGCGGATCGGCACCACATGATTCGAGGGCGCACCCTTCAGGTTGGGATCGGTCGAGAAGCTGTACTGCGTCTTCGCCATGCAGACCGGATAATGCCCGAAGCCCGCCTTCTGCAATTCGTTGAACTGGTCGCGCACCTTCTTGTCGGCGATGATGCCCTGCGCGCCATAGAGATTCTGCGCGATCGTGCGTACCTTGTCCCAGAGCGGCATGTCGTCGGGATAGAGCGGCTTGAAATCCGATTTGCCGCTCTCGGCGATTTCCACGACCTTGCGGGCCAGCTTCTCCGTCCCGGCGCCGCCGTCGGCCCAATGGGTGCATTCGATCGCCTCGACTCCAAGCTCGGCGCAGGCCTGTTCGACCGCCTTCAGCTCCGCATCGGTATCGGCCGAGAAGCGGTTGATCGCCACGACCGGCTGGACACCGAAGCTCTTCACGTTCTCGACATGGCGCGCGAGATTGGCGATGCCCTTCTTCAGCGCCTCGACATTCTCGGAGCTGAGCTCTTCCTTGGCGACGCCGCCATGCATCTTGAGCGCCCGGATCGTCGCCACGATGACCGCCGCCGCCGGCTTCAGCCCGGTCTTGCGGCACTTGATGTCAAAGAACTTTTCGGCACCCAGATCGGCGCCGAAACCCGCTTCGGTCACGACATAGTCACCGAGCTTGAGCGCGGTCTGCGTCGCCAGCACGGAATTGCAGCCATGCGCGATGTTGGCGAACGGTCCGCCATGCACGAAGGCCGGGTTGTTTTCGAGCGTCTGCACCAGATTGGGCGCGAGCGCATCCTTGAGCAGCACGGTCATCGGACCTTCGGCCTTCAGGTCGCGCGCATAGACCGGCTTCCGGTCGCGCGTATAGGCGACGATGATATTGCCGAGACGCTTGGTCAGATCTTCGAGGCTCGAGGCGAGGCAGAAGATCGCCATGACTTCCGAGGCGACGGTGATGTCGAACCCGTCTTCGCGCGGATAGCCGTTGGCGACGCCGCCGAGCGACGACACGATCGAGCGCAGCGCGCGGTCGTTCATGTCCATGACGCGGCGCCAGGAAACGCGGCGCGGATCGATGCCCAGCTCGTTACCCCAGTACACGTGATTGTCGAGCAACGCGGCGAGCAGATTGTTCGCCGTACTGATCGCATGGAAGTCGCCGGTGAAATGCAGGTTGATGTCTTCCATCGGCACGACCTGGGCATAGCCGCCGCCGGCAGCACCGCCCTTCACGCCGAAACAAGGTCCGAGCGAAGGTTCGCGCAGGCAGATGACCGCCTTCTTGCCGATCCGGTTCAACCCGTCGCCGAGGCCGACCGTGGTCGTGGTTTTGCCCTCTCCCGCCGGTGTCGGCGTGATCGCCGTCACGAGGATGAGTTTGCCGTCGGGTTTCTTCTGCAGGCTTTCGATCAAGTCGAACGAGATCTTGGCCTTGTGATGGCCGAACCGGACCAGGTCCTTGTCCCCGATACCGAGTTTCGCCGCCACCTGCTCGATCGGCAGCATCGTAGCCGCGCGCGCGATCTCGATGTCGCTTCCGACCTTTTTCGCCATATTCGTCCTCCCTGGGGGCGGCCCGTTCCGGCCCGCCGATCTCGTCGAAACGACTGATTATCGGGCCTTTGCCCGCCGGCCCCGCTCGTAGCGCGACGGCGACGCCGGGGCTATCCCCCGAGCGACGCCCACCGGCCAGATCGGAACAACGCCTAGCAGTCGAGCGTGGTGTCGCGCTCCCACTGCGTCAGATGCTTCGAATAGCTGTTCCAGTCGATCGTCTTCAGTTTGATATAGCTGTCGACGAAACTGTTACCCATCGCTGCGCGCAGCGACTTGCTCTCGCCGAATGCGCGCAGCGCATCGAGCAGATTGAGCGGCAGGCGCTTCACGTTCTTCAGCTTGTGGCCTTCCTCGTACATGTTGATGTCGTGCCGCGGGCCGGGATCGCGCTTGTTGGCAACGCCGTCGAGACCCGCCGCAAGCACGCCGGCCTGCATCAGATACGGGTTCGCCGCCCCGTCCATAAGCCGCAGCTCGAAGCGTCCCGCATCGGGAATGCGGATCATGTGCGTACGGTTGTTGCCGGAATAGGTGATCGTGTTCGGCGCCCAGGTCGCACCCGACGTGGTCCGGGGTGCGTTAATGCGCTTGTAGCTGTTGACGGTCGGATTGAAGATCGCGCACAGCGCATCGGTCGAATGCATCACACCGCCGAGGAACTGATACGCGAGTTTCGAGAGGCCGAGTTCGCCCCTCGGATCGTGGAACAGGTTCTTCTTGCCGGTCTTGTCCCAGACCGAGACATGCGCGTGACAGCCATTGCCGGTCAGGTTCGAGAACGGCTTGGGCATGAAGGTCGCGCGCAGCCCGTGCTTCTCCGCGATCGCCTTCACCATGT
>JBBDWX010000179.1:0-3265 GCA_040902665.1 Dongiaceae bacterium
CCCCGCCCGTTCCTTTTTGAATGATCCGGATGCGAACTGAACGATGACCGGGGCGGATTTCTGGCAGCACTGGTATTTCCATCTTCCGAACTTCGTGCTGGCGGCCCTCGTCTACACGCTGCTCGGACGGTTCGTGCTCGGCTTTTTTCTGCCGCCGGACTCGCAGAACTATATCTGGCGCTGGTTCTGCCGCCTGACCGACTGGCTGCTGCCGATCGTGGCATTTATCACGCCACGTTATGTCATGTTCCTGTTCCTGCCGTTGATCGCCGCCTTCTGGCTGACCCTGCTGCGCTTTGCGCTGCTGCTATGGTTGGCATTGACCGGATCTTTGCCGAACATCGCGGGGGCGCCATGAGCCCGCGCCTGATCTTCGTTGCGATGGTCTTCGTCTGTATCGTCAACGGCCTGATATCGCCGGCCCTGCTGCCGGTGCTCATCTTTGCGCCGCTCTGGGCGCCGACCATATTCGATCTCTCCGGCAATGTGTTGCTGCTGCTTGCCTCGCTCATGGTTTCGACCGGCACGCTGATCGTTTCCGGCGTGCCCGCCGCACTCTATGAGCGGGTCGCCGGACTGAAGCAGAGCGACCCTGTCTCGATGGGAATCTGGTTGGGCGCCGCGCTGCTGCTGACCCTCCCCGGGCTGCTACCTCTGCTCTGAACCCGCTTGTCGGGTCCTGCGGGACTGCTAAGCTTTGAGCAGAGGCCAAGCCCGTTGCCGGCCCGGAACTGCCGTCATGGACCGTATCCGATCGATCGCCGCTCTCTCTGTTGGCCGCGCCTGTTTCTTCGCGGGGTTCGCCATCTGGGCCACAATGTTCGGCCTCATCACCGAACCGATGCTGGCGCTTCGGGTCGGCGCGGCCCTGGTCTCGATTGTCGCCTGCGTCCTGCTGATCAAGGCGCACAACGCGCCGCAGCGTCCTTATCGCGAGACCGAGGTCTGGCTGCTGATGGACCGGCACACCGATCTACCGGCGGACCGGGTCCAGCGAGCCATCGGCGGGGCGCTGGCCGAAATCTACCGTCGCTACGCCCGCTATGCGCTTGCCATCGCCGGGCTCTTCTGGCTGCTCGCCATCGCCTGCGATCTGTTCTGGCCGGATTGGGATCCGCGGCTGCCCTGAAGCCGCCGCGTGCGATCGATCCGCCGTTCGCGTTGCGGCTTCAGGGTTTCTGGAGCCGCCCGTCCATTGACCGGACCGATAGAGTGGATTGCGATTTTCGGCCTTTGCCACAAGGCAGGCCGCCCCGAGAGTTACCCGATCGTCTCGACGCGGGTCGGACCCCTTCGGTCCTTCGAAATCCTCGTCCATCTGCAGAACGGAGAACCGTCGATTTCCATGACCATCGAACGCGTTGCAATAACCGGCGGGAATGGCGCACTCGGCGACGCCATCGTGCACGACCTGATGGTGGACCATGAGGTTACTTCGCTCGACATCACGCCGGGCCGACCCGGTGTCCGATCGCGCTATGTCGACGTGCTGTCGTTCGATGCCCTCAGGAGTGCCTTGGAGCGGCAGGATGCCATCGTCCATGTCGCCGCCTTGCTGCAGCCACACGACCCGCGCGATCGCATGTTCCATGTCAATGCGCTCGGCACCTGGAATGTGCTCGAGGCGGCGCGCGATCTCGGCATTCGCAAGATCGTCCTGATGTCGAGCGAATGCGCGTCGGGCGTCATCTCGCTCTGGCGCTCGCCGCCACCCTGCCCCGATTATCTGCCAATCGACGAGGCTCATCCGCTCCGGCCGCGCGAAACCTACGGCTTGTCGAAGCAGGTCGGCGAGATCGCCGCGCAGAGCTACGCGCGCGACGGCGGCATGCAGATCGTCGTGCTCCGACCGACTTTGATCGTAATGCCCGGCATGTCGAGTTACATCGAGCGCGTACGCGCCATCGACGACCCGGACCTGTGGAGTTATGTCGAGCTTGCCGACGTCGTGCAGGCTGCCCGCCTGGCGCTTGCCTATCAGGGCCCGCCCTTCGACGTTTTCTATCTGAGCGCGCGCGATACATTCTCGCCGGAGGAAACGCTGCCCTTCATGAAACGCAAATTCGGACGCGTTCCCGAGTTGCGTCACCCCGCCCTCTATGCCGCCAATCCCTACGCCGCGATCTGGGATCTGCGCCGCACCGAGACTCTGCTCGGCCTCGATCCGCAGAGCGACTGGAGGCGAATCTTGGCCGACGGACCGCGTCGCGCCGAAGCGGCGGGTCGATCGTAATGGCGGCCGAGCCCAGGGTCGTGGCGTCCCCGGTTTCGGCTCCGCGGGAGGCGGTGGTGCAGCTTGCCGGCGTGAGCAAGAACTACGGCACAGTCGTTGCCGTGCACCCGCTGGCGCTGAAAATCCGTCGCGGCGAGTTTCTCGCGATCCTTGGCCCGTCCGGCTGCGGCAAGACCACCCTCCTGCGGATGATCGGCGGCTTCATCGAACCAAGCGCCGGGACCATCACCATCGAGGATCGGGACGTGACGCGGTTCCCACCCGAAAGGCGCCCGACCAACATGGTGTTTCAGGGCTATGGCCTGTTTCCGCACATGACGGTCGCCCAGAATATCGGCTACGGGCTGCGCCTCGCACGGGTCCAACAAAGCGAGATCGACGAGCGCGTTCGGGCGGCGATGGAGCTGGTGCGTCTCGACGGGTTTGGCACCCGCTCGGTGACCCAACTGTCCGGCGGCCAGCAGCAGCGCGTTGCATTGGCGCGCGCGCTGATCATGCGCCCGGCGGTTCTGCTGCTCGACGAGCCGTTGGCGGCGCTGGATCTCAAACTACGCAAGTCGATGCAGGACGAGCTGCGCTGGATCCATGCTACGACCGGCGGGACATTCGTCTTCGTGACCCACGATCAGGAAGAGGCGATGGGCCTCGCGACCCGTATCTGCGTTATGGAAGGCGGCCGGATCGTGCAGGAGGGAACGCCGGAAGAAATCTACAGCCATCCGCAGTCCCGTTTCGTCTCCACCTTCATCGGCGAAGCAAACGTGCTGGCCGGCGAGCGCCGCGGCGGGTTCGTGACGCTCGGCAGTAATTTGCGGTTTGCCGATCCAGGCGGCGATGAACCGGTCGTGTGTATCGTGCGGCCTGAAAAAATACAGATCGACGCAGACATCGTGGGTGAGACCGTGCCGGGCTGCCAGCTCTCGCTGCGCGCGACGCTGGAGGACGCGGTGTTTCTCGGTACCACGGTCAAATACAGCATTCGCCTCCCGGATGGACACAGGATGCAGGTCGATAGCCGCGATATGACGCTGC
>JBBDWX010000180.1:0-13664 GCA_040902665.1 Dongiaceae bacterium
CGGCGCGAGGAGGTGATCCAGCATGTCTACGAGAAATACGGCCGCGACCGCGCCGGCCTCGCCGCGACGGTGATCTGTTATCGCAGCCGTTCGGCGATCCGGGAGACCGGCAAGGCGATGGGTCTCTCGCTCGATCTGGTCGACCGGCTCGCCGGGCAGATCTGGGGCTGGAGCGAGGAGGGTGTGGCCGAAGCGCGGGTGCGCGAACTCGGGCTCGATCCCGGCGAGCGGCGCATGGCGCAGACGATCGCCCTCACCCGCGAGCTGATCGGCGCGCCGCGTCATCTCTCGCAGCATGTCGGCGACTTCGTCATGACCGAGGGGCCGCTTTCCGAACTGGTGCCGATCGAGAATGCGGCGATGGCAGACCGCACCGTTATCGAATGGGACAAGGACGATCTCGATACGCTCGGCATTCTCAAGGTCGATATCCTGGCGCTCGGCATGCTGACCTGTCTCGGCAAGGGGTTCGAACTGATCCGGCAGCATTGGGGCCGGGCGTTCGATCTGGCTGCGATACCGGCCGACGATGCGAAGGTCTACGACATGCTCTGCCGCGCTGATTCGCTCGGCGTGTTCCAGGTCGAGAGCCGCGCGCAGATGGCCATGCTGCCGCGGCTGAAACCGCGTAATTTCTACGATCTCGTCATCGAGGTCGCGATCGTGCGGCCGGGCCCCATCCAGGGCGACATGGTGCATCCCTATCTGCGGCGTCGGAATGGCGAGGAGGTGGTGAGCTTTCCTTCGAAGGATCTCGAAGCCGTGCTCGGCAAGACGTTGGGCGTGCCGCTATTCCAGGAACAGGCGATGAAGATCGCGATCGTCGCCGCGGGCTTCACGCCCGGCGAGGCCGACCAGCTTCGCCGGGCGATGGCCACCTTCCGCCATGTCGGGACCATCCATACCTTCGAGGAGAAACTGATCGATGGCATGGTCGCGCGCGGTTACGACCGCGCCTTTGCCGAGCGCTGCTTCCGCCAGATCGAAGGATTCGGCGAATACGGGTTTCCGGAAAGCCATGCCGCCAGCTTTGCGCTGCTGGTCTATGTTTCGGCCTGGATGAAATGCCACTATCCGGCGGTTTTCGCCTGTGCGCTGCTGAACAGCCAGCCGCTGGGATTCTATGCGCCCGCCCAGATCGTGCGCGATGCGATCGAGCATGGCGTGAGCGTGCGCGAAGCTGACATCAATCGCAGCGACTGGGATTCGACGCTCGAACCGGATGGAGACGCTGTCGGCGGTTATGCGTTGCGGATCGGCCTGCGGCAGATCAAGGGCATGAGCGAGGCGGCGGCGGCACGGCTGGTTGCGGCGCGCGGCAATGGGTACGACGATCCTCTCGCGTTGCGCCGCCGCGCCGGGCTCGAGGCGGCGGTGCTGGAACGGCTGGCGCGGGCCGATGCATTCCGCTCGATCGGCCTCGACCGGCGCGAGGCGTTGTGGGCGGTGAAGGGGCTGCCCGATACGTCGCTGCCGTTGTTCGCAGTGGCGGGTGAGGCGGATGAAGGCGTCGAGGCGCCGGTTGCGTTGCCGGCGGCCTCCGTCGGCGAAGATGTGTCGCAGGATTATGCCACGCTACGGCTTACGCTGCGGCAGCATCCGATGGCGCTGTTGCGGCCGGCTATGGAAGATCGTGGCTACCGGCAGGCGATGCGGCTCGGCGGCATGGGCAATAACCGGCCCGTGCGCGTGGCGGGGATTGTGCTGGTACGCCAGCGGCCGGGCACGGCGAGCGGCGTCATCTTCGCCACGCTCGAGGACGAGACCGGAATCGTCAATGTCATCATCTGGCCGAAGACCTTCGAGCGATTCCGACCGATCGTGCTCGGCGCCAAATTGCTCGGCGTCGACGGGCGATTACAGCGCGAGGGCCGGGTTATCCATGTGATTGCGGAGCGGCTGACCGATCTGTCATCCGATCTTGCCGTGCTGGCGGCCGGCGGCGCGCCTCTGCCACCGGCGCTGGCGCGGGCCGACGAGGTCAAACGCCCGGGTCGCGAGCCCGATTACCGTTCGCGCGATTTTCACTGAAAGGATTCCGTGGCGCTCAGAAGCACCGCATCGAGCGCACCACCCGCCTGCCGTCGGCATAACGGATCTGGGTTTCGAACACGACTTCGCAGCGCGTGACCGACATCGGGAGGGCGCGCGTCAACGTGACCAGCGTGTTCGCGTAATGGCAGGTGATCCAGAAGCCGCGCTCTTCGTTGGGAAAGAGATCCCACGCGATCGTTGCCGTATCGCCATCCTCGGATTCCTCGTCGTGGATGAGTTGCACGAGTTCTTCCGGCGGTCCGTCGAACACCGCGAGATTGACCAGTTCGCTTGGCCAGGGCTCCGCGCCCTCGGCCCACTCGTTCTGCGGTTCGCGCAGCGCCTGGACGACCTCGATTTCGAACGGGCAGACGACCTCCGACCCGTCCGCGTATCCCTGTTCCGGCATGGACAGAAACCCGGCGAACGCGACCATGCCCAACAACAGGCTCGCCGCAATCCGGCTGCCACCGCATCTGGCCATCGAATGGTCCCCCATGAATATTCCTTCAACATCTTGGCGGTGCCCGAAGAAAAATAGCAATCGGCATTGGTGAAGGTATCGAAAGGTACCGTTGCGGGGCGATCCGCGTGACAGCCGGCAGGGGGCGCGCTAGACATGACCGTCATGATCTTCCGCGATCCGCCGCCGTCGCCCGACCCGCTGCGCGCCCGCATCCGGGCCCTGCATCGCGCGGACGAAACGCACTGCGTCGAAGCGCTGCTCGAACTGGCCGTCCTACCGCCGGAAACCCTCGACCGTATCGCCGAGCGTGCCCGTGCGTTCGTGCGCGAGGTACGCGAGAAGAGGCTCGGGCAGGGTGGTATCGATGCCTTCATGCACGAATACGAGCTGTCGAGTCGGGAAGGCGTGGTGCTGATGTGCCTCGCCGAAGCACTGCTCCGCGTGCCGGATGCCGACACCGCCGACCGCCTGATCCGCGACAAACTGGAGGATGTGGACTGGCAGCGCCATGTCGGTTCCAGCGAATCCCTTTTCGTCAATGCCTCGACCTGGGCGCTTATGCTGACCGGCCGCATCATGCGGCTCGATCGCGACGACAGTGGCGATCTTGGCGCAGTCCTGGGGCGGCTGTTGTCGCGGTCGGGCGAGCCGGTCATCCGACAGGCGGTGACGCAGGCCATGCGCATCCTCGGCCGGCAGTTCGTCATGGGCCGCACCATCGACGAGGCGCTCGATAGGGCCACGCGTCTTGAAGCGAAGGGATTTCGCTATTCCTACGACATGCTCGGCGAAGCCGCGCGGACCATGCGCGATGCGGACCGGTACATGGCATCGTATGAAAATGCGATCGCCTCGATCGGCGCGGCCTCGCCCGGCCTCGGGCCGATCGAAAGCCCCGGCATCTCGGTCAAGCTATCGGCGCTGCATCCGCGCTACGAGTTCGCGCAACGGCACCGCGTCCTGGAAGAACTCGTGCCGCGCCTGGTCGCCCTGGCGCACAGGGCAAAGGACGCGAGCATCGGCTTTACCGTCGATGCCGAGGAAGCCGACCGGCTCGATCTGTCGCTCGACGTGATCGAAGCCGTTGCCGGCGATCCGTCGCTCGCAGGCTGGGACGGATTTGGGCTCGCCATGCAGGCCTACCAGAAGCGCGCACCGGCACTGATCGACTGGCTCGCGGATCTGGCGCGGCGCAGCAGACGGCGGCTCATGGTCCGGCTGGTCAAGGGCGCTTATTGGGATACAGAAATCAAGCTCGCGCAGGAACGCGGCCTCGAAGGATATCCGGTCTTCACACGGAAAGTGTCGACGGATCTGTCTTTCATTGCTTGCGCAAAGAAACTGCTGGACGAACCGGACGCCTTCTATCCGCAGTTTGCGACGCATAATGCGCACACATTATCGACAGTTCTCGAGCTTGCCGGCAATCGCCACGATTTCGAGTTTCAGCGACTTCATGGCATGGGCGATGCGCTTTACGAAGAGGTGGCGCCGCCGGAGCGGCTCGGCTGTGCGGTGCGGATCTATGCGCCGGTCGGCAGTCACGAGGATCTACTCGCCTATCTCGTGCGGCGCCTGCTCGAAAATGGTGCGAATACATCGTTTGTTAACCGCATCGTCGACGAGAATGCACCGATCGACGAAATCATCGGCGATCCGATTGCGCGCGTACGTTCGCTGCCTTCGATTCCGCATCCGCGGATACCGCTGCCGATCGATCTGTTTCAGCCCGAGCGCAAAAACTCGACCGGCCTCGATCTGACAGATCCGGCCGAGTTGGTGCCGCTGGCGGCATCGATGCCGGACGGGCCGTGGCAGGCAGCGCCGATCGTCGGTGGCCGTTCTCGCGAGGGAAAATCCCGAAAGAGCCTCGATCCCGCCGATACGCGTCGGATTATTGGTGAGGTTGTCGAAGGAACGCTCGCCGATGTCGAGGATGCCCTTGCACGAGCTCATCGTGCCTGGATCGATTGGGAGGCAACGCCCGCCGAGCGACGTGCGGAGTGCCTCGACCGGATCGCCGATCTCTACGAAGCGCATCGGTCGGACCTGATGGCGATTGCGATCCGTGAAGGCGGCAAGACTTTGGCCGATGCGCTGGCGGAAGTGCGCGAGGCGGTCGATTTCTGCCGCTACTATGCGAGCCGCGCCCGAGACGATTTTGCAGAACCGATGCAACTGCCTGGCCCGACCGGGGAGCGAAACCAGATCGCGTTGCATGGGCGCGGGGTGTTCGTCTGCATCTCGCCCTGGAATTTTCCACTCGCCATTTTCACCGGCCAGATCGTCGCGGCCCTCGTGGCCGGCAATGCGGTCATCGCCAAACCGGCCGAACAGACGCCGCTGATTGCCACCGCCGCAGTACGGCTGATGCATCGCGCGGGCATTCCGGCCGATGTGTTGCATCTGCTGCCGGGCGAAGGCGGGGTAATCGGTGCGAAGCTCGTCGCCGACCCACGCATTGCCGGGGTTGCGTTCACCGGCTCGACCGAGACGGCGCGCGCTATCCATCGGTCGCTCGCCGCACGCGAGGGTCCGATCGTGCCGCTGATCGCGGAGACCGGTGGGCAGAACGCCATGCTGGTCGATTCGTCCGCGCTACCGGAGCAGGTCGTGCGCGACGTTCTGATTTCGTCGTTCCAGAGCGCGGGGCAGCGTTGCTCGGCGCTGCGCGTGCTGTTCCTGCAGGACGATTTGGCGGACAAGATCCTCGAAATGCTGTCCGGAGCGATGCAGGAACTTGTGGTCGGCGATCCGTCCTGGTTGTCGACCGATGTCGGGCCGGTTATCGACGAGGAGGCGCGGGCCAATCTTGCGGCCCATGCGGCGCGCATGACGAAAGAGGCAAAGCCGGTCTATGCGGTCGCACTGCCGAAAGATCTGCCACCCGGCTACTACCTGGCACCGCAGGCCTTTGAGATATCCGGGATCGACGTTCTCGAGCGCGAGGTGTTTGGCCCGATTCTTCATGTGGTGCGGTACGACGATGCGCGGCTCGATCAGGTGCTCGATGCCATAAACGATGTGGGCTACGGCCTGACGCTTGGCATTCACAGCCGGATCGACAGCACCGTGCGGCGCATTCTGGCCCGCCTCCGTGTCGGCAATGCCTACGTCAATCGCAACATGATCGGTGCGGTGGTGGGGGCACAGCCGTTCGGCGGCGAGGGTCTGTCGGGAACGGGACCCAAGGCGGGCGGTCCGCGCTATCTGCATCGCTTTGCCACGGAGCGAACGCTCACGGTCGATACAACGGCCGCGGGCGGGAATGCTTCGCTCCTCTCGCTTGCAGAGGATGAGACACCCCGCCCGGGCCTTTAGCGCGATCGGCGATTGCCCGACCGGTATTTTCGCAACGTTACTTCCAGCCGGCGCGATCCATGATCTGCACGGCTTCCGGCCGAACTTCGGCAAGCTCTTCCAGACGCAGTGAATCGGCTTCATAGTCACCGAACGAAGCGACGACGTCGTTCGCCTCCATGTCGGCGCGGACCGGATACTCGTTGACGACGTCTGCGAACAGACGCTGCGCCTCGTCCGTCACCAGGAACTCGAGGAACGCGATGGCCTCGTCGCGATGCGGGGCATTGGCCGCCACGCCGCCACCTGTGATGTTCACATGCACGCCGCGATCGTCCTGGTTCGGCCAGAAGACGCGGACTGCCTGCGCTGCCGCCATCTGGTCGGGCTCGTCTTCAGCCTGCAGCATGCCGCCGAGATAATAGGTGTTGGCGATTGCGATATCGCATTCGCCGGCCGCCACGGCCGCAATCTGATCGCGGTCACCGCCAGCGGGCTCTCGCGCAAAGTTTGCGACAAAGGCCCTGGCCCATTCTTCGGTAGCTTCCGCGCCGTTTGCAAGGATCAGGGAAGAAACCAGTGACTGGTTGTAGACGTTGGACGAGGAGCGGATGCAGATCCGGCCCTGCCATTTCGGGTCGGCAAGGTCCTCATAGGTTGAAAGCTCAGACGGATCGACCCGATCCGGCGCATACATGATCGGCCGCGCGCGCAGGCTGAATCCGTACCAGCGTCCGTCCGACTGACGATAGGCTTCCGGAATCGCGCCGTTCAGGATGTCGGAGTCGATGGCTTGCAGCAGTCCGGCATCGTCCGCATCGAGGATGTAGCCGACATCGGCCGTGAGGAGTACGTCCGCCGGGCTGTTCGCGCCTTCGCTCTTGAGCCGCTCGACGAGGCCTTCCTTGGCGAAGATCACGTTGACCTGTGTACCGGTTTCGGCCCGGTACGCATCGAGCACCGGCTGGATCAGGACTTCCTGTCGGGTCGTGTAGATGTTCAGAACATCCTCGGCCTGGGCCGCGGCGACGGGCGCGAATATGGCGGCGCAAGCGGCGAGGGCAAGAAAACCGGGCCGAATGTGGCGGGGATTGGCACGAAGCATGGGTAGTCTCCATAGGGGTTTCGGCAGCTTTGATAATGATAACGCGAACTATTCGCAACGATTAAATTGACGGTCGCCGAGACCTGCAGCAACCCGGCGCCAATCGGCCATTTCCGGCCCGACATGGCAGGCGTAAGGTGCCGCCGGC
The DNA here is from genome assembly GCA_040902665.1 of Dongiaceae bacterium. Taxonomy (GTDB): domain Bacteria; phylum Pseudomonadota; class Alphaproteobacteria; order Dongiales; family Dongiaceae; genus JAWXBK01. The sequence continues at coordinate 7,054 of JBBDWX010000180.1, forward strand.
CACCGGCACCCGGCCGGCCGAACCTGGAAAGGGACGAGAAATGAGTATTCGGTCAGTCGCTTACGGCAGCCTGCTCGTGTTTCTGCTCACCGGCTGCGAGGACAAACAGGCGGCTGAAATCAAGACGGAGACCGAGGCCAATCTCGCGGCCCTGGTCGCTTCGGGCGATCTCGCGCATGGCGCCATCGCGTCGAGCCGGAGGGAGAAGGTTATCGCGTCGAAGTGGCCGATACGGTGGTCAAGCCCGCGCCTGACATGGAATTGCATGTCGGTACGCTGAGCTACATTCACGTTCCGATCGACGATGAGCTGGTGCGATACGAAGACGCGGGGATCGACAGCCCGATTGCGGTTCGCAAGGCCGACGGCACCGAAACCGGCAGCTTGGCGATCGATGTCGAGCGGGCAGAAGGCACCTGGTTCAAGCCCCTGTTGGCCTTTGTCTCGCTCAATGTTCTGCTGCCTTCCGTGCAGATGGATAGCCCGGACGATCCGATGCTGCAGTTCGACAATGTCGAGATTTCCATCGAAACGCACGATCCCCGCGCCGAGCGCACAAATCAGGTCGGCGCGCTCAGTTTCGATTCCATGCGTGTGCTGGAGGAAACCGGCGAGCGCACCGAACTGGACGGGATGCGGCTTGAATCGGAAATCTCCTCCGTTGACCTGGCAGCCTGGACGGCCGCTTCGAACGCGATCGACAATGCGGCAGGGGGCGGCGGCGACATTGGCGGGGCGATCGTACAGATGATCGACAGTATTGGCGCTGCGCGCGGCAGCCTCGTTCTCGATCATATCGAACATGCCGATGCGGCCGGGGTCGAGCAGTTCTCGCTCAATGGCATGCAGATAACTTTCGGAATTGCAGACGTCGATCAGGAAGCCGGCAGCCTTGACCTCGCGATCGGCTATGACGAACTGACAATGGCGGAAACCGCCTTTGACGGCGATCCGACGGCCGGACTGATGGCACCGGTCTCGACGACCATAAATATTGCGTTCGGCAACGTGCCGTTCCGGCAAGTGGCCTCGACCATGACCGCCATGGCGCCGAATCTGACGCAGGCCGGCGAAGGGCAGGCGGATATCATTGCCCTGCTGGTTCTGTCGGCATTGCAGACCGCGCTGTCGAATGCGGATACGCGGATCGATCTCTCGGGCACGCAGATCGCGCTCAAGGATGCGCGGATGACGTTGGACGGCATCGTCGACGTCGATCCGGCGGCGATGTTCGGCGCGGTGGCCAAGCTCGATCTCGCGATCTACGATCTGGATGTACTGACCGAACGCGCGATGGCGCTGCCGGCCGGACCCGAGGCGCAGCAGCTTCAGGCATCGCTTCTGTATCTCGCGAGCGTGTCGGCGCGCAGCGAAGATGGTGGCGAGATCGTTGACCGCTACAAGATCGTGGTCACACCGACGGGGGACGTCCAGATCAACGGCCAGCCGGTTTTCTGATTTCGTTCGCAGCTTTCGGAGAGATGCTCATGACTGAGGTTGTCGTTCCTGCCTCGCACGGGCGTGCCGTCGAGGTGCCGGCCGGCCGGCGCATCCGCATCGTCACGCCGCAGGGTCATCAGGCGGCGGATTTCTTCGCCTTCCGGGCCGACGATCCGGGCGAATGGCTGTCGCCCATGCATACCTGGGTGACGACGCGGTCGATCCGGCCGCGGCAGGGCGATGTTTTCCTGTCGCGCTATCGCCGGCCGATGCTGGAGTTCACCGTCGACAAGGCAGACGGGATTCACGACATGATGCTCGCCGCCTGCGACCCGATGCGCTACGAGTTGCTTGGCGTGAAGGGCCATCATCGAAGCTGCGCTGAGAATCTGGATCAGGCGATGCAGGCGCACGGTCATAAACTGCCGGTGACGCCGCAACCGGTAAATTTTTTTACCAACACGAAGGTGCGCGAAGACGGCGCGCTGCAGGCCGTCGAGAACACGGTGAAGTCTGGCGCCTATGTCGAGCTCGAGGCCAAGGCCGATCTGATTTGCGTCGTCTCGTCCTGTCCGTTCGACGTGAACGGCGATGGCTGGGCGATCAACAGCGATATCGGCCCGACCGAGCTCATCGTCGAAGTACGCTAGGGAGAAAGCATCGCCATGCCGCAGACCGTGACGATCGCCGCCGCGACCGGACATGCAGTCGACGTGCCGAAAGGACGGCGCATCCGCATCACGACGCCGGCGGGCAGCCAGGCCGCCGATTTCTTCGCCTACCGCGCCGACAATCTTGCCGAGTGGCTGTCGCCGATGCACAGCTGGGTCGCCAGTCGCTCGGTGCGCCCGCGCGCCGGCGATACGTTTCTATCCTGCACGCGGCGCCCGCTGCTCGATTTCGTCGAGGACGGCGCGGGCGGTATCCACGACATGATGATCGCCGCCTGCGATCAGGCGCGCTACGAACAGTTCGGCCATAAAGGACATCACCGGAGCTGCTCGGAAAACCTGCAGACCGCGATGCAAGCTCGCGGGCACGAGATCGCAGTCATCCCGCAGCCGGTCAATTTCTTTACCAACACGCGCGTCGAAGAGAACCACAAGCTGGTGTCGCCGCCAAACCCGGTGGCGCCCGGCTCCTACGTGGTGCTCGAGGCGAAGGCGGATCTGATCTGTGTCGTCTCGTCCTGTCCGTTCGACCTCAAGGTGCCGGGTTGGACGATCAATGCCGATCGTGGCCCGAGTGAACTGATCGTCGAGGTCGACTGATCTTTTACGCTACGCGGCACAATCTCAGGCGGCGAGGCGGCCTTCAATCGAAACGATGAAGAGCTGCTTCAATTCGGGCACGCCGACCGGGACCGGATTGCCGCCCGCTGTCGGATCGACCGCCGCCATTTCGGAAAGCATATCGAGCCGGTCGGTGCCGACGCCGAGATCGGCCAGCGTGTTCGGAATGCCGATTTCCTTACGCAGCGCGAGCACCCAGTCCATGACCGACTGGAAGGAAGGCTTCGGAAGTCCGATATAGGCGGCGAGCCGCGTCATTTTCTCGTCGATCGCCTTGCGATTGAACGCCAGCACATAAGGCATCACCACCGCGTTGGTCAGGCCGTGATGCGTGTCGTAAACGGCACCGACAGGGTGAGAAAGGGCGTGGATTGCGCCGAGCCCCTTCTGGAACGCCGTCGCGCCCATCGTCGCCGCGGCCATCATATGCGCGCGTGCCGCCAGATTCTTGCCGTCTTTGACGGCGGTCGGCAGCCATTCCTTCACCAGACGTGCGCCCTCGACGGCGATGCCATCGGCCATCGGGTGATAGCTCGGCACGCAGAACGCCTCGATACAGTGCGCCAGCGCATCCATGCCGGTCGCAGCCGTGATATGCGCCGGCAGCCCGGCAGTCAGCGCCGGGTCGGAGATCACGATCGAGGGCAGCATCATCGGATGAAAGATGATCTTCTTGGTGTGCGTTTCCTCGTTGGTGATGACCGAGGCGCGGCCGACTTCGGAACCTGTGCCCGACGTCGTCGGAATCGCGATCGACGGCACGATCCCGGCCGGATCCGCACGCGTCCAGTTGTCGCCGATATCCTCGAAATCCCACATCGGACGGGTTTGTCCTGCCATCAGGGCGATGGTTTTGGCGGCATCCAATGCGCTGCCACCGCCGAATGCGATGATGCCGTCATGCTTACCGTCGCGAAAAACTTTCAGACCGTCCGCGACATTCTTCGAAACCGGATTGCTCTTGATATCGGCGAAGAGGCCGGTCGGAATACCCGCCGCCTCGTTGCGCGCGATCGCATCCTGCACCATCGGCAGTTTGGCGAGGCCGGGATCGGTCGCCAGCAGCGGGCGCTTGAAACCGAGCTCCTTGCAGGCCTCCGGCAGTTCGGAAATGCGCCCCACGCCAAAGCGCATCTTGGTCGGATAGCCCCAATTGCCGCGCAAAACGGCCGCATCGTTACTCATATTCGGTTCTCCCAAACGAGGCAGGTCGTCGATGTCGTGTGCTGCGGCATCACAGGCGCGTGCGCAGGTGGAACGATTTTGGGCGGGTGAGATATTCGTAGCCGACGCGGCTCAGGGTGCAGCCGCGGCCGGAATCCTTGACGCCGACCCAGGCCAGCGCCGGGTCGAGGTAGTCGCAGCGATTCATGAACCAGGTGCCGGTGTCGACCCGATCGCCGATGCGGATCGCGGCGTCTTCGTCGCCGGTCCAGATCGCGGCTGTCAGGCCGAACGGATTGTCGTTCATTCGCTCGATCGCTTCCTCGTCGGAGCCGACCTTGGCAATCGCGACGACCGGGCCGAAGCATTCGTCCTGCATGATCGGATTGTCGCGGCTGGCGCCGACCAGAACCTGCGGCGCCAGATAGGCGGTGCCGGGTTTGTCGGCCGGGAATCTTTTCGGATCGATCGTGGGCTTTGCGCCGGCATGGACTGAGGCGTCGATCTGCTTGCGGATCTCGTCGGCCGCCTTGCTGCGTACGACGGGGCCAAGATTGGTCCCGCTCTCGAGCGGGTTGCCGAGCTGATATTTGTTCGTGAGATCGATAAACCCTTCGAGGAACCGGTCATAGAGTTTGCCATCGACAAAGATGCGCTGGATTCCGCAGCAGGACTGGCCTGAATTGAAGAATGCGCCATCGACAAGGTTCTCGATCGCGTGATTGAGGTCGGCGTCGGCGCGCACATAGGCCGGATCGTTGCCGCCCAGTTCGAGCCCGGCACCGATGAACCGGTCGGCGGCCGCACGCATCACCGCATGGCCGCCGGATACCGAACCGGTGAAGGCGACATAGTCGATGCCGCGCGATCCGATCATGCGCGCTGTGTCGTCATGGGTCAGCACGACCGTCTGGAACAGGCCGTCCGGCAATCCGGCCGTTTCAAAGGCTTCCGCATAGCGGTCGGCGCAGAGCGGCGTCTGCGCGGAATGTTTCAGGATAACGGCATTGCCCGCCATTAGTGCCGGAACGATCGCATTGACCGAGGTGAGATACGGATAGTTCCACGGCGCCACGACAAACACGGTGCCGAGCGGTTCGCGACGGATGAAACGATTGAACCCGTCCTTTCTGTCGGGATCGATATCCGCCAGAGCCTTCGGCGCGATTTCGATCATGTAGCGCGCGCGCTCTTCGAAGCCACGGATCTCGCCCGGCGACTGGCCAAGCGGTCGGCCCATCTGCCGGGTGATCTCCTCGGCAATCGCATCCTTCTTCGAAACGAACGCATCGATCGCACGCGATAGCAATCGCTGCCGATCGCCGATCGACACATGCTTCCAGGCGGTTTGCGCGCGCGCGGCTGCCTCGATCGCGCCGGCGATGTCGGACGCCGTGGCATAGGCTCGTTCGACGAGAACGCTGCCGTCGATCGGTGTAACGGTCCTTTGTACCGCCGTCATGGTCCGGTGCCTCTTGTCAGATGATCTCGAAATAGCGGGCCAATTCCCAATCGGTCACATGCTTGCGGAACTCGCGTTCTTCCCACTCCCGGCTGGCGGCGAAATGATCGACGAAAACATCGCCGAACAAATCGCGCGCGACTTTCGATTTCCGGAGCCGGTCCGCCGCTTCCATCAGCGTGGAGGGCAGGGAGTATTTTGCGGGGTGCTTCATGGCATAGGAGTTTCCGACGATCGGATCGGACGGTTCCATTTTCTGCTCGATCCCGATGAGCCCGGACCCGAGCGCCGCGGCAGCCGCCAGATACGGGTTCGCATCGGCCGCCGCGATCCGGTACTCGACCCGCTGCGAGTAAGGCGATCCGCCAATCAGGCGCAATGCACAGGTGCGATTTTCGACGCCCCATGTCGCATGCGTCGGTGCCCAGAAGCCCGGCACCATTCTCGAGTAGGAATTGATCGACGAGGCGGTCATCACCAGCAGTTCCGGCATCAGGGCCTGCTGGCCGGCGAGGAAATGCCGCATGGTCTTGCTCATGCCATGCTTGCCCTTCGCATCGTAGAAGACCGGCTTACCCGCCTTGTCGAGCAGCGACATATGCAGATGGCCGCTCTGGCCTGGCCAGTTGTTCGACCATTTTGCCATGAACGTGGCCATCAGGCCGCGACGCTGCGCGAGCACTTTCATAAAGGTTTTGAACAGCGCCGCGCGGTCGGCGGATTCGACGACCTCGTTGTGGACGATTGCCGCCTCGAGCACGCCGGGCCCGGTTTCCGTGTGCAGTCCCTCGATCGGAATCCGCATCGCCTCGAATGTGCCGAGGATCTCATGGTAGAGCTCGGACCAGACCGAGCTTCGGATACCGGAGTATCCGTAGAAACCCGGCGTCATGTTCTGAAGATTGCGATAACCCTTCTCGCGCACACTCTCGGGCGTTTCGTCGAACAGGAAAAATTCGTATTCGAAAGCTGCTTCTGCCTTGAATCCCATCTTGGCCGCTCGCGCAACGATGCGCTTTAGCGTGCTGCGCGGGCAGACCGGTTCTGCACGGCCGTGAAACTCCGCAAGAAAGAGAACCATGTTGTCTTCAAAGGGAATGTCGCGGCAGGACTCCGGGACAATGTACGCCGTCGCATCCGGGAACGCGGAGTGCCAGCCGGTAAAGGTTGTGTTCACGTTCTCGTAGAGCTGGTCGTTTGAATCCCATCCGAACACCACATCGCAAAAGCCGAATCCCTTATCCAGTGCGGAC
>JBBDWX010000180.1:13674-22552 GCA_040902665.1 Dongiaceae bacterium
CAGAAACTTATCCTTTGCCATGTATTTGGCGCGCAGGACGCCATCCAGATCGATGATGCCTACCTTGACGTGTGTGAGCTTGCGCTCGTCGACGATCTTTTTCGCCTGGGCCGGCGTGCGGACCGATGCGGCACTGAGCATACTGAGATGTCCCTGATTTTCCCCGCGCGGCCGGAATTTGCGCCGGTTCCAGGATGGTGTCAAAGCCGGCGAGAAGGGACGGGGCCGCCGGAAATTCCCGAAGCCAACCGGCTCGGATCCAGAGGATGCATAAATGCGCTCACCGGCATAACCGGGCTCAAGGGCGTCCAATTGCCAATGAAGTCAGCGAATTGCCGACAAGATTAAAACCATGTTGGAGAGGGAGCCGGGGCATCGACCGACCGCGAAGAGGGTGCGGTTCGGTGCGGCCGGTGCAGCCTGGCGCCTCAACCTGCATATGAGCGAGGCATCGTGCGGCACCGCCGGTTTGCCCCTTTTTATGTGCGAATTTATGGTTGCGGCAGGGTTGCGACCGGGTACAGTCGTCGGCTTGAGCGCTGTTGGCATATCGTTTGGAAAACAGGTCATGACAAAATCGATCGTCGTCTATGTCTGCCGGAACGAGGCACAGAACCGTCAGGATGGGGTGATCTGAGGTTAGCCTCGTGGCGAGTCTTGGCAAAAAGGGGGAGGGGATGCCAGCGCCTTTCAGGCTCTATGTACGGGTCATGGACCGCGTTTCCGAATGGGTCGGCATCGTGGCGATGTATCTCATTTTCGTCATGATCGGTGTCCTCCTGCTCGATGCCATCACACGCAACCTCATTACCTATCCCCTGCACTGGTGCGTCGAGCTCGCCCAGTTCACGCTCGCGGCCTATTACTTCATGGGCGGTGCCAAGACGCTCAAGGACAATACCCATGTGCGCATGGACCTGTTCTACGACCACATGTCGGATCGCAACAAGGCGCGCATGGACATCTTCACCGTGGGTTGTTTGATGTTCTATCTGGTGGTGATGCTGTTCGGCTCGGTATCGTCGCTGAGCTACGCCATCGCGACCAATGAGACGCGGTTCTCGATGTGGAATCCGTCGATGATCCCGATCAAATCATTGATGGTCGGCTGTATCGGGTTGATGCTGCTGCAATCGTTGTCATTGCTCATCAAGCACGTGGCGACTGCGTTCGGGAAGCCCGCCGCATGAGCTACGAGATGATCGCGATTCTGATGTTCGCGTCGATGATGCTGCTGCTCATGACCGGGCAGCGGGTGTTCGCGGCGATCGGATTCGTCGCGGCAGGTGCGGCTCTGCTGCTCTACGGGCAGGGCGCGATCGAGATGCCGTTCAGCCAGACCTTCAAGGTCTTCAACTGGTTTCCGCTGCTGACTTTGCCGCTGTTTATCTACATGGGATATATCCTGGCCGAGAGCGGCATCGCGGAAGATCTCTATCGCATGTTCCACGTTTTCCTCGGCAAGTTGCATGGCGGGCTGGCCATCGGCACGGTCTTTCTGATGGTCATCATCTCGGCGATGAACGGCCTGTCGGTTGCCGGCATGGCGATCGGCGCCTCGATCGCATTGCCGGAAATGATCAGGCGCGGCTACGACAAGGTACTGATAACCGGTGTCGTGCAAGGCGGGGCCTCGCTCGGCATCCTCATTCCGCCGTCCGTGGTTATGGTGCTCTACGGCATGATCGCCCGCCAGCCGGTCAGCCAGCTGTGGCTCGCCGGGGTACTGCCCGGGATAATGATGGCGACGCTATTTGTCATCTATATCTGGCTAAGGGTTCGCGCCAATCCGGAGCTTGCCCCGCCAGCATCCGACGAAGACATCAATATGCCGTTCCTGGAGAAGCTCGCATTGCTGCGGGCGGGCATCATCCCGCTCCTGATCTTCTTCTCGATGACCGGCCTGTTCGTGACCGGCGTCACCAATCTGCACGAAAGCGCGGCTGTCGGGGCGACGGCGGCGACGTTGGCCGCAGCGCTTAAGCGCCGGCTCACCTTCAAGGTCATTCACGCAACGGCGACCAAGACGCTCGCCATATCCTGCATGTTCATGTGGCTGATCATGGCTGCGCTCGCCTTTGGTGCCGTTTTCGACGGCATCGGCGCAGTGCGCGCGGTCGAATCGCTGTTCATCACCAGCTGGGATCTGACGCCCTGGCAGGTGATCATCATGATGCAGATCAGCTTCATCCTGCTCGGCATGTTCCTCGATGACACCGCCATGCTTGTCATCGTGGCGCCGCTCTATGTGCCGCTTGTCGCCGGGCTCGATCTCGGCTTCGACGACCCGAAGGACCAGCTTATCTGGTTCGGCGTGCTCTATACCGTTACCTGCCAGATCGCCTATATCACGCCGCCTTTTGGCTATAATCTGTTCCTGATGCGCGCTTTGGCGCCACCGGAAATCCGGCTTGCCGATATCTACCGTTCGATCTGGCCCTTTGTCCTTATCATGGTGTTGAGTATCGCACTGATAATGGCGTTTCCCGACATCGCGATGTTCCTGCCGCATTTTGTCCGCGGCTGATACCCACGACCAGAGAAGGCACGACAAGAAGGCCTTAGTACTCATACAGAAAACAGGAGAGAACGATGACAAAGAAATCGAAGACCGAAAGTCCTTCCGAGGCGATTCTCGAAAGCCGCCGCAAGTTCCTGCGCACGGCCGGCATTGGCACGGTCGCCGCAGCCGCGAGCACCGCAGTTGCCGCACCCTATGTCAAAGCCCAGTCGCCGATCCGCTGGCGTCTGCAGACCTATTCCGGCGCTCCGCTCGGTGCGCATGTCATCAAGCCGCAGATCGACGCCTTCAATGCCGCGGCGAATGGCGAGATGGAGATCGAACTTTATTATGCCGATCAGCTCGTGCCGACGGCCGAGCTTTTCCGGGCGCTGCAGAACGGCACCATCGATGCCGTGCAGTCCGACGAGGCGACCATGTCCTCGCCGGTCGATATCGCCGTCTTCGGCGGATACTTCCCGTTTGCAACCCGCTTCAGCCTCGATGTCCCTGCACTGTTCGAATATTACGGGCTGAAGGAGATCTGGCAGGAGGCCTATTCGGAGGTCGACAATGTTACCTGGCTGTCGGCCGGCGCGTGGGACCCGCTGCACATCTTCTCCAGGGAACCGATCCGCAGCCTCGCCGACATGAACGGCAAGCGCGTCTTCGGGGTGCCGACGGCGGGTAAATTCCTGTCGCGCTACGGACTGGTGCCGGTCACTGTGCCGTGGGACGATGTCGAGGTATCAATTCAGACCGGCCAGCTCGACGGCGTTGCCTGGTGCGGATTTACTGAGGCCTACGAGGTGGGCTGGGCCGACGTCTGCAGTTATGCATTGACCAACTCGGTCACCGGCGCCTGGTTCGGTTCCTACTTCGCCAACACCAATTCCTGGAACAACGTGCCACCGCATTTGCAGGAGCTGTTCAAGATCACCATCGACCAGTCGCACTACTATCGCCAGGTCTGGTACTGGGGTGGTGAGGCCAGGCTCAGGACCGAGGGCGAAAAAATGGAGCTTACTTCCATTCCCGACGACGAATGGGCGCAAGTGGTCAAGGACTCCGAAGAGTTCTGGGAGGAGGTCTCGGCTGCCAGCCCGCGCTCGGCACGCGTCGTACAGGCCTTCAGGGACTATGCCGCGACGATGGAAAAGGCGGGCTACCCGTATCGCTAACCCTTGAAGCTTTCGTCGGTATCTGCGGAGGGGGCCCGGCAAACCGGGGCGCTCTTCTTTTTGAATCTAACAGAACGATCTCCGCCTGATGGGCCGGCTACTACAAGGGTAGGTGGCGTATCTATCTGCCCGACGTTGCTCCTTGCCCGAACCAGCTGCGGCAGAGGGCGGCGAACATTGCGGCAATGCGTCGCTCGCGCAATTCCTGTCGCCGCAACAAACCGAGGCGGGTCGGCCGGAGCGGTTCGGCGACCGGACGATAGACCAGGCGCATGCCATCCAGTGCGATCTCGTTGACCGGCCTGGAATGCATGACCGAATAGCCATAGCCGTTGGCAACCAGACCGCGGACCATTTCGAACGAAGGGCTTTCATGGGCCACCTGCGGCCGGAGGCCAAGACCATAGAACAGCGAGAGGAAGTAATCGCGACTTCCAGGCAGTGCGAGCAGCACGAACGGTTCGTCGGCGAGATCGCTGAGTGCAACGGCCGGGCGATCCGACAAGCGATGATTGGGTGAAAGCATGACATGCAGCGGGACGTCGGCGAGCGGCTCGAACTCCATATCGGCACCGATGTTCAGATCGTATGTGAGAGCCAGGTCGAAGCGCCCCTCGCGCAATCCCTCGAGTAGCCCATCAATGTGCAACTCATGCAGGCGCACCCGGATATCCGGATGGGCCTGGCGCATCGCGCGCAGCAGGCCCGGAATGACCATCGGTGCAAAAGTGATGAAACATCCGATATCGATCTCGCCCGCAGCACCTTCGGCAAGTTCGATGGCACCGTCGTGGAAGTCGCGCGCCTGGGCAAGCAGGCTGCGCGCCTCGGCTAACAGCCGCTGGCCAGTCGGTGTCAGGCTCAGGCCTTGTGCGTGATGGCGGATGAACAGTTCGAGCCCGAACGTGCTTTCGAGCTGGGCGATCGCCGCGGAAATCGACGGCTGCGAGATATGAAGATCGCGGGCGGCGGCGGTGATGCTGCCGGCCTTGGCCGTAGCGACGAAGTAAGCGAGCTGTTTGAGTGTGTACCGCATAGGAAATTCTGAAGCCGATCTCTTGTTGAGTATATTTATCTTTCGATTTGCAGCCTACGGCAAGCCCGGCTAGACCGGGCAGCCAATGCTGGCGCCGATCAAGGCGGGGAGACGACGATGACATTCAGTGAATACGGCAATTACGATGCATACGGGCTCGCTGCCCTGGTCCGTCAGAAGGCGATTTCGCCGATCGAATTGCTCGACGCCGCGCTGGCCCAGGGCGAGAAGGTCAATCCACAGCTCAATGCACTCTGCCATCTGGTTCCGGACCGGGCGCGCGCCGCGATTGCGGCCGGGTTACCCGACGGCGCATTCACCGGTGTGCCGTTTCTGCTCAAAGATCTTGGCGCCGAGGCAGTCGGTTTTCCGACCAACAGCGGGTCGCGCCTCTTTGCAAACTACGACTGGACCTACGATTCCGAGATTTTCATCCGGCTGCGGGCGACCGGGCTCGTCACATTCGGGCGAACCACATCGCCCGAGCTGGGTGTGGGCCCGGTGACCGAAGCTGCGGTCTATGGCGGGCCGACGCGCAATCCCTGGAACCCGGCGCATACGTCGGGCGGCTCCAGCGGCGGGGCGGCCGCGGCCGTGGCGGCCGGCATTGTTCCGATCGCGCATGGCAGCGACGGCGGGGGGTCGGTTCGTATCCCTGCGGCCTGTTGCGGCCTCGTCGGGCTCAAGCCGACACGCGCACGATTGCCGGATGGCCCCGCGTCCGGTGAGGGCTGGGGCGGCATGTCGATCGATGGCGTGTTGACCCGCAGCGTGCGCGATACCGCGGCAGCGCTCGATGCGACGCAGGGTCCGGATCTCGGTGCGCCCTACTGGGCGCCGCCGATTGCCGGCAAGTATCTCGATGCGATCGGGACTCCGCCGAAGCGGCTTGTCATCGCGATCTGTACGACGAATTTCGAGGGCCGTCCGATACACGCAGAATGTCGGCAGGCCGTCGAGAATACCGCAAAGCTATGCGCTGATCTGGGACATGACATCGTCGAAGCAAGGCCGGACTTCGATTTCCTGGCGGCGATGCGGGCCTGGTCGAATGTGGTTGCCGTCGGTACCGCTCTGTCGGTCCAGGCGAAGGCGGATGCAATGGGCCGCCCGCCGCGTCGCGACGAGATCGAGCCGATTATCTACAGCGCATGGGAGCATGGCCTGCGCATCACCGGCCCCACCTATCTGCAGGGTATCAATACGGTGCACGCGACCGGTCGGCGCATCGCAGCCTTCTTCGAAGAGCACGACATGCTGTTGACGCCGGTGCTGACCGAGCCTCCGGCAGCGGTCGGCCGCTTCGCGCCCACAAATCCCGATTTCTTCGAGCACAGGCTGGGTAGGGATGGCCTCATCCATTACTCGCCGTTCGCGCCGATCTTCAACATCACGGGGCAACCGGCGATTTCCTTGCCGCTGCATTGGACGGCCGACGGGCTGCCGGTCGGATTGCATTTTGCCGGCCGGTTCGGGGACGAAAAATCGCTGCTCCAGTTGGCGGCACAACTCGAAAAGGCGCGCCCCTGGTTCGATCGTCGTCCGCCAATTTCTTGATAAGTTTTTGTGAGGAAAAGATAATCTGGAGGGCACGGCATTTTGGAAAGGATTTTCCGAAGCCGTACCTCCAAAAATAATAATTCTCCTTTGCCGGAGCGCCGCGCAGTATTCGGAGAGCGCAGGCGTTGGCGCGTAGCCATGGGAGGCAGGGGATGATTCGGACCGGCGACCAGTATCGTGAATCAATTCGCGACGGCCGCGACATCTGGATGAATGGCGAAAAAATCATCGATGCGACCAGGCATCCAGCCTTCAAACCGATTATCGATGCGCGCGCGCGTTTCTACGATCTGGCGCACGAGGCCAAGTCACGCGATGTGATGTCGTACGTCGCCGACGAAAAGACCGGCGAGCGCAACAATATCGGCTATCGCTTGCCGCATTCGCAGCAGGACTGGTGGGACAAGCGCACCGCCGTCGATACGCTGTTGAAGGACATCGGCGGTGTCGTCATCCGTGTCGGCGACGAGACGATCGGCGAGATGTGGTCGCTCTATGACGGGAAGGATGTGCTGAACGAAGTCGACCCGCGCTTTGCCGAGAATATCGAGCGCCATATTCAGCACGCCCTCTGGTCGGACACGTTTCATGTCTCGGCCAACACCGATCCCAAGGGCGACCGCTCCAAGCGCCCGCAGGATCAGGATCCGGACATGCTGCTCCATCTGGTCAAGGAGACCGACAGGGGCATCGTCGTTCGCGGTGCCAAGTACGAGACGGCGGCGGCCTATGCCAATCAGGCGTTCGTCAAGCCGACGATCGCCAACTGGGGCGACGACAAGCTGTCGGACTACGCGCTCGGCTTCATTTGCGACATGAATGCCAAGGGCCTCAAACATATCTGCCGCACCGGGTTTACGGGCCGTGCGCCGGCCCGCGATTACCCGTTGTCGAACAAGTTTGACGAGGTCGACACGTTGCTGGTGTTCGACGATGTCGAAGTGCCGTGGGAGAACGTGCTGTTCTATCGGCATACGCGCGCTGCCTCGTTCATTCGGGGCACGCTGCATCGCTACAGCGCCTACCCGTTCGTGCTGCGCATCCTCTATGTCGCCGACATGCTGATCGGTGCTGCTTTGTTCAACGTGCGGCAGACGGGCCTCGACAAGCAGCAGGCGGTGCAGGAGAAGCTTGCCCAGCTCGCCTGCTATCGCGAGACGATCAACGCGCACCTCACGGCGGCGATCCATTTCGCGGAGAAGAGCCCGGGCGGCCTTCTGATGCCGAACCAGTCGCTGCTCTATACCGGGCGGGTCCATGCCTGCACGCAGCTTCCCGCGATGATGCATATCGCGCGCGAGTTGTGCGGCGGCCAGATCTGCGTCACGCCGGACGTCGCCAGCTTCGAGCATCCCGAGACCAAGCCGTGGCTGGACAAGTTCTATAACGTGAACGAGTACTGGATCGCTGAGGATCGCCGAAAATTGCTGGCATTCGCCCGCGATCTGCTCAATTCGGACTATGCCGGGCATCGGCTGACCTTCGAGCTTTTCGCCCAGTCGCCGCCATTCGCCCATTTGGGTGCGGTCTACCGGAACTTCGATTTTGCCGGGCCGCTTGATTTCGTGCGCAAGGCGGCTGATCTTTCGCCACGAGTTCTGGAACAGAAGTAACCGGGGAGCGGGATACGACCATGGCGCATATTCGCAAGCGCAAGTTCAATACCAAGAAGACCTATCCGGAGCAGAAGATCGATAACGATCTCTGCATGTCGGTGCGCGCCGGCAATCTCGTCTTCCTGCGCGGCCAGGTTGGCCAGACACTCGAGGGCAAGGTCGTTCATGTTGGCGATGCCGGCAAACAGGCCGATCAGGCGATGCGTAATGTGAAGGTCCTGCTGGAAGAGCAGGGCTCCCGCCTGGACGATATCTGCAAGATCACTGTCTATCTGGTCGATCGCGGCTATCGCGATGCGGTCTATCAGTCGCTCGGCAAATGGCTGAAGGGCGTGTTTCCGGTCTCGACCGGGCTGGTCATCGACGGTCTGGCGCGTCCGGAATATCTGATGGAGATCGACGTGTTCGCGGTGATCCCCGAAGAGCGGATGGCAAAGCTTACGGGTCGGGCGTCGGCCAAGGCGAAAAGGCCCCGCAAGGCAAAGTCGGCAACCGACCGTCGCAAGCCAACGCGGCGGAAATCGGCATGACTTTCTCCGTCGTCGGGCGCTGCGCCACCACCGGCATGTTCGGTGTGGCGATCACCACGTCCAGTATCGCGGTCGCCAGCCGGTGTCCGCATGCACGTGCGGGCGTCGGTGCCGTCTCAACCCAGAACATCACCGATCCGTCGATCGGGTCGCGCGCGCTCGATCTGATGGCGGCGGGCAAGTCGGCATCGGAAGCGCTCGATACGGTCCTCAAGGCGTCGAAATACACCGAGTATCGTCAGGTCGCGCTGATCGATCGGGCAGGGCGGACAGCGCATCACACCGGTGCAAAAACCCTCGGCACCAACGCTGTGGCCGAAGGGCGAGATTGCGTTGCCGCCGGCAATCTGTTGTCGACGGTCGAAGTTCCTGCGGCCATGGTGCGCGGTTTCGAGGCCAGCGACGGCAAGCATTTCGCCGAGCGACTGTTGCGGGGGCTGGAGGCTGGTGTCGCC
>JBBDWX010000181.1:0-3258 GCA_040902665.1 Dongiaceae bacterium
ATTGCGCGCTCTGGGACCTCGCGGCAAAGCAGGCGGGGAAACCTGTGTGGGAACTGGCCGGACTGCCGGCGCCACGGCCGGTCGAAACGGCCTACACGATCAGCGTCGGCACACCGGCCGAGATGGCAGCCGCGGCGCACCGGGCGTCCGACCGTACGCTGCTCAAGGTGAAGCTGTCGGGAGCGGGCGATCTCGAGCGCATCGAGGCGGTGCGCGCAGCAGCCCCGGCGAGCCGGCTGATCGTCGATGCGAACGAGGCCTGGACTCCGGCGGTTTATCGGGATCTCGCGCCGCTTCTCGCGGATCTTGGCGTCGCGCTAATCGAACAGCCCCTGCGGGCCGCGGAGGACACCGCGCTCGGCATGCTGCCGCATCCCGTGCCGCTTTGCGCGGACGAGAGCGCGCACGATCGCAAGGGGCTCGAGCAGTTGGCCCGGCGCTATGACGCGATCAACATCAAGCTCGACAAGACGGGCGGCCTGACCGAGGGAATCGAGTTGGCCAAGGCCGCACTAGGGCTCGGACTCTCGATCATGATCGGCTGCATGGTGGGGACGTCGCTGGCGATGGCGCCCGCCCTGTTGCTGGCGAACGATGCCGCGTTCGTCGATCTCGACGGACCGCTTTTGCTGGCGCGCGACCGCGCACCGGGCCTGACCTATGAAGGCAGCCTCGTCCTGCCGCCGCCGGCCGAGCTTTGGGGCTGAATCGGTCATTCTCACTGCGGCCGCTTCATTGCGGCCGGGCCGATTCGCGATTGTAGCCGCCGATTCAGGCCGGACCGACGGCTCCGCGATAGGGTCGCGATGGTTGTATTACTGCCACAGGCGGGGCACCGAACCGTGTGACGGCCCCGGGCGAATGCGCTGCTACAAGGCAAAAACCGGTCGCTGCCGCGACAATCGGTTCCTCTGAGGAAAAACCGTTCACCGCAGGAGAATCCGCGGCAAACCGCACGCTTGATTTCCAGCGTTGAGTGGTCAATTGATGCAGTGCGGTATGAAAAGGCTGTCCCCCCGGACGACGTTCATACCGTCTACGCCCCCATGGGCGTTTCCTCCCAGACTCGGGCTGCGCCCTTTTCGGGCGCAGCCCGGTTTTTTATGCACCGCTGCGTGCATCTGTTCGCCGCCGGTCAGGCTCGCGAATGAAAGCGGCGAGAGGATTGGGGTGTTCAGCGCTTTGGCGGCAGCATCGTGTCGCCGGGCCCGAGGGCGCGCTGCATAAGAACGCTGTCGAGCCAACGCCCGTGCTTGAAACCGACCGACCGGAAGACACCGACCGGCGCGAAACCCTGCCGTTCGTGCAGCACGATCGAAGCGCGGTTGGCGCTGTCACCGATGACGGCGAGCATCTGGCGCATGCCGAGTTCCGTTCCGCTGCATATCAGTTCGGCCAACAGGCGGCGGCCGATGCCGCGCCCTTCGGCGCCGGGCGCGATATAGATCGAATCCTCGACCGTGAAACGGTAGGCGCTGCGCGGCCGATAAAGGGACAGATACGCATAGCCGAGAATCGCACCATCATGCTCGGCCACGAGATAAGGCAGGCTCAGCGCTGCGATCACGGCACGCCGGCGTTCGAGTTCGGCGATGTCGGGCGGGATTTCCTCGAAACTCGCCGTGCCGTACAGCACATGATGCGCGTAGATCGACTGGATCGAAACGATATCCGCCGGCCCGGCCGGCCTGAGGACCGGATCCGGGTGCGGCGTCGCGATCACGGCAGGAAGGCCGAGCGATCGATCGCGCCAAGCGCGCACACCACCGCTTCCATGTCGGCGGCGAGGCGGCCGAGATTGTCGGTCGGACGGATCGCGAGCTCGTCCATATAGAGGGCACGGTTGATCTCGATCTGGATCGCATGCACGAAATCGAGCGGCCGGCCGTAATGCTGCGTGACGAAGCCGCCGGAATAGGGATCGTTGTAGGCACAGCGATAACCGAGCGGCTCGAGCGTTTCGCGCACCCGCGCCGAGACGATGTTGGCGCAGGCCGTGCCGAAACAATCGCCGAGCACGATATCGGTGCGCCGCGCACCGCGGTCGCGCTCACCCGGCCCGCCGACCGAAGGCATCGAATGCGCATCGATCAGGATGCAATAGCCGAAGCGCTCGCGTGTTTCGACCACGAGTTCGGTCAGCGCCGCGTGATAGGGCCGGTAGAACCGGTCGATCCGGGCCGTCGCATCCGCGAAACAGAGCTTCTGCCCGTAGATCTCTTCGCCACTCGCGACGACGCGCGGGATGGTGCCGAGGCCGGCGGCGACGCGCGGCGATCGCGTGTTCGTCCAGGCCGGCAGCGGTTCGTTGAACATCGCCGGATCGAGTTCGAATGCCTCGCGGTTCGGATCGACATAGGCGCGCGGAAAATTGGCCTTGAGCAGTGGTGCGCCGAGCGCGGGGGCCCGTGTGAAAATCTCGTCGACGAAGGCATCTTCGGAGCGCCGCAGCCGGTCGCGATCCAGCCTCGAGGCGGCGAGGAACTCGGCCGTGTAATCGGCGCCACTATGCGGCGAAGCGACCACGATCGGCAGCGTCTGCACAGCGGGCGCCGCGATCTCGTAGGGTGAGATGTCGGCGATCCGGGGTTGCTGGGCGAGGTTCATTGCATCCGGGTTTATCGCATCGCCGGGAAGCTGTCACCCGAGCGCCGGCAGGGTCTTTCGGGGTTGCGGGGCGACCAGGCCCGGGGCCGGTCCGGGCGCCGGGACGCCCGGCGGGGCAGGGCTTGTATCGGCCCGGTCCGGATGGTAATTGGCGGCACCCTTCGGGACGCCGGTTTTCTGACCGGCCAGCCCCGCGATCGATCCCGTCGGGACGCGGATCGCGATTTCGGGCCCGGGCGCGTAGCTCAGCGGGAGAGCACTACGTTGACATCGTAGGGGTCGCTGGTTCAATCCCAGCCGCGCCCACCATTCTTGTTCAATGACCTAATGTTCGTTGGCGATGCGTTTCGTGGACGCCTCTGGCTACGCATTGCCAACCTGGCGCCAGGTTTTGCGCTGCACAGGGGTCGATCCGGCGAGCGGCTGGGGAGGGATCGGGCGACGGGCCAAACCAGGCCACATCTGTCATGCCGTTTCGGCAGGTACACCCATCATCACATTGACCACGGATTCGCGTGCAACATGTCCGATCGGCTGGCCGTGCTCATCGACGACAATGGCGCCGCTCATACCGTCGGTAAGCTGCGGCGCCAGCACTTCGATCTTTGTGTCGGGCTGTACACGCAGTTCGTTTCCCGCGATGTCGCGAAC
>JBBDWX010000182.1:0-3235 GCA_040902665.1 Dongiaceae bacterium
TCACGATCAAGGACATCGCCAAGGCGGCCGGCGTCAACACGGCGCTCATCTATTATTATTTCGACAACAAGGAAGATCTGTTCCGCGCCACACTCGATCATGCGGTCGAGCGCGCACTCGAAAATTATCGCCGGCTCGGCGAGCGCCACTCCGATCCAGTCGACCTGATCAGCGACTGGTTCGACAATCACTCCGAACTGTCCGAGCCGATCCGGCAGCTGGTCAAGATCATGCTCGACTACCGGACGGCGCGGACGCAGCTTCGCGTGATCGACGACATCATCAAGCAGTTCTATGACGAGGAGTGCCAGATCATCTCGGAGAGCGTGCGGCGCGGCATCGCGATGGGCGTGTTCCGGCCGGTCGATCCCGAGCAGGCGGCGAACCTCGCCTCGACGCATCTCGACGGCATCATGGTGCGTTCGATGATCCACCGGAATCTCGACGTGATCGGCGCCATCGCGGCGCTGAAGGAACTGTTCTTCGAGCATCTCGGCTATCGCGCCGGCGACGGTGCGGAGCGGCGTGCGCCGCCGCGCGTGGTCAGCGGCGCCTGACCGACGCTGAGGGGCGACCGGCTGCTCCCATCGGCTGCTCCCATCGGGCGCGCCCATAATGCGCCTCTCGTCGCTTCTCAAAATCTTCCGATTCGCGCTGTGCGATGGCTCCTGTCTGCGCCCTGCGCGTCCCGGTCACGGCAGTTTCACCGCAGAACGCTGCGGTCACCGGCGGCCGGCAAATCTTAATTGACCGATTAATTACCTTCTGCCACGATCCTCGTTAACAAGAAACAGTGCGGTAGCACCGGTCGAGATTGGGCATCGACGCTGACGGGTTACGGGAGAGGGGCGTCCATTTGGTCGAGACGGTTCGCGATCATTCCCCGCATTGGATTGTGCACGGGTTGTCGGGTTCGGCTTCCGCCGGACCCGGCATCTGCGCGCATCCGGCGTCGCAACGACCATCGCATTGTCTATTGGCTCACGGGGCCGCATCGGCCCATTTCCACTGACATCATCGGAGAGATACCCGCATGGCCTCGAGGACCAGAAGCCGCCCCAAGAAGGTGGCAGCCACCGCCAGAAAAACGCGTGGCGCCGGAGCGGCGGATCTGAATCAACTGAAACGCTCGCTGGCCGAGCAGGGCGTAAAATATTTGTTCTCGAGCTATGTCGATCTGCACGGCGTGCCGAAGGGCAAGCTGGTTCCGATCGACCATATCGAGCAGATGATGGCCGGTTCCGAGCTCTATACCGGTGCCGCGCTCGAAGGCGTGCCGCAGGACGTGAGCGAGGAGGAAGTCAGCTCGCATCCCGATCCGCGCTCGGTCCATGTGCTGCCCTGGCAGAAGGACACGGCCTGGTTCGCCAGCAATCTGTGGAGCCGCGGCAAACCGTTCGATGCCTGCAGCCGCACCATCCTGACCAAGCAGATGGATCGCGCTGCCGCGATGGGCTATGTGCCGCAGCTCGGCATGGAAGCCGAGTTCTTCGTGCTCAAGGACGAACCGGATGGCAGCTATTCGCCGGTTTCGCCGCGCAAGAACCTCGAAAAGCCGGCCTACGACGTGGTGCGGCTCATCGACAACATGCACTGGATGAGCGAACTCGTCGACGCGATGAACGATTTCGGCTGGGACGTGTATTCGCTCGATCACGAGGACGGAATCGGCCAGTTCGAAATCGATTTCGACTATGCCGACATGCTCACGATGAGCGACCGTTTCGTGTTCTTCCGCATGATGGCGCACGAGATCGCGCGCAAGCATGGCTATTTCGCGACCTTCATGCCAAAGCCGTTCGCCGACCGGGCCGGCAGCGGTGCGCATTTCAACATGTCGTTCAAGGACATCAAGACCGGCAAGAATTTGTTCTTCGATGCGAACGACCGGCGCGGCTGCAAATATTCGAAGCTCGGCTATCATTTCATTGCCGGCGTGCTGAAGCATATGCCGGCGATCTGCGCGGTCATCGCGCCGACCGTGAACAGCTACAAGCGCCTCATCCTGCAGGGCAGCCAGTCCGGCTTCACCTGGGCGCCGGTCTTCATCTGCTACGGCAACAACAACCGGACCAACACGCTGCGCATTCCGCTGGCCGGCGGTCGGGTCGAGCTGCGCGCCGCGGATTCGGCCTGCAATCCTTATCTGGGCGCGGCCCTGGTGCTCGCGGCGGGTCTCGAGGGCATCGAAAAGCGGCTCGATCCGGGCGAACCGCATCTCGAAAATATGTATGTCAAAAGTCCGGCCGAGCTGAAGAAAATGGGCGTAGGCTATCTGCCGCGCACGCTCGAGCAGGCGCTCGATGCGTTCGAGAAGGATCCGCTTGCCACCGAGGTGTTCGGCAAGGTCATGCGCGACACCTGGCTCGAATACAAGCGGAACGAATGGCTGCATTATAACTTCCACGTCTCCGACTGGGAGAAGACGCGCTACTTGAAGCAGTTCTGACAGGCTCGGCGGAGAGATCGGATGTTCTGGAAGAAGAAATCGGATGGCAGCGGCAAGGTGACGATCTTCTTCGCCACCGATCTGCACGGATCGAACGTCTGTTTTAAAAAGTTCATCAACGCGGCCGAGTTCTACAAAGCGAACGTGCTGGTAATGGGCGGCGACATGACCGGCAAGGCCGTCCTGCCGATCTGCGAACAGAAGGATGGGACGCATCTCGCCTTTGCCGCCGGCGAGACGATCGCGCTCAAGACCCAGGCCGAGGTGGACGAGTACATCAAGCGTGCCGGCAATATGGGTTTCTATCCCGCCGTCATGTCGGAGGGCGAATATCAGCGGCTGCGCGACGACGAGCATATGCGCCACGAGCTTTTCAAAAAGCTGGTGATCGAACGTGTGCGCGAATGGTGCGAGTTCGCCGGCCAGAAGCTGCGCGGCAAGGACGTGCCGTTCATCACGGCACCGGGCAACGACGATTTCTTCGAAATCGACGAGGTGCTGGGCCAGTCGCCTCATGTGCAGTTTCACGAGATGGAAGTGTCGCCGTTGCGCGGCGGCTACCAGATGCTGCATTGCGGCGGTTCGAACAAGACGCCCTGGGACACCGAGCGCGAATATTCCGAAGAAGAGTATGAGGCGCGCTTCGCGCAGCTCGTGCCGCAGATCGAGGATATGAGCCGCTGCATCTACAACGTCCATGTTCCGCCGCACGGCACGGTGCTCGACCAGTGCCCGGAACTCGACGAGAATCTGCAGGTCGTCTACCAGATGGGCAACCCGGTGCAG
>JBBDWX010000183.1:0-22076 GCA_040902665.1 Dongiaceae bacterium
AGCGGCGTCAGATTGTCGAAATTGATCCGGTGGCGGACCTTGTCCGGATCCTCGAAATTGATGGTGTTGACCTTGAGCAGGGCGAAATAGCGCTCGCCCTCTTTCGGCGCGCGGATCTGGCCCTCGACCGTGTCGCCGGTCCGGAGGCCGAAGCGCCGCACCTGCGAGGGCGAGACATAAATGTCGTCGGGCCCCGCGAGATAGCTCGCCTGCGGCGAGCGCAGGAAGCCGAAGCCGTCCTGCAGTATTTCGAGCACCCCGTCGCCGAAGATGGCCGTGTCGTTGTCGGCAAGCTGCTTCAGGATCGCGAACATCATGTCCTGGCGGCGCAGGTTGCTGGCGTTCTCGATGTTCAGCTCTTCCGCATAGGAAAGCAGCTCGGGCGGGGATTTTTTCTTGAGTTCCTGGAGGTTCATGGTCCTGTCTCGGACGTTGGCGGGCGGGGCTGCGATGGTCCGGCCGGCGAACGAAGGGGGTCGGCGAATGCCGGACCCGGGTGGGAAATCTGCGATGCGATCCGGTGGGCGATCCGGTGGGCGATCCGGTGGTTTTCCGGTGAGGCGGTGAAAACGACGATCGGTCTGGTGGTGCGGTCTCGGGGAGCGGTCTCGGGGAGCGGTCTTGGGGAAGCCGGCATCCGGGTTACAAGGCCCGCGGGCAGCCGGAAGATAACAGAGAGGGTTTGGGAGAGCGGCTGCCGGCCCTCCCTTCGGGCCGGCGGCTTGGCGGGGAACCCCGCTGACTAACTACATGGATAAGCGAAACCGCCCCGTCAAGTCAAACCCCGAGACTAGAGCAAAATTCCCTCAGAAGGGTTGCACCACCGCAAGGATGACGATGGCGATCAGCAGAACCGTCGGCAGCTCGTTCATCCAGCGATAGAAGCGCGCGGTATGACGGTTTGCGTCGTTTGCAAAATGCCGGCGCCAGCGGGCGAAAGCCGCATGAACCAGTTGCATCGCGACCAGCAGGGCAAGCTTGGCGTGGAACCAGGGCTGGCTCCAGGCATCGGTCATGAAGGCAAGCCACAGGCCCAAGCCCCAGGCGGCGATCATCGCCGGATTGAGGATGGCACGCAGCAGGCGCCGCTCCATCGTCTTGAAGATTTCGGACTGTTTCGAGCCCGGCTCGGCATCGGCGTGATAGACGTAAAGCCGCGGCAGATAGAGCATCCCCGCCATCCAGGCGATAACCGCCAGGATGTGCAGCGCCTTCACCCAGAGGTAAAGCTCGCCACTCATGCCGCGCGGCGGTTTGCGTCCCGCGCCATACCGGAATGCTCGAACACGGCCTGGCCGCAGGTGCAATCGGCGGGGCAAAGCCGCGGGCCGCTCTCGCTCGCGATTGGCTGCATCGCATCGAGCGTGCGTCGCACCATCCCGGCCAGCCCCGCGATGAAACGCGGATGGGTTCCGACCGTCTGCGCCCGCGCATAACCCGGTGCGCCGGCACGGTCCGCCAGCCGGCGCAGATCGATATCGAGTTCGACCAGCGTTTCGGAATGTTCCGAGACGAAGGCGATCGGCACCATCAGCACGGCACGGCTCTGCATTCCGGCCTCGATCACGCACTCGTCGGTATAGGGTCGGATCCATTCGACCGGCCCGACCCGACTCTGATAGCAGACATAATAATTTTCGCGGCGCAGCCCGAGCCGTTTGACCAACGCATCGGCCGTCATCTGCACCTGTGCCGGATAAGGATCGCGGCGTTTCTTCTGCGTGCGTTTCGGCAGGCCGTGCGCAGAGAAGAGATAAAGCGGATTGGCGTCTTCCGGCAGCGTCGCGCGCGCGGTTTCGATTTCCGCCACGAGCGCGTCGATGAAACCGTCCTCGGTCGGGTAGCAGCAGATTGTTTTCGTTGGTACCGCAATCCCCGCCTTCGCCGCTTCCTGGTGCCAGAGCCGCAACGAGCTTTCGGTTGTCGTGGTCGAATATTGCGGATAGAGCGGCAGCAGCAGGATGCGATCGGGCTCCCATGTGGCAACCGCACGCGCGGCATCGTCGGTCAGCGGATGCCAGTAGCGCATCGCAACGAAGCAGCGCACCTCGTCGCCCGAACCGAGGACCGCGAGCGCCGCCTCGAGCGCATTTGCCTGTTCGGCGGTGTTCGAAAGCAGCGGCGAACCGCCGCCGAGCCGGTCGTAGATTTCCCGCGCCTTGGGTGCGCGCCGTCGTGCGATCGTCCGCGCCAGCCAGGGACGCAGAAAGCCGGGCACGTCGAGAATCGCCGGATCGCCGAACAGATTGGCCAGAAACGGCTCGACCGCGGCCGGTCCGTCCGGGCCGCCGAGATTGAAAAGGACGATCGCGGTTTTCATGAGGCTCCGATTGTCGCGGTTTCGATCAGTGCGGGCGCCAGTCTCGCACCAAAGCGACCAGTTGTGCGACATGATCCGGCGGGGTCTCGGGCACCACGCCATGGCCGAGATTGAAGACGAACGGCCCGCCCGACAGATGCTGCATGATTTCGTCGACGCCGGCGGCCAGCGCGGCACCGCCCTCGACCAGCAGAAGCGGGTCGAGGTTTCCTTGCAAGGCGACATGCGGTTGCAGACGGGTCCGTGCGAAAGCGAGATCGGCCGATTGGTCGAGGCCGATCGCATCGGGCCGGATCGCTTCGAGATAGGCGAGTGCATCGTGACCGACCTGGCGCGGAAAGACGACGATCGGCACCTGCGGCGCCCGTGCGCGCAGCCGGTCGACGATCTCGACCAGCGGTTCGATCGACCAGCGTCGGCGCAGGCCCGACGGCAGAATACCGGCCCAACTGTCGAAAAGCTGCACGATCTCGGCACCGGCATCGATCTGGGCCAGCAGATAATCGACGCTGGCATCGACCAGTCGTTCGATCACGCCGGCGAGCACCGGATCGCCCTCTTTCGCCATCGCAAGCGGTGTTGTGAACGTGCCGCCGCCGCGGCCCTCGATCATGTAGGCCGCAACGGTCCACGGCGCGCCGGCAAACCCGATCAGCGCAACCTGCTCCGGCAGACGCGCGGCGACGCCGCGAACCGTCGCCATCACCGGCGCCAGCCGTTCGACGATGCGGTGTGTTTCAAGCCCGCGCAATCGCGTCGGATCGCGGATCGGTTCGAGCAGCGGCCCGATACCCTCCTCGAATCGCAAACCCTGACCCATCGCGTACGGCACGACCAGAATATCGGAAAACAGAATCGCGGCATCGAGCCCAAACCGCTCGACCGGCTGTAATGTCACCTCAATCGCCAGTTCCGGATCGAAACAGAGCGACAGAAAGTCGCCGGCCTTCCCACGGAGCGCCCGGTACTCAGGCAGATAGCGGCCCGCCTGACGCATCAGCCAGATCGGTGGTGGCATCGCGGTCGATCCGCCGAGCGTTTCGATCAGTCGCTTGGTCATAAAAAGGAAATCCGGAACTAACAGGCTTGCTTCACTACTATAAAAGAATCTTAAAGATAGTGGTTGTAGTGGATGGGGTGGCATGACGGGGATTGAATTTCACCCACCGAACCCCGCAGCGGCAAGCGCCCGGCAATTCATCGCCGAAGCTATCGGGTGGGCCCTGGGGACCGCCCTTCATAAATCCGGCACTCCCCTGATGCCGACATTGCCTGCAAGCCGGGGATAATAACAGGGTCGGCAACGACGAGCCCCGCTTTTCCACCGGCCGGGGAAATCGGACTTGCGGGCTGCGAAGGATGGGACGATTTTGCGGGCAGCGGGGGCGGTTTTGGCCGCTGTCGCCGGAAGGCCCGGTTATCCCCGTTACTCCCGCAATCGGTCTTCGAGACGCAACCGGCATCTGAAACACGAAACGCCCACAACCTGCCCGCAACCCGATCCGGAACGAACCCCGTCATGAACGAACGCTTTCATCTGCATCTGGTGTCGGATTCGACCGGCGAGACGATCAACAGTGTTGCGCGCGCCTGCCTTGTGCAATTCGAGGGCGTCGAAGCCGAGGAACATATCTGGACGCTGGTTCGCACCGACCGCCAGCTCACAAATGTGCTGCAGGGTATCGAGGAGAAGCCGGGCCTCGTGCTGTTCACAATGGTGAACGAAAAACTGCGCCGCCGGCTGCAGGAGGAATGCCGCCGGCTGGAAGTGAGCTGCATTCCCGTGCTCGATCCGGTCGTCGGCGCGCTTGCCGGATTTCTTGGCCTCGAGGCGAAGGGCCGGCCCGGCCGGCAGCATGAACTCGATGCCGAATATTTCAGTCGCATCGATGCGATGAGCTTCGCACTGGCGCACGATGACGGACAGTCGAGCGCCGACTACGACGAAGCCGACATCATCCTGGTCGGAGTATCGCGCACCTCGAAGACGCCGACCTGCATCTATCTCGCCAATCGCGGCATCAAGGCCGCGAATTTTCCGGTCGTGCCCGGTGCCCCGGTGCCGGCGGATCTGACCAGCAACCGCCGGCCGCTGATCGTCGGGCTGACGAAGGATCCAGCGCAACTCGTCCAGGTGCGCCGCCACCGCCTCAAGATGATCGCGCAGGACGAGAACACCGATTATGTGGATCCCGAAATGGTGCGCGCCGAAGTGCTCGCCTGCCGCCGGCTCTGTACCAAGAACGGCTGGCCGGTGCTCGACGTGTCGCGCCGTTCGATCGAGGAAACGGCGGCGGCGGTGATCCAGATGCTCGAGCGCCATCGCGCCGGCCGGCCCGCGCTCAACGAGGATTGAGCGATGCCAGAGCCAGCGACCGCGGGTACACGCACGATCGTGCTTGCCTCGGCGAGCCGCGCCCGTGCCGCGATGCTCGAAGCCGCCGGCGTGCCTTTCCTCGTCGATGCCGCCTCGATCGACGAAGTCGAGGTCAAGGCGGCATTGGCGGGGGAACGCGCCTCGCCGGCCCAGATCGCAGAAACGCTGGCCGAATTGAAAGCGCTGTGCGTGGCGAGGCGCCATCCGGGCCTGCTGGTGCTCGGCGCCGACCAGGTTCTGGCGCTGGACGACGGCCCCGGTGCCACCATCTTCGACAAACCGAAAGACCGGGCCGATGCCGCGCGTCAGCTCGCGATGCTCGCCGGGAAAACCCATCGCCTGTACAGCGTCGGCGTCGTCGTGCGCGACGGGGCACGGCTGTGGCATCATGGCGATATGGCCGAACTCAGCATGCGCCCGCTCTCCGGCAGCTCGATCGAGGCCTATCTCGATCGGGCGGGCGACGACGTGTGCGCAACGGTCGGCGCCTACAAGCTCGAAGGTCTGGGCGCCCAATTGTTCAGCCGCGTGCGCGGCGATTTCTTTACGGTGCTGGGATTGCCGCTGCTGCCGTTGCTCGGGTACCTGCGCGAACAGGGCGTGGTGCCGGCGTGAGCGCGCCACTGCTCACCGGGAAGGCGATGCTTGCCGGGGTGATCGGCTGGCCGGTCGGCCATTCGCGCTCGCCCGCGCTGCACGGTTTCTGGCTGGCCGAACATGGCATCGACGGCGCCTATGTGCCGCTCGCGGTCAGGCCCGAGAGCTTGCGGGCCGCACTCGCGGGCCTTGCGGCGCTCGGCTTCCGCGGCGCCAATGTGACCGTGCCGCACAAGGAATCGGCGCTGACGCTGGTCGATCGCGCGAGCGACATGGCGATGCGCATCGGCGCGGTCAACACGATCGCAATCGCCGAAGACGGCACGCTTGAGGGCGACAACACGGATGCGTTCGGCTTCATCGAGAATCTGCGCGAAACACGGCCGGACTGGCGTGCGGCAACCGGCCCGGCGGTCGTGATCGGTGCCGGGGGTGCTGCGCGGGCGATCGCGGTGGCGCTGGCGGATGCGGGCGCGCCGGAGATCCGCATCGTCAATCGAACGAAGGAGCGCGCCGAGCGTCTCGTGCAGGAGATCGGACCGCCGTCTGTTGCCATCGAGTGGCACGATCGCGCGGCGGCGCTCGCCGATGCGGCGCTGCTGGTCAATGCCACGACGCAGGGCATGGACAAGGAAGCGCCGCTCGATCTCGATCTCGCGCGTCTTCCGAACGGTGCCCTGGTTCACGACATCGTTTACGTGCCACTCGAAACGCCGCTGCTCGCCGCCGCGCATGCGCGCGGCAACCCGACAGTAGACGGGCTCGGGATGCTGCTGCACCAGGCGCGGCCGGGCTTTGCCGCCTGGTTCGGCATCGAGCCCACCGTCACGCCGGGCTTGCGCGCAGCCGTGCTCGCTGCCGCCACGCAGCGCTAGGGTGCCGGCGCGATGATCGTGCTCGGCCTCACCGGTTCGATCGCGATGGGCAAGAGCACGGCTGCGAACGCGTTCCGCCGTCTCGGCGTGCCGGTGCACGATGCCGATGCGGCCGTGCATCGGTTCATGGAAAAAGACGGTGCCGCGGTCGCAGCGCTGGCGCGCGCCTTTCCCGATGCGCTGAAGGACGATGCGATCGATCGCAAGGTGCTGCGCCGGCATGTGCTCGAGGATCCGGCGGCGCTAAAAAAACTCGAGGCGATCCTGCATCCGCTGGTGCGCCGGTCCGAACGGGCCTTCCTCGCCGATGCGCGCCGCCGCCGCATGAAGCTGGTCGTGCTGGACATTCCCCTGCTCTACGAAACCGACGCCGAGCGGCGCTGCGATGCGGTCGCCGTCGTCAGTGCGCCGCGCGCGGTGCAGCTCGGGCGGCTCAGGAAACGGCCCGGCTTCAGCCGGGCGTGGCTCGAACGGATCGAGGCGCGACAGGTTCCCGATACCGAGAAACGCCGGCGCGCCGATTTCATCATTCCGACCGGCCTCGATTTTCGCAGCAGCTTGCAGGCGATTCGCCGCATCGTCACAATGGCCGAGGACGCACGAATCGCTGCGCGCCGGCGCTAGCGTTTTTTCGGGAGAGCGACTTTGCGCGAAGTGATCCTCGATACCGAAACGACCGGCCTCGATCCGCGCAATGGCGACCGCATCATCGAAATCGCCTGCATCGAATTGCTGAATCACCTGCCGACCGGACGCACCTGGCAGGCCTATGTCAATCCCGAGCGCGAGGTCAGCGTCGCCGCGCTCGACGTGCACGGCATCACCGACAGCTTCCTCAGGGACAAACCGGTCTTCGCCGAGATCGTCGCC
This sequence comes from Dongiaceae bacterium, assembly GCA_040902665.1. Lineage (GTDB taxonomy): Bacteria > Pseudomonadota > Alphaproteobacteria > Dongiales > Dongiaceae > JAWXBK01. Next base: position 7,040 of record JBBDWX010000183.1, read on the forward strand.
GATTTCCTCGAGTTCATCGGCGATGCGCCTTTGGTGATTCACAATGCCGAGTTCGACCTCGGTTTTCTGAATGCGGAGTTGGGCCGCCTCGGCTTTCCGCCGCTGCCCGCTTCGCGCGGCAAGGACACGGTAGCGCTGGCGCGGCGCAAATTCCCCGGTTCGCCGGCCAGCCTCGATGCGCTGTGCAAGCGCTTCAACATCGACAATTCGGCGCGCACCAAACATGGGGCGCTGCTCGATGCGGAGTTGCTGGCCGATGTCTATCTCGAGCTGGTCGGCGGCCGTCAGGCGGGCCTCGAACTCGCCGGCGCGCGCGCGACTCTCCAGAACGGCATCAGTGGTGCGCCGGCACCGGGCGTTGCGGTGCGGCCGGCGCGGCCGCATGCACCGAGTGCGGCCGAACTTGCCGCGCACGAAACGCTGCTCAGGGATATCAGCGACCCGATCTGGCGGCGCTGATGGCCGCGCCGCTGGCGCTACTCGCAGCGGCGGTCACCAACAACGCGCTCTGGTGCGATGCGATCTGTCGGGCGCATGAGCGGGTCGGCGAATTCTCGCCGCATCACTGGCTCTGCCGTGTCGATGTACCGCCCTTCTATCCGAACCTCGTGACGCTCGGCGATGCGTCGCTGCCGCCGGTTGCCGCACAGCTCGATGCGATCGACAGGCTGATGGCGGCGAACTTGTCGCCGGGATGGGCGCTCAAGGATAGTTTCGCGGCGCTCGATCTGTCGTCGCGCGGGTTTTCCCGCCTGTTCGATGCCGTTTGGATCGGGCGCGATGCGGGGCTCGCGGTCGACAATGAAGATTCGCTGCACATGGTCGTCGTTCGCGACGCTGGGGCACTGGCCGCCTGGGAGACGGCGTGGCGCCGCGATCAGGGTCCGGATGCCGACGCGCTGCCGGTGCGGCTGTTTCCTGATTCCTTGCTCGACGATCCCGAGATAGCGTTTCTGGCGGCGATCGGCGACGGGGGCATCGTTGCTGGTGCCGCCGCCAATCGCGGTGCCGGCGTCGCGGGGATTACAAATCTGTTCTGTGGCGGCGAGGACATGGGCGCGGTCTGGGCGGGTGTCGTTGCGCTGCTGTCGCGCCGCGATCCCGAATTGCCGCTGATCGGTTACGAACCGGCCGATACGATGGGACTGTTGCGGAGTCTCGATTTTGCGATGCTCGGCACGCTCGCCGTCTGGCTCGCGCCGGAATAGGCGCGCAGCGCGCGCCCGGCTCCCGCCGTGAAGCGAGAGCCGGGAACGAGAATGTTCGTTACGGCCGTGCGACGGTCAGCCGACCTTGCCACCGCGCTTGGCGTCGAGGCTCCACGGGCCGGGGCCCGCGCACATCAGATAGAGGAACACGAAGCAGTACAGAACAGCGAGCTCGCCGCCATTCAGGATCGGGAAGAAGCTGCCCGGCGCGTGAATCCAGAAATAGGCGACGGCCATCAGGCCCGCGAGAATGAACGCGACCGGCCGCGTGAACAGGCCGAGCACGATGAGAACGCGACCGGCCGCGTGAACAGGCCGAGCACGATGAGAACGCCGCCGACCAGCTCGAACACGCCGGCGATGCCGCCCGGCGACATCAGCGGCGGCGCATCGAAAGCCGGAAATCCGAGATGCTTTCCGGTTCCGTGCTGCAGGAACAGCAGCCCGGTCATAATTCGCAGAACGCTCAACATGCGCGGCGCCCATGAAGCCGCCGTTGTTTCGATAGCCATGTCCGGATCCTTCCCCTCGTTACAGGTTCAGTCGTGGCAACCGACGCACACGCCGCGTCTCAGGCGTTGCCAGAAGTTTCGGCACCGGCCAACCCGCCGGGCTTGGCGCCGGCACCCCGCGCCTTGAGCTGCTCGAGATAATGCAGCTCGAAATTGATCGGATTGACGAGCACCGCGCGGAAGCCACCGGCCTGCACCATGTCGGCGACGATCTGGCGCGCGAACGGAAAGAGCAGCCGCGGCACCTTGACCATCAGGGAAGGCTCGAGCTGGTTATCCGGAATATTGTCGAAGCGCACGACGCCCGCATATTGCACGTCGGCGATATAGGCGATGCGATCCTCGAGCCGCGCCTCGACGCGGAGCAGCAGCACACATTCATAGGTGTTGCCGCCTTCGTCGGGCAGGCGGTTCGCCTTGATGTCGACCTTGACCAGACCCTGGGGCACTTGCGGCGCGTGCTTCAGGATTTCGGGTGCGTGCGGCACCTCGAAGGAGAGATCCTTCAGATACTGCACCAGCACCGCGAGCTTCGGTCCTTCCGCTGTGGTGTCCGCCAATGACGGGTCCGGGATCAGGCGAAATTCGTCGTTGCTGCGGTCGGCGGTCATTCTGGAAAATCTCGACTCGTTGCTGGAACAGCCCCGGTTAGCACGGCGCCGCCCTGGCCACAATCGCAGCACCGCGGGGTCCGTCGGCCGCTGCATGGCGGATTATGGCGAGGCTGGCGGGGCCCGTCAGCGGGCCATCAGCCCGGTGCGCGCCAGCCGGCACCGGCGCGACGGGCCCCGGTCAGCCGGCAGCCCGTCAGCCCGCGGCCCGTCAGCCGGCAGTCCGTCAGCCGGCAGTCCGTCAGCCGGCAGTCCGTCAGCCGGGCTCTTGCCCGCCTGGTTCGCCGGCGCTCGGGTCGAAGGCGAGCAGCTCGCCATTGCCGATCGGGACGCCGGTCAGGCCGCGGATGAAGCCCCAATGGCTGACGACGGCGACCCGTCGCCAGTCCGGATGGCGGGCCATGAAGGCCCGGAAATCGCGGCAGCGACCGAGCAGCTGATCGTCGGTTTCGTCGAGATCGGGCCACCATTTTTCGGGCAGATGGGCGAAATCGAGCGCCGGCCAGCGCCCGGCGAGCACGCTGCGCGCACTGCCGATATCGCAATAGAAGCGGCAATGCTCGCGCACCAGCGGTTCGACCCGGATCGGCAGAGCGAGCCGATCGGCGATGATTTCGGCGGTTTCGAGGGCGCGGGTGTAGGGGCTGGCGACCAGTTCGGCCACATCGCGGCCGGCGAGCGTCGCTGCGGCGGCCTCGGCCTGGCGTTTGCCCTCGTCGGTCAGCCGCGGATCGGGAATGCCGGGGTCGCGTCGGGTAACGCTATAGACCACGTTGAATTCGGATTGGCCGTGGCGGACGAGAATCATGATGCTCGCTGTCGATGGCAAATGGCGGAAGGCGGTCGAAACCGCACCCTTTTACCCGGATCGGCCGGGAGTTTGGCGGCCGGACGCCTTGCCCGGCGGCGCCCACTCGCTTATGTAACCTGCGTCGGCAATGCTTTGAAGCCCCGGCGCTTCCGGATCGACAGGTTGCGTTGCAAGGGGCGACGCACGAAGCGGGGCAGAATGGCTCATGGACAGTTTTCCTTTTATCGACATCCTGTTCTTCGCCGCGGTTGCGGCGTTCCTGGTGTTTCGCCTTCGTAACGTGCTGGGCAAGCGGATCGGCAACGAAAATCCCGAGCATGCGCAGCGCGAGCGAGCGGCGCGAATTGCGCGCGAGCGCAGCGAGGCGGCGGAGGCTGACGGCAAGACCGACGACGACAATATCGTTCAGCTGCCCGATCTGACGGCGACGCCCGATCTGGACCCTGAAGACGCGGCGGCCGCTGCTGAATTGCGCGGCGAACCGGGCAACGTCGCAAGCGGCCTGCAAAAGATACAGCATGTGGATCCCGCCTTCACGCCCGACGGTTTCCTTGCCGGCGCGCGCGCCGCGTTCGAGATGGTCGTGCAGGCCTTTGCCGCCGGCGATCTCAAATCGCTGAAGCTGCTTTTGAGCGACGGCGTGTACGAACAGTTCCGTCAGGTCGTGAAGGCGCGCGAAGATGCGGGCCAAACGCTGGAAACGACGCTGGTCGGTATCGACAAGGCGGACATTATCGAAGCCGACCTGCGGGACCGCACCGCGGTCGTGACCGTCTCGTTCCGCTCGGAACAGGTCAACGTGATCCGCGACAGGGATGGCAAGACCGTCGAGGGCGACCCCACGCATGCCGACAAGATCACCGACATCTGGACCTTCGCCCGCAATACCCGCTCGCGCGATCCGAACTGGGCATTGATCGCAACCCGCAGTCCGAACTAAAACCGGCCCGAACCAAAGTCTGTCGAGCCCAAATCGGCTCGACCGGTGTAACGCGAAGGGGGGGTCGAAGATGTTGTCGGCAAAATCACGACAGCCGGTGCCGGACGCGCAACACAACACGCCAAATTTCTCTGGCCGCTTCGTTCTCGCGACGTTGTTTGCGGGCCTGCTGCTGGCATCCTGCGCGACCAAGGCGCCGCCCGCCGAGCCGGTCGAGCCGGCGCCGGTTCCCGCACCCAGTGCCGATGCCGGCGACGCGCTCTATCTGACGCCCGCAACCTTCGAGCAGATTCCGGGCTGGGCCGAAGACCCGATGTCGGCTGCTCTTCCTGCCTTGCTGCGCAGCTGTCAGAAGATGGTCGAGAGCCCGCCCGACCAATCGGTCGGTTCAAACGGCTTCGCCGGCACCGTCGCCGACTGGATTCCGATCTGCAACACGGCCTGGGGCCTGACGCCGCGCGACGATATCGACATGCGCGCGTTCATGATGCGCTGGTTCAGCCCGTTCCTGGTATCGGGTGCGAGCGGTGCCGACGGGCTCTTCACCGGCTATTACGAGCCGGAGCTGTACGGCTCGCGGACAGCGTCCGCGCAATATCCGGCGGCGCTCTATCGCGTGCCGGACGATATGGTGACGGTGCCGCTCGGCCCGTTCCGTTCCGATCTCGAGGGCGAGAGCATCGTCGGCCGCGTCGATGGCGCGCGCTTCGTGCCCTATTTCAGCCATCAGGAAATCGACCAGGGCGCGCTTTCCGGGCTCGGGCTCGAACTGCTCTATGTCGACGATCCGGTCGATGCGTTTTTCCTGCATATCCAGGGTTCCGGCCGCGTCTTCCTCGACGACGGCACCGAAATGCGCGTCGGATATGCCGGCAAGAACGGGCGGCCCTATGTCGCGATCGGTCGTGTGCTCGCCGACCTCGGCGAGATTCCGCTCGAACAGGTTTCGCTGCAATCGATCCGCGCCTGGCTCGCGGCGAACCCCGAGCGCGCGAAAGAGGTCATGTACCAGAACCCGTCCTTCATCTTCTTCCATCAGATCGAAGGCGAGGGCCCGATCGGCGCGCAGGGTACGGTGCTGACACCAAGCCGCTCGATTGCCGTCGATACCAGGTTGCTGCCGCTCGGCGTGCCGCTGTTCGTCGATACGGTCTGGCCGGCCGGCACCGATCAGGGCCTGCCGATGCGCCGGCTGATGATCGCGCAGGATACCGGCGGCGCCATTCGCGGCCCCGTGCGCGGCGACATCTATTGGGGCAGCGGCGATATTGCCGGCGAGTATGCCGGCCAGATGAAATCGCAGGGTCGTTATTACCTGCTGCTGCCCGCGACCGTCGCCGAGCGGCGGGCGCAGGCGAGTTGAGCGCGGCACCGCCCGCCTCGCCTGCTTCCCTCACAACCGGGGGCGCAACCGGGCACGAACTGCGGCCGCGCGTCGGCCTGCTCGTCACCTGTCTGGTCGATCTGTTTCGCCCGCAGGCGGGTTTTGCCGCGATCGCGCTGCTCGAAGCTGCCGGCTGCGACGTCGCCGTGCCGCCGGCGCAGACCTGCTGCGGCCAACCCGCCTATAACAGCGGCGACAGAAGCGATGCGATCGCGCTGGCACAGCGCACGATCGAACTGTTCGAGCCGTTCGACCATGTGGTGATCCCATCGGGTTCCTGTGCCGGCATGCTGCGGCTGCATTATCCCGATCTGCTGGCCAACGATGCGGCCTGGGCGGCGCGCGCGGCGGCGCTGGCCCAGAAGACCGTCGAACTCACGCAGTTCCTGGTGCAACTTGGAATGCCAGCGCCGGTCGACGCCGAGCATGACGGCACGGTCGCGTTTCACGATTCCTGCTCGGCGCTACGCGAGACGAAATCGGTCGCGGAACCGCGGCTGCTGTTGCGCGCGGTGCGCGGGCTGACCTTGCGCGATCTCGCCGACCCGGAGGCCTGCTGCGGCTTCGGCGGCACGTTCTGCGTCAAATATCCCGCCATTTCGGACGATATGGTGACGCGCAAGGCGGCCGACATCGTCGCGACCGGTGCCGAAACGCTCGCTGCCTGCGATCTGGGCTGCCTTCTGAACATCGCCGGCAAGCTCAGCCGCGAGGGAAGCGTCGTGCGCTGCTTTCATGTCGCCGAAATCCTCGCCGGGCGCAGCGACGCACCGGCGATCGGCGAGGCACCGCTCAACCCGGCCTTACGGGACGGCGCCACGCGATGAGCAGGATCACCAGCGCAAATTTCAGCGCGAACGCGCGCGCCGCTCTGGCCGACAAGCAGCTGCAAGTCGCGCTCGGCCATGTCCGGCATAATTTTATCGAGCGCCGCGCCAAGGCGATCGCCGAGCTGCCCGAGTTCGATGCGCTGCGCGATGCCGCGCGCGATATCCGCGATCATGTGCTGAACCATCTCGATCTCTATCTCGAGCGCTTCGAGGCGAAGGTGATCGAGCATGGCGGCCAGGTGCATTGGTGCGACACGGCCGATCAGGCGCGCGCGACCATTCTTTCGATCTGCCGCGGCGCCGGCGCGAAGACCGTGACCAAGGGCAAGACGATGATCGGCGAGGAAATCGCCATCAACGCGTTTCTTGCGGAGAACGGGATCGTGCCGGTCGAAACCGATCTCGGTGAATACATCATCCAGTTGCGGGGCGAAACGCCGAGCCATCTGATCGCGCCGGCGATCCATGTCACCAAGAACCAGGTGTCGGATACGTTCCGCGCGCACCACACCGATCTCGATCCGTTGCGCTCGCTCGAAGAACCGCAAACTTTGCTCGCCGAGGCGCGCGAAAAACTGCGCAGCAAGTTCCTTGCGGCCGATGTCGGCATCACCGGCGCTAATTTCCTGATCGCCGAAACCGGTCAGGGTGTTATTGTAACCAACGAAGGCAATGGCGATCTGACTCAGACTTTGCCGAAAACGCAGATCGTGCTGGCTTCGATCGAGAAGATCGCACCGACGCTCGAGGATGCGAGCGTGCTGCTGCGCGTGCTGGCGCGCTCGGCAACCGGCCAGGAGATGTCGGTCTATACCAGCTTCACGACCGGCCCGCGGCGCGCGGGCGACCTCGACGGGCCGGAGAATTTCCATGTCGTGATCGTCGATAACGGCCGCAGCCGGTATCTCGGCACCGAGTTCCAGCCGATGCTGCGCTGCATCCGCTGTGCTGCCTGTCTCAACCATTGCCCGGTCTATCAGGCGGTCGGCGGTCACGCCTATGGCTGGGTCTATTCCGGGCCGATCGGCGCTGTGCTGACGCCGGCTTTGGTCGGCATCGATCGCGCCTCGCCGCTGCCAGAGGCGTCGAGCCTGTGCGGCCGCTGCGAACAGGTCTGCCCGGTGCGGATTCCGATCCCGTCCTTGCTGCGGCGCTGGCGCGAGGCGAGTTTCGAGGGCGGCCATGCCGGAAAGCGCACCCGGCTGGCGCTCCGGCTCTGGGCTTTTGCTGCGCGTCGCCCGGGGCTCTATCGTTGTGCGAGTGCGGTAGCGGCACGCCTGCTGGCATCGATCGCCGGCAAACGCGGGCGGATCCGGCATCTGCCGCTGGCAGCGGGCTGGACGGGAGGGCGCGACCTGCCGGCGCCGGCCGGGCGCACGTTCATGGCACAGTATGCGCGCGAAAAAGGGGGCGGGACTGACGATGGCGGATACAGGCGATAGCGGGCGGCATTTTTCCGAGGACGACGAACCGACCGATTACGATCTGCACGGTGCACTCGTCGAAGCGATCCGGCGCGGCGCGGTCGATGTAGAGGTCGATTTTCCGAAGATCAATCGCAACAATGTGCGGGGCTTTCGCACCACCGATTTCATCGTGCCGCCTTTCATCCTGATTATTCTCTCGGCCTATCTCAGCATACAGATCGGCGTTCTTTACGGTGTCGCCGTGTTCCTGGCCGGTGCGGCGTTCATCCTGCTGGTGCTGCGTCCGCGATCGCATGCCGCAACGATCGAACGCGTTCGCCGGTTTTCGCTCGATCATCTCGAGGCCTGGAACGAAGTGTGGAAGAACGGCGGCTACACGATCCGGCTGGCCGACCGGCCAGATGTCGAGTGCCGCGCGCCGGGCTGCGACTGGCGCGAATTCGCGCGCCGCCATTTTCCGATCCGGCGCGGCTGAGCGCGCCATGATGCGCGCGACCAACCGATGAGTGCGGCCGCAAACAATCCAGCGAAGGATGGGCAGCGCGCCAATCTGTTCGGACGCATCCGCGATGCGCTGGGTGCCGATGCCAACCGGGCCGATTACGAAGACGGGCGCATAAGGGCGGTTGCGGACCGGCTCGGCTTCCATCCGCGCGGACCGCAGCCCGCGCGCTCGGTCGGTGCGGGCGAGCACGACGAGGCGCATCGCCATCGGCTTTTCGTCGCGAAGGCGTTCGAGGCGGCGGCGACCGTCGAGCTGCTCGCCTCGCGCGCCGAACTGCCGCAGGCGATCGCGCGCTATCTGCGCCAGAACAACCTGCCGCCGCGTCTGCGCCTTGCGCCCGGCGCCGGGCTCGATGCGCTCGACTGGGCGAGCACGCCGATGCTCGAAATCAGCAGCGGCGCCAGCGACGGCAGCGATCCGGCCTCGCTGACGACGCCGTTCGCGGCGATCGCCGAAACCGGCACCTTGATGCTGGTTTCGGGTGAAACCAGCCCAGTGACGCTCGCCTTCCTGCCCGAAACGCATTTCGTGCTGATGCGCAAGGACCAGATCGCCGGCACGCTCGAAGCGGCCTTTGACCGGCTGCGCGCAGCGCACGGCAACACGATGCCGCGCGCGATCAATTTCGTCACCGGCCCGTCGCGCTCGGCCGATATCGAACAGACATTGCAGATGGGCGCGCACGGGCCGAAGCGCCTGCACATCCTGCTGGTCGATGAGTGACCATTGACCGACAAACGCCGCAAGCCTGATCCCGACGATCTCGCCCCCGACGATATCGCGCTGTGGCATGCGGCGACGCGCGAGGCAAAGCCGATCAAGCGCCGTCCGGGTCTGCGCAAGGCGACCGACGCGGCGAAGCCGGCGAGCGCTTCGACATCGAAGGCCGCCGCTACATCCGCGCCGGCGAAGCCCGCAAAGCCGCCGGTTCCGAAGCGCGCGGTCGCACGGCCCGTGGCGCCGGCGCCGAAGAAACCCGAACCGCCGCCGCTCGAGCGCGGCCAGTCGCCGGGTGTCGACAAGCGCCAGGCCGCGCGCCTCAAGCGTGGTCGTACGCCGATCGAGGCGCGGCTCGATCTGCACGGCATGACGCAGGACGCCGCACATAAACGCCTCACCGCGTTCATCGAGAATGCGGTTGCGTCGGACAGGCGCGCGGTTCTGGTCGTCACCGGCAAGGGGCTGAAGGAAGGTTCCGGCATCATCCGTGCGCAGGTACCGCGCTGGCTCAACGAACCGCGATTGCGCCCGCATATTCTCACCTATGAGTATGCCCAGCCCAAGGATGGCGGCATGGGGGCGCTCTACATCCTGCTGCGCAAGAGGCGCTAGGATCGGTGCCGGGTTTCGTCCAACCGAAAGGAGGCACCGATGGTCACGCTCGAAGGCTCCTGCGCCTGCGGCAAGGTTTCCTTCACCGTCCGATCGCACACGCCCGACCCCTATATGCGTTGCTATTGCTCGATCTGCCGCAAGACAAATGGCGGCGGCGGCTATGCGATCAACGCGATGAGCGCAGCCGATACGCTGAAGCTGCGCGGCAAGAAGCATGTCGCTATCTGGCGCGCGACGATCGACGGCAAGCGTTCGGAAGCGCGGCGCCATTTTTGCAAACATTGCGGCAGCGCGCTCTATATCACCGATCCGCGCTGGCCCGAGCTGATGCATCCGCATGCCTCGGCAATCGACAAGGGGCTGCGCAAGCCGAAATCGGTCGTGCATATCATGCTCGATTCGAAGGCCGACTGGGTCGTGCCGGAACAAGGCGGCAAGCGCTTCCGCGGCTATCCAAATCTCTCGATCGAGGACTGGCACCGGAAGAACAAACGCTGGTCCGCATGACGACAAGACGGGCACGACGCGGGCAGCGGCCGCCGCGATGACGCCGTTCGGCGAACGGGTGCGCGAACTGCGCGCAGCGAAGAGCGTCTCGCTCAAGGCGATGGCGGCGGCGCTCGGGATCTCCGGCGCCTATCTCTCGGCGCTCGAACATGGCCATCGCGGCCGGCCCTCGCCCGGTTTCGTGCAGCAGGTTTCGGCTTTCTTCAATCTCGCCTGGGACGATGTCGACGAACTGAAGCGGCTCGCCGAGCTTTCGAACCCGCGCATCACCGTCGATACGGCCGGCCTCTCGCCGGCGGCGACCGAGCTTGCGAACCGGCTCGCGGAAACAATCGGCACACTCGACGACGAGCAGATCGCGGCCCTGCTCGCGCGACTCAGGTTGCGATGAGCCGCGCGGTTTTCACGATCCGGCCGGCGGTCGCGGGCGATCTCGATGCGCTGGTTGCCATCCACGAGGCGGCGGCGCTGGAAGCCTATCGGCATATCTTTCCCGCCGGGTCGCCCTTTCCGCGCGATGAATCGCGCACCGATCTGCGTCAATATCTGACGGCGCCCGCGACCCGCGCCTTCGTTGCCGAGGCGAGCGAGGCGCTCGTTGGATTCATTGCCGCCGGCCCGACGCTTGCGGGCGAGGGCGAAGGGTTCGGCGACGGGTTGCAGGGCAGCCTGGGCCAGACCTATCTGCTGCATGTTCTTCCCGCGCATTGGGGCGGCGGCATCGGCGGCGTGCTGCACGATCGCGCGATAGTGGCGCTCGCCGCGGACGGATTCGCATCGGCCATTATGTGGGTGCTCGAACGCAACGAACGCGCGCGGCGCTTCTATGAGCGGCGCGGCTGGCAGCAGACCGGCGGAAGACGGATCGGGCGCTATTCCGCCGGCATCGCGGTTATCCGCTATCGCCGCAATATCGGCTGACGGTCGCAGCCAGAAACGTCCTAAGGGAATTCACGCATCGCATGCATGACGGCGACGATGTCGATTTCATCGCGCCGCACGCGATAGACGATGAAATAGGCGGTGCCGGTTACGACGAGCTCGCGCGTGCCGGGCAGATGGCCGATGCGACCAAGATCCGGAAATTGCCGAAGCAGTTCGATGACATCGATTAAACGATCGATCGTCGCGATGGCCGCATCGAGATTGCGGGTTTCAAGATAGGATTCGATATCGTCGAGATCGGCCGATGCGCGGGCCGACCAGACGATCTTCATCGCGCGCCGCGCTGTTTCCGGCGCACCCTATCTTTCCAGCGGTCGACACGCGCAATCACCTCTTCATGCGGCACGCTTTCGCCGCGGTCGAGCTGGCCGAGCCCTTCGCGGATATGCGCGATCTGATCGGCCTGCAGCGTGAGATAATTGTCGAGCGCGCGCTGCAGATGCCAGGAACGCGGCCGCTCGGTATCGGCGGCCAGGCGATCGAGCGCTTCCGCCTTCGCTTCCTCGGTGCGGAACGAGAGCGTGGCGTTACGTGACGGCATGGGGCGCGGCATGGCTGTTCTCCCGAACGGCGTCTGCAATGCATATAATATATGCAACGTATATAGTGCATGCAATGCATTCGGAAGTCTGTGGCTGTTGATCTGCGCTCCCACGCCCGCAGGCGGAGCAGCCGGAATTTGCAGGTTGACCCGAACCCAGGGGCCGCCCCGATAACGGAGGCGGACAGCGAAGAACGAGGTCGAGTCGTGGGCCCTTCTGCACCCTTTCTCAATGCGTCCGCCGCTGCGCGGCGTCTCGGCGTCTCGGTCAAGGCGCTGCGCCTGTACGAGCAGCGCGGGCTGATTGCGCCGCCACGGACGGCATCCGGCTGGCGGACATATGGCCCCCGCGAGATGACCCGCGCCGCTGAAATCGCGACCCTGCGAGTGCTTGGCCTCAGCCTCGCTCAAATCGCCTTGGTGCTGAATGGCGATCCGCAATCTCTGCCGCCGGCGCTTGCGGCTCACCAGACGATGCTCGAACGCGAACGCCATGCGCTGGCGGAGAAGATCGAGAAGGTTCGATCCATGAGGGCGGAACTCGATCGGGGCCGGACGCCGGCATTCGACGAGCTGGCGCGGCTGATGCGACCGTCCGGCGGCGCGCCCATCGCATTTGAACTTCCCTGGCCCTGGGGCGGCGAACGATTCGAGTTGCACGATATCCAGCGGCTCAACTTTATTGTCGGCCCCCTGTTCAGCGGCAAGACGCGGCTCGCGCATGCGATCACCGATAACCTGCCCGGTTCTGTCTTCATCGGCCTCGAGCGGCTGGTGAACGACGGTGCCGACACGCGACACCAATTGAATGCGGATCCGGCGCTGAAAGCGCGGGTCGACGAAACGCTGCCCTGGCTTGTCGGCGATGCCGCCTCGGCAAGCGCCGCGCTGGTCGCGCTCATTGCGGCGCTGGAATCGAATGACGCGACTGCGCTCGTGATCGATATGATCGAGCAGGGGCTGGATCAGCCCGAGCAGGAAGCGCTGATGACGTATCTGCGCCGCCGCGGTGCCGATGCGCCGCCGCTGTTCATGCTGACGCGCTCCTGCGTAATTCTGGACCTGACGACCACAGGCCCGAATGAGACCATCATCTTCTGTCCCGCCAATCACAGCCCGCCCGGCATCGTGATGCCTTATCCCGGCGCGCCCGGGTACGAAGCTGTTGCCACCTGCCTCGCTTCGCCGGCTGCGCGCGCCCGGACGGCGGGCGTTGTCGCGATGCGCCCGGCGGTGGCGTGAGACAACAAGGCCGGACGCGCTAAGGCGCGCCGGTCGCGCTACGGGCGAGTTCTTCGAGAATGTCGCCGGCGCGGCGGATCTCGTTATTGTCCTCGCGGATCGCATGCCGGCGCGCGAGCCAGGCGGTATCCTCGTAGGCGACGATCGTGCGGCCCTCTGCGTTGCGATAGACCAGCATCGCGAACGGCAGATCGATTCCCAGTGACGGCGCATCGGGTATGAGCGCCACACCCAGCGAGGGCCCACCGAAGAGGATCAGTTCCATCGGCGGCATATTGCGACCGGCTTTGGCGACCTCCGCGGCCTGGTCGATCTGCGCATAGACGGCGAGCCCCCTCAGCCCGATCAGCGTCCGCAACCGCTCGATCGTCTGATCGACCGTGAAGGCCGAAATCATCCCGACGATGCCGTCATCCTCGAGCAGGACCGGGCGGTCGATAATGATGTAGCGGGTCGTGACGCCGTCGCCCGCATTGTCCGCGTGCAACGGCCCGGCCGGCCAGATGAGGACAAGACCGACGGCAAGGCTAAGAGCGAGGGCGAGCGTGGCAAGTTTCTGAACGACGCGCGAGCGGTTCATGCCGGTCTCCTTCGGGCCAGTCTCCTTCGGGCCGGTCTCCTTCGGGAGCGCGGCAAACCGCCGGCGCTTACGGCGCGGTGGCGGCGCGGGCGAGCTGGTCGAGCGCGGCGGCGACATTCTGGATGCCGGGATGGTCGGGCGGAATGCCGTGACGTTCGGCGAACCAGACCGGGTCGTTGTAGGCGAGGAACACGTCGCCGTTTCGATCCTGAAAGGCGAGCGCCTTCAACGGCAGATCGAGCCCGGTCAGCGGATCGGCCTGCAAAGCCGGCGTGCCGACTTTCGGATTGCCGAACAGCAGAAGCTGCATCGGCGCGAGTTCCATACCGACGCCCTGCGCGTTCGCCGCGTGATCGATGCGCGAGAACACCGTCGTGCCGTTGGCGAGGAGCAGGCCTTCGAGCCGGTCGATGGTTTCCGCGACACCGAAGGCGGACGACATCTTCACGATGCCGCGCTCGAGACCGGCCGCGGTCGTGTCGTCGAAGGTCTGCGATTCCGCCGGCGCAACCATGACAGTTGCGGCCAGCAGGAGCGCTGCAAAAACGGTGTGAAAGCGGGCCATGCGGGCGCTCCTTTCGGATCGACGTTGCGCGGTCGCTAGAGAATGAACTTGGAGAGGTCCGTGTTCTTTGCCAGCTCGCCGACGCGCTCCTGAACATAAGCGGCATCGATCACGATCTTTTCGCCGTCGCGGTCGGGCGCGGTGAAACTGATTTCCTCGAGCAGCCGCTCCAAGACCGTGTGCAGGCGCCGTGCGCCGATATTCTCGACCGTCGAATTGATCTCGGCGGCGAGGTTGGCGAGCGCGTCGATCGATTCATCGGCAAACTCCAGCGTCACGCCCTCGGTCGCCAGCAGCGCGCGATACTGCGTCACCAGGCTCGCTTCCGGCTCGATCAGGATGCGTTTCAGATCCTCGCGCGTGAGGGGATTGAGCTCGACCCGGATCGGCAGACGGCCCTGCAATTCGGGCAGCAGATCCGACGGTTTCGCGAGGTGGAACGCACCCGAGGCGATGAACAATATGTAATCCGTGCGCAGCGTGCCGTGCTTGGTCGCGACCTGCGTACCCTCGATCAGCGGCAGCAGATCGCGCTGCACGCCCTCGCGGCTCACATCCGCGCCGACGCGGTCGGAGCGCGCGGTGATCTTGTCGATCTCGTCGATGAACACGATGCCGTTCTGCTCGACCGCCTCGATCGCCTGCGTCACCACCTTGTCCTGGTCGATCAGCTTGTCGCTCTCCTCGGCGATGAGCACGGCATAGGAATCGGCGACATTCATGCGCCGCGTCTTGGTCTTGTTGCCGAAGGCCTGGCCGAGCATGTCGTTGAGATTGACCATGCCGACCGACGCGCCGGGCATGCCCGGTACCTCGAAGGTCGGCAGCCCGCCTTGCCCGTCGCGCAGTTGCAGCTCGATCTCCTTGTCGTCGAGTTCGCCGGTGCGCAGCATCTTGCGGAACTGTTCGCGCGTCTCCTTGCGCGCGCCGTCTCCCACCAGCGCATCGATCACGCGTTCCTCGGCCGCCTTCTCGGCGCGGGCCACCACCTGCTTGCGCAGCCGGTCGCGCGTCATGGTAATCGAAATTTCCACAAGATCGCGCACGATCTGCTCGACGTCGCGGCCGACATAGCCGACCTCGGTGAACTTGGT
>JBBDWX010000184.1:0-3181 GCA_040902665.1 Dongiaceae bacterium
ACGATGAGTACACCGACCTGGTGAAGGCCGGCATCATCGATCCGGTGAAGGTCGTCCGTACGGCGCTGCAGGATGCGTCGTCGGTGGCCGGTCTCCTGATCACCACCGAGGCGATGGTGGCCGAGCGTCCGAAGAAGGATGCGGCCGGCGGTGGCGGACCGGGTGGTCCGGGCGGCATGGGCGGCATGGGCGACATGGACTTCTAAGGTCCGGTCGACCGTTAAGCCTTCTCGTTATCGAGGGGCCGCATCCGAAAGGGTGCGGCCCTTTTCGTTTGCGGCCCGTTTCCTTTGCCGGAGCGGTGGCTTTTATCCGGCGCTCAGGGTTCGCGACGGATGTCCGGACTGGCGCCCGGATCGATGCCCGAACCGGCGCCCGGATCGATATCCGCATCGGTGTCGACGTCCGGCGCCGGGTTTGCGCGGCGCGGCGGCGGCAGCGCCCGGCGCACAGGGAGGCGATCGCGCAACCGGCGCAGCGTCGCGTCGGCCTCGTGGCGCAGCTGACGCAGATGCTCGAAAAAGCCTTCGCCGAATTCGGCCTCTTCCCCGGCCTCGAGGCGCAGGCCGACCTGGCGCACCTTGTTCTCGGCAACGTCCACGACGATCAACGCGCATTCGCCCAGCCGGCACGCATCGCCGACCGATATGCCGGCGCCCAGCCGGGCCGTCATCCATTCGCCGAGCTTGAGCGGCTGGTCGCGCGCCGCGACCGGCAACCCGTATTCATGGGCAACCGAGCCCATCGTGATATCGGCGGGGAACACGAAATCGGCGAGACGAACGTCCTCGCGCAGGCGGCCGTCGCGACCGCGTGGCGTAAATTGCCGGTCGAGCCGGAACACCTCTTCCGGCGGGCAAATCGTCAGCACCACGTCGCCCGCTTCGAGTACGGTGAGTTTTTCGCGCGGCACTACCGTGTTGTCGCGCAGCACCGTCAGGATGCGCGCGCGTCGCGGCATTTCGAGATCGTCGAGTGGTCGTTCTGCCGCCGGGCTGCCCGCGGCGACCCGATAGCCGATCACGTCGCGATCGAACTGTTGCGGCAGATCGATGTCGAGCCTTCCTTCCGCTTCGGGCCGCGAGGGCACCTGCACGCCAAGCAGGCGCGCGACCCAGGGAATCGACCAGCCCTGCAGCACCAGCGAGGCGAGCACGACCAGAAAGGCGATGTTGAAAAACACCAGCCCGCCCGGCACGCCGCCCAGAACCGGAATGATCGCGAGGAAGATCGGCACCGCGCCGCGCAAGCCGACCCAGGCAATGAATATCATTTCGCGCAACGAAAAGCGGAACGGCAGCAGCGACAGGCCGACCGCGATCGGTCGTGCGACGAAGATCAGTGCAAAGGCCACGACCGCCGCTTCGGTGACGTCGGGCAAAAGCCGGGTCGGCGTGACCAGCAGGCCCAGCATGACGAACATGGTGATCTGGCTGATCCAGGCGATCCCGTCGTGGAACCGCCGGATCAGTTTCGAGGCGCGCAGTCGCCGGTTGCCGGCGACGATGCCCGCCAGATAGACCGCGAGGAAGCCGCTGCCGTCGAGGGTCTGCGTGCCGCCGAAAATCACCAGGGCTGCTGCGACCACGAACACCGGGTAGAGTCCGGAGGCGAGCTTGAGGCGGTTGATCGCCCAGGCGAGCAGCATGCCGCCGAGAACGCCGAACAACCCGCCCAGGCCCATCTGCTTGACGAAGATGAGTGTGCCTTCGGCCAAGCTCAGCCCGCCCTCCATGGTGAGCGCCTGCACCAGCACGATGGTGAGAAAGATTGCCATCGGATCGTTCACGCCGGATTCGACCTCGAGCGTGGTCGAGACGCGGCGGCGCAGTTCCATGCCGTGCTGGTGCAGCAGCAGGAAGACGGCGGCCGCATCGGTCGAGGCAACAACCGCACCGATTGCGAAGGAGAACAGCCAGCCGTAATCGAACACGAAGAACGCGAACAGCCCGGTGATCACCGCGGTCACGACCACGCCGACCGTCGCCAGCACACTGGCCGGCTTCCAGGAGAGGCGGAGCGCCGACATCGGCGTGCGGAATCCGCCGTCGAACAGGATCAGCGCCAGCGCCAGACTGCCGATCAGGTAGGCGGTTTCGAAATCGTCGAAATGAATGCCGCCGGGGCCTTCCTCGCCGATCAGCATCCCGAGCACGAGGAAGACGAGCAGCAACGGGGCGCCCACGCGCGAAGAGAGCGCGCCTGCGAGGATGCTGACGATCAGCAGCGCCCCCGTCAGCAGAATGATGTGCTCGGCACCAAAGGTGAGATTTTGCAGCAACGCCCGACCCGATTCCGCTTTCAGACGACCGGCTCCGTCGCCCGGCGGCCGCCGGATGCGGTCGTCGCACACATTCTACATGATTTTTTTCCTGACGCGCGAGCAGCGATGCACGATTCGCGCGGATTTACGCGCGAAATCGGCAGCGTCCGACCATGATCGACGACAGAGCCCGCCGAGCGTTGCCGTTCGGACGAAAGGCTGGAGGATCAGACCCGCTGGCTGCGGGCGCGCGCCGCGCGTTCGATGGCGGCGGCGGGCAGCCGGCCGATCTCGAGCTTGTGGCGCAGCATTTCGAGCAGCCGCGCCTCTTCCTGGCTCACCTTGCCATCGGCCGCGGCAATATCGCAGGCCAGCAGGTAGGCCGTTTCGCGCAGTTTCTTCGGCAGCGCTTCTCCGATCTCGGCAAGGGCCCGGTCGAGCCCGCCATTGCCCTGCAGCGTCTCGGCGCAAGCCGTCGCTGCCTTCGGCAGCAGGTTGCGGTCGTAATCGGCGAAGGCAGGCAGGTGGGTGACCAGATCGCCGATGGCGTGCATCTCCTTGTCGGTCATGTTCCGGTCCGAGGCCGAAACCAGAACCATCGTGTAGATCAGCGCGTCGTGCGGGGTGAGCATTCGGTTGCGTTCCTTTGTCGCCGTTTTCGGGCTTATGTCGCGGCTGCGGCAATCTAAGGGTTCGGCCCGGTTTCCCACAAGCGGCCCCTCGTGTTGCCCGGCGTTGGCGGCAGCACGGCCCTGCCGCTAGATTGGCGCCATGCCGCCAGGACCGAAGCCGCCGTCGATCGCCGGATTGCATCCGCAAGCAGGTTCGCGGCCGACCCACCGATCGCTCGACGCCGTCCGCCGCCAACTCGAACTCGGATTGCAGTTCCATCGCGCCCGCCGCCTGGACGATGCCGAG
>JBBDWX010000185.1:0-21929 GCA_040902665.1 Dongiaceae bacterium
GTGCCGGCCGGCCGCAACGGTCGCGGCGACGATTGCCTGGGTATCTTCCATCGCGGCGGCAAGGGCGGCCGGCAGATCCGAGCCGAGCACAATCCGGCCGACCAGCGATGCCGCGAAATAGTCGCCGGTGCCGTGCGCCATAAGCTGCTTTCGCTCGACATCGACACGCCACGCACCGCCGGTGGCGACCGCGAGCGTCGCGAGCGTCCTCTCGTCCGTCTCGATGCCGGTGGCGATGACCGTCAGATTGCGCGGGCTTTGCCAGCGCAGGACATCGGCCGCCGCAATCGCCCCGTCGACTGTGTCGCATGCCATGCCGGCAAGCCAGCCGAGTTCGAACTGGTTCGGCAGCACGATGTCGGCAAGCGGCAGCAGCCGATCGCGGATTGCAGCGGCGGCGGCTTCCGCAACGTAGAGCCCGTCGCTCTGCTCGCCCATCACCGGGTCGAGCGCATAGAATGCAGCCAGGTTGTGCCGCTTCACCCGCGCCACCGCATCGGCGACCAGTTCCGCATTGCCGGCATCGCCGAGATAGCCGCTCAGCACGCCATCGCATGCCGCGAGCGCGCCGATCGCCTCGAGCCCGTCGAGCAGGGGGGTCAGCGTTTCGCGCGTGTGGCGCATGCCGCGGGCCTGCGGATAGCCGAGATGGCTCGAGAGCATCACCGTGTCGATCGGCCAGCATTCGATGCCGAGGCCCTGCAAAGCCGGCATGGCGGCCGCATTGCCGACATGGCCATAGACCACGCGCGACTGGATCGAGAGCAGGGCCGGCGGGCGGGGCTGCTTCGTGGCGGTGGGCGCGGAACCGGGGTCTGTCATGGGCTTCAGCTAATCACGGCCGGCCGCGCCGTTGCCAGAGCCGCGGCCTGCCGCGGTCGGCCCCGCAAGTTGCACGCCCGATCCGATTGCCTATGATCGCGCCAGTTTCGGGTCGCCCGCAGGCGGGTGCCCGAGGGGAAAAGGCGCCCGGGATTGCGGCCCGGGACCGACGCAACCGGCAAAGGACCGGCAGCAAGGACCAAGAGGGATTCGGCCATGTATCGCGGCAACTGGCCCCGCCGCTCGGCGCTCTATGTGCCGGGCTCCAATGCGCGGGCAATCGAGAAGGCGCGCAATTTGCCCGTCGATGTCGTCATCCTCGATCTCGAAGACGCGGTCGCGCCCGACGCCAAGCGCGAGGCGCGCCACGCGGTCTGCGATGCCGTCAAGGAAGGTGGCTTCGGCGAGCGCGAGGTCGTGATCCGCGTCAACGGTCTCAACACCCCCTGGGGCTATGCCGATCTGGTCGCGGCCAGCAAGGCTGGCGCCGATGCGCTGCTGCTGCCGAAAACCGAGAATGTCGAATCGGTGCGCCAGTCCGAGATGGTGATGGCGGCGAACGACGCGCCATCGGAGCTTTCGATCTGGTGCATGATGGAAACGCCGCGCGCGGTGCTGAACGCCGAGGCGATCGGCGGGGCGAGCCCGCGCGTGCGCTGCTTCGTGATGGGCACGTCCGATCTTGCGAAAGATCTGCATGCGCATCATACGCGCGACCGGCTGCCGATGATCACCGCGCTCGGGCTCTGTCTGCTTGCGGCGCGCGCCTTCAATCTCGCGATCCTCGACGGTGTGCATCTCGATCTCGAGGATGTCGAAGGTTTCGCGCTCGCCTGCGAGCAGGGCCGCGATCTCGGCTTCGACGGCAAGACGCTGATCCATCCCAAGACGATCGAGCCCGCGAACCGCATCTTCGCGCCGCAGCCGGCCGAGATCGAATGGTCGCGCCGCATCATCGCAGCGCATGCCGAGGCCGCGCGCCAGGGCAAGGGCATCGTCGTCGTCGACGGCAAGCTGATCGAGAATCTGCACGTGCTGAATGCGCGCCGCATCGTCGAGCTGGCCGATACGATCGCCAAGAAGGAAAGCGCCGAGCGCGAACGAATTCAGGCGGCGCAATGAGCGGCAAGACCGATCCCGGGCGCTTCTTCGAGGATTTCCGTCCCGGCGAACGGATCGTCCATGCGGTGCCGCGCACGATCGGCGAAGGCGAGGTCGCGCTCTACATTGCGCTGACCGGATCGCGCTTCGCACTTCATTCGTCGGATCCGTTTGCCCAGGCGCTCGGCTATGCGCAGGCGCCGGTCGACGACATGCTGGTGTTCCATATCGTGTTCGGGCGCACCGTGCCGGACATCTCGCTCAACGCGATCGCGAATCTCGGCTATGCCGATTGCCGTTTCGGCGTGCCGGTCTATCCCGGCGACACGCTCTCGACCGTCTCCGAGGTGATCGGCGTCAAGGAAACCTCGAACGGCGAAACCGGCATCGTCTATGTGCGCTCGACCGGCACCAACCAGCTCGGCGAGGACGTGCTCGATTATGTGCGCTGGGTGCTGGTGAAGAAGCGCGACCGCACATCGTCGACCCTTGGACCGGCGCCGGGGCCGGTCGTGCCTGCGCTGCCGTCGTTCGTGCCGGCCGACAGTCTTCTGGTGCCCGAAGGCCTCGACCTTGCCGGCTGGGACGATGCGCTGGCGGGCACGCGCCATCGCTGGGAGGATTACGAAAAGGGCGAACGCATCGATCATGTCGACGGCATGACGATCGAAGAATCCTGCCACATGATCGCGACGCGGCTCTATCAGAACAACGCGCGCGTCCATTTCAACCAGCATGTCGAAGCGGGCGGCCGCTTCGGCCGGCGCATCGTCTATGGCGGCCATATCGTGTCGCTGGCGCGCGCGCTCAGCGCCAACGGTCTCGGCGCCGCCTTCCATATCGCCGCGATCAACGGCGGCCGGCACATCAATCCGAGTTTCGCCGGTGACACGATCTATGCCTGGAGCGAGGTGCTCGATCGCGTCGCGAATGGCGGACGCGACGATCTCGGTGCGCTTCGGTTGCGCACTGTCGCCTGCAAGAACCGTAGCGCTGCCGATTTCCCGGGTGCCGATTTGAGCGGCGAGCCCGATCCGTCGGTCGTGCTCGATCTCGATTACTGGGTGTTGATGCCGCGACGGGTGTGAGCGCCGCGCAACGCCGCATCTTGTGGGTTGCGACGTTCAATTCCCCAAAATGCGGTTGATCCGGCGCGAATCCGGGTGGTAATGAGAGAGGCGTCGGGTGCGCCGAGCCCGAAGAACTCGCGCAACGCATCCCGAAAAGGATGCTCCCGACGCCTCTCCGGAAGCCGCTTGCGACCGGCTCCGGCACGAAAAAGCGGCAGGGCTGCTGCGATCGTCGGCCTTGCGGCACCGTCCGAACGGCCGCTCGCGTTGCCGCGTTGGCCGTTCTCGTGGCGCCCGCGAAGGGCATGACGGACGGACCCCGCGAAGGGTCCACAGCCTCCCGACAGATCAGCGGCACGATCCCGACCGGCCTCCGGCGGCATCGTCCCGACCGCGACCGAAATCGCAGGTCCCGACGATACGCTTCGAACGATAGCGGCCGGGCCGCAAGCGGTCGGCGCTATCCCTCTTTCGCATCGGCGTTTCGCGCAGGAGAAACATCGATGCAACCGGCGTGGCTGATCCGCTTTGCCCGCAGGCATCGCCAGGAACGGCCCGCTCATCCATCCCGGTTCGCCTGCCGCAGAACGGCATGCGTTCCGGCACCGATCCAGTTCGCCGGCGTTGCCGCCGTCGATCCGGTTCGCGGCCGTTGCCTGCATCGCCCCGGGTGTCGGCGGGAACGGAGGTTGCCGCCGATATCGGGGGCCGGCGCAGACCGCCGGCCGACGCTTTCGCGTGCTGTCGAAAGCTTGAGTGCATTTCGTCGGAGCGGCAATCGCCTTTCGGGATCGCGATGGATTTTCCTGTGCAAAACCGGGCCCGTCTTGCACAAACCGCGCAGCCATTTTCCACCGATTCATCCACAACCGGATCGGGCGCGGACAGTTTGTTTGCGCTGCAGCACGCGCGTTGACTAAGGTAGGGGTGGGGCTTAAATCAGCCCGATACGAGAATCACAGTTGCCGGCGGGGATTATGGGCACGGACGACCGGGGCGCCGAAAACCGGAACGGGGACGAACGCATTCGTCCGTCGGATCCGGTGGTATCGAAGCCGCAGCTCTCGGTTCGACCGCTCTCGCCGCATCTGCAGATCTATCGCCCGCAGCTCACCTCCATGCTCTCGATCCTGCATCGCCTCACCGGAATCGTGCTCGGTGGCGGCGCGGTCGCGCTGGTGCTGTGGCTGGTCGCGGCGGCCTGTGGCGGCGATGCCTTCGCCTGCGCGCAGGCGCTGGCCGGCTCGATCCTCGGCCGGCTGTTGCTGTTCGGTTTCACCCTTTGCGTCGTCTATCATCTGCTGAACGGGATCCGGCATCTGGTCTGGGATACCGGTCGCGGGCTCGAACTCGATGCGGTCTATCTCTCGGGCAGGCTGGTCGTCGCCGGCACATTCATCCTCACCGTCGCGATCTGGATTGCCGGCTATGCCGCGCAGGGCGGCATCTGATGCGGGCGTTGCGCAGCGAGCTCGGCCGGGTGCGCGGTCTCGGTTCCGCCAAAGAAGGCGTGCAGCATTGGTGGCTGCAGCGCGTCACGGCGATCGCCCTGGTGCCGCTGGTGATCTGGTTCCTGATCGGGCTGGTCGCGCATGCCGGCGCCGATCATGCGACGGTCACGGCCTGGCTCGGCGGCCCGGTCACGCTCGGCCTCTTCCTTATCCTGCTCGGCGCCGGGTTCTGGCATCTCGCCCTCGGCATGCAGGTGGTGATCGAGGATTATGTGCATCGCGAGGGGCTGCGCCTCGCGCTCATCCTGCTGGTCAAGTTCGGCTGCGTCGCCCTGATGCTGGCCGGCGCGATCGCGCTCCTCACCATCGCGTTCGGAGGCTGAACCGGTCATGGCCCTGAACAGCGCCCCGCACTTGAACGGCGATGCCTACCGGATCGTCGATCACGAATACGATGTGGTGGTGATCGGTGCCGGTGGTGCTGGTCTGCGCGCGACCTTCGGCATGGCGCAAAAGGGTCTGCGCACTGCATGCATCACCAAGGTGTTCCCGACGCGCAGCCACACCGTCGCCGCCCAGGGCGGCATCGCCGCCGCGCTCGGCAATATGGGCGAGGACGACTGGCGCTGGCATATGTACGACACGGTCAAAGGTTCCGACTGGCTCGGCGACCAGGATGCGATCGAATATATGGTGCGCGAGGCGATCCCGGCGATCATCGAGCTCGAACATTACGGCGTGCCGTTCAGTCGCACCGAGGAAGGCAAGATCTATCAGCGGCCGTTCGGCGGCATGACGACGAAGTTCGGCGAGGGCATCGCACAGCGCACCTGTGCGGCCGCCGATCGCACCGGGCACGCCATCCTGCACACGCTCTATCAGCAGGCGCTGAAGCATCGCGCCGAGTTTTTCGTCGAGTATTTTGCGATCGACCTGATCATGGACGAGGCCGGGCATTGCCGCGGCGTGATCGCGTGGAATCTCGAGGACGGCACGATCCACCGTTTCAACGCGCATCTCGTGGTGATGGCGACCGGCGGCTACGGGCGGGTTTATTTCTCCTGCACCTCGGCCCATACCTGCACCGGCGACGGCAATGCGATGCTGCTGCGTGCCGGCCTGCCGCTGCAGGACATGGAATTCGTCCAGTTCCATCCGACCGGCATCTATTCGGCCGGCTGCCTGATCACCGAGGGTGCGCGCGGCGAGGGCGGCTATCTGACGAATTCGACCGGCGAGCGCTTCATGGAACGCTATGCGCCGCACGCGAAGGATCTCGCCTCGCGCGACGTGGTGAGCCGCGCGATGACGATCGAGATTCGCGAGGGGCGCGGCTGCGGCCCGCTCAAGGACCATATCCACCTGCATCTCGAGCATCTCGATCCGACGGTGCTGCACGAGCGGCTGCCGGGCATTTCCGAGACGGCGAAGATTTTTGCCGGCGTCGAGGTGACGCGCGAGCCGATCCCGGTCCTGCCGACCTGCCACTACAATATGGGCGGCATTCCGACCAACCATCGCGGCGAGGTGGTCGCACCGAAGAACGGCGATCCCGATGCGGTGGTGCCGGGGCTGATGGCGATCGGGGAGGCGGCCTGCGTTTCGGTGCACGGCGCCAACCGGCTCGGCTCCAACTCGCTGCTCGATCTCGTGGTGTTCGGCCGGGCCGCGGCCATTCGCGCGGCGGAACTCGTCCAGCCGGGCGAGACGCTGCGGGCGCTGCCGAAGGATGCGGCGGAACCGGCGTTGGCGCGGCTCGACCGGCTGCGCCATGCGAGCGGCGGCACGACCACGGCGGCGCTGCGGCTCGAGATGCAGAAGCTGATGCAGGTCGACTGCGCCGTCTTCCGCACCCAGGAGACGCTCGATGGCGGCATGAAACGGCTCAAGGCGCTCTGGGCGCAGCGCGCCGATCTCAAGGTCACGGACCGGTCGATGATCTGGAACTCCGACCTGGTCGAGACGCTCGAGCTCGACAATCTGATGGCGCAGGCGATGGTCACGCTCGAATCGGCGCGCAACCGCACCGAAACGCGCGGCGCGCATGCCCGCGAGGATCATCCCGAGCGCAACGACGACAACTGGCTCAAGCACACGGTCGTGCGGCTCGACGAGCAGGGCAATATGCCGATCGAATACCGCCCGGTGCATCTCAATCCACTCTCGAACGACGTGCAGTCCTTCCCGCCGAAGAAACGGGTTTACTGATGATCGAGCAGCCAAGTCTGATCGGTTGGACTCCGTACGACCCCCTCATGGTTCGCCCTTCGACGAATTCAGGGGCTCACCATGAGGGCGATGGAGAGATCGCCGGTCTCACGGGCCTCATCCTGAGCCTGTCGAAGGATGAGGCATCGCTCCTATCGGGAAGATTGTAATGGCCCAGCTCACGCTCCCCGCCAATTCCAAGGTAAAACCCGGCAAACGTTTTCCCGCCGAAGCGGGCGCGACGGATGTGCGGGTCTTCAAGATCTACCGCTGGGATCCGGACACCGGCGAGAACCCGCGCATCGACAGCTACGAGGTCGATCTCGCGCAATGCGGCCCGATGGTTCTCGACGCCCTCATCAAGATCAAGAACGAGATCGACGCGACGCTGACCTTCCGGCGCTCCTGCCGCGAGGGGGTCTGTGGCTCCTGCGCGATGAACATCGACGGCACCAACACGCTCGCCTGCACGCTCCATACCCGCGCGGTGAAAGGCGAGGTGCGCATCTATCCGCTGCCGCACCGGCCGGTCGTGAAGGATCTGGTGCCCGATCTCAACACCGCCTATGCCCAGCTTGCCTCGATCGAGCCCTGGCTCAAGACCGAGACGCCGCCGCCGGCGCGCGAGCGGCTGCAATCGCCCGGCGAGCGCGCGAAGCTCGACGGGCTCTGGGAATGCATCCTCTGCTTCTGCTGCCAGACGGCGTGCCCGAGCTATTGGTGGAACGACGACCGCTATCTCGGGCCGGCGATCCTTCTGCAGGCCTATCGCTGGATCGCCGACAGCCGCGACGAACATACCGGCGAGCGCCTCGACGGGCTCGAAGATCCGTTCCGGCTCTATCGCTGCCACACCATCATGAACTGCACCAAGACCTGCCCGAAGAACCTCAATCCGGCGAAGGCGATCGCCGAGATCAAGAAGCTGATGGTCGTGCGGCGCTAGGCGGGCGGCGCTAGGCGTGCGGCTTTCATGTTGCCTCATCCTGAGCTCGTCGAAGGATGGGCCCTCATGGTTCGACCAGCTCACCATGAGGGCGTTGACGATCTTTACACCACCATCCCATCGAACCCCCTCACCCCAGCTTGATATCGTCCTCGACGACATGGTTGAGGCCGACCCCGTCGACCGTCAGCACCATCCGCGCGCGTATCTTCGTCTGACCGGCCAGCTTGCCGTCGTCCTCAGCCTGTCGCACGGCCTCTTCGAGCGCGCGCTGCGAGGTCACGCCGACCTGCTTCAGGAACTGGCGCAGGCCCATATTGAAGACATCGTCGTCCATGATCGCTCTCCTCGTTCGGGCTGCTCTCTTGTTTTGCGGCGTCTATACTACGCGGGGTTCATGCTATCGCTGCGGGCGGGAATGAAAAAGCCGGGAACGCGATGAACGATCGGCCGACCGAAGCTGCCGCCAGCGTTGCCGATGGCCCCCGCGCGGCCTATGCGGCACGCATCGCCGCCGGGCGCATCGAGCCGGATGAAGCGCAGGCCGAGGCGGTCGAACGGCTGCAATCGCTGCACGAGGCGCTGATCGGCTATGTGCCGGCGCGCGGCCGCAACGGAATTCTGGGCCGGCTGTTCGGTCGCGACCCGAAGGCCGAGGCCGGCAGATCGCCGCGCGGCGTCTATCTCGTCGGCGATGTCGGTCGCGGCAAATCCATGCTGATGGACCTGTTTTTCGCCGGCGCACCGGTCGCAGCCAAGCGACGCGTCCATTTCCTTTCGTTCATGCAGGAGGTGCACAGGCGCCTGCACGCGGGCCGCCGCAGCGGCCGAAGCGATCCGCTGCGCGCGGTGGCAGCGGCCCTTGCCGAGGATGCGGTCCTGCTCTGCTTCGACGAATTCCAGGTCACCAACATCGCCGATGCGATGCTGCTCGGCCGGCTGTTCGAGGCGCTGCTCGGCCAGGGCATCGTCATCGTCGCGACCTCGAACGGGCCGCCGCAGCGGCTCTACGAGGGCGGACTGCAGCGCGAACGGTTCGTGCCGTTCATCGCGCTGATCGAGGCGCGACTCGACCTGGTCGATCTCGGGTCGGGCACCGACTGGCGCCGGATTCGCGTCGCCGGCCAGCCGGTTTATTTCGTGCCGGCCGACGAACGGGCGGCCGTCCGGTTGCGGGAATTCTTTGCGCTCCTGACCGATCGCGCGCCGGCGCAGCCGGTCTCGATCGAACTCGAAGGGCGGACATTGACGGTGCCCCGCGCCGCCGAAGGCGTCGCCTGGTTCGGTTTCGATGCGCTCTGCGCGCGCAATCTCGGTGCCCCCGATTACCTGGCGCTGGCCACTCATTTCCATACGCTGCTGCTCGAAAACGTGCCGGTCATGGGCGACGACGACATCGACGAAGCGCTGCGTTTCATGGCCCTGATCGATGCGCTCTACGAACGGAAGTTGCTTCTGATTGTCAGCGCCACAGCCGAACCGGACGCGCTCTGCCGGGCGCGCGAGGTTGCGCTTCCCTTCCGGCGTACGGCCTCGCGGCTGATCGAAATGCGCTCGGCCGACTATCTCGCCCGGCTGCACCGACGATAGTTCTTGACATTTTATTATCCGCACACTTGCTCTGGGGGTTGAAAAGGAGTAGTAACACTAGACCTAGTAGGCCGCGCTCGGGTTCCAACACGCTGCGCGGCCGTCGAACGACAGTCGGCATGTGACCGTACTGGCGCACATCAAGGGGCCGAAACGGCGGATCGAATTGGGGATGGCGCGTAAGAAGATCGCCCTGATCGGTGCAGGAAATATCGGCGGCACGCTGGCGCTGCTCGCCGGTCTTAAAGACCTTGGCGACATCGTCATGTTCGACATCGCCGATGGCCTGCCACAGGGCAAGGCGCTCGACATCGTCCAGGCATCGCCCGTCGAGGGTTTCGATGCGGTCGTTGCCGGCGCGAACGACTATCGGGCAATCCGGGGCGCCGATGTGGTGATCGTCACTGCCGGCTTTCCGCGCAAGCCCGGCATGAGCCGCGACGACCTGCTCGGCGCGAATGCCGATGTCGTTGCCAAGGTCGGCGCCGCTATCAAGAAGCATTGTCCCAAGGCCTTCGTGATCGTTGTCACCAACCCGCTCGATGCGATGGTCTGGGTGATGCGCGAGGCCAGCGGCCTGCCGCATGCCAGGGTCGTCGGCATGGCCGGCGTCCTCGACAGCGCCCGCTTCCGCTATTTCCTCGCCGAGGCGATGCAGGTCTCGGTCGAAGACGTTTCCGCCTTCGTGCTCGGCGGCCATGGCGACACGATGGTGCCGCTGGTCCGCTACTCGACGGTTGCCGGCATACCGCTGCCCGACCTGGTCAAGAAGGGCTGGCTCACGAGCAAGAAGCTCGATGCCATTGTGCAACGCACACGCGATGGCGGTGCGGAGATCGTCGGCCTCCTCAAAACGGGTTCCGCCTTCTACGCGCCCGCTGCGGCAGCGATCTCGATGGCTGAATCCTTTTTAAAGGACAAGAAACGCGTGTTACCCTGTGCTGCCTGGCTCAACGGGGAGTACGGGGTTAAGGGGCTCTATGTCGGCGTGCCGGTCGTCATCGGTGCAGGCGGCGTGGAGAGAGTGGTCGAAATCGATTTGAACAAGCCCGAACGGGCCATGTTCGATAAGTCGGTCTCGGCCGTTAGGGGCCTCATCGATACGGTGAGGAAAATTCAGAGAGGAGATAAGCGATGAAACGGACTCGGAAGCGGACTGCTCGGGCCGCCGCGAAGCGTGCGGCACCGAAGCGGAAGGCGAAGTCCAAAGCGAAGGCCAAGCGCAAGTCGGCCAAGCGGAAGACCGCGAAGCGGAAGACCGCCAAGCGGAAGACCAAGGCGAAGACGAAGCGCAAGACCAAGCGCAAGACAAAGCGCAAGGCGAAGCGCAAGACCAAGGCGAAAGCCAAGCGCAAGACCAAGCGTCGGACGAAGCGTCGGGCCAAGAAGGCTCCGGCGCCGGCAGCTGCCAAGGCGAAGCCGCGGCCGCGTACCCGTCGCAAGAAGTAAGAAACGGACGACTGATCGCCTTTCAGCGCGCTGCTCCGTATAGACGCCGCCTTCGGGTGGCGACGATTGCGAGGGCGGCGCGCTGATGCGATATACGGCTTGCGTCGGCGGCGGGTGGGTCACAGCACGGATTATCGTGGGGGCGTGCTTGAACCCGTGCTTTAAGATGTTAGATTGAGGCATTGCCTCCGTTCGCGGAGGCCCGCCCGCCGCCGCACCTTCATGATTGCGCAAGCCCGTTCATGAATATTCACGAGTATCAGGCGAAGGAACTCCTCGCCCGCTTCGGCGTCGCCGTTCCGCGCGGTTACCCCGCATTCACCGTCGACGAGGCGGTTGACGCCGCGAAAAAGCTGGGCGGCAGCGTCTGGGTGGTCAAGGCCCAGATCCATGCCGGCGGGCGGGGCAAGGCGGGCGGCGTCAAGCTCGCCCGCTCGTTCGACGAGGTCCGCGCGATCGCCGCCGACCTGCTCGGCAAGACCCTGGTCACCAAACAGACCGGCCCGCAGGGCCGGGTCGTCGGTCGCCTCTATGTCGAAGAGGGCTGCGATATCGCCCGCGAGCTCTATCTCGGCCTGCTGATCGACCGGGCGACCGGCCGCGTCACCTGCATCGCCTCCCAGGAGGGCGGCGTCGAGATCGAGGAGGTCGCGGCGCACCAGCCGGAGAAGATCCTGAAGGTGACGATCGACCCGACGACGGGGCTGATGCCGCATCACGCGCGCCGCATCGCCTACGGGCTGGGCCTGGAGGGCGATCAGGTCAAGAAGGCGGTCCGGTTCATCGAAGCGATCTACCGGGCCTTCGTCGATCTCGATGCCTCGGTCATCGAACTCAATCCGCTGATGATCACCGGATCGGGCGACGTGGTGGCGCTCGATGCCAAGATCAATTTCGACGACAACGCGCTCTACCGTCACAAGGATGTGGCCGCGCTGCGCGACGAGGACGAGGAAGATCCGGCCGAGCGCGAAGCGGCCCGCAACGAACTCAACTATGTAAAGCTCGACGGCAATATCGGCTGCATGGTGAACGGCGCCGGGCTCGCGATGGCGACGATGGACATCATCAAGCTCTATGGCGGGGAGCCGGCGAACTTTCTCGATGTCGGCGGCGGCGCGACCAGGGAACGGGTAACGGCCGCGTTCAAGATCATCCTCACCGATCCCAACGTGAAGACGATCCTGGTCAATATTTTCGGCGGCATCATGCGCTGCGACATCATCGCCGAGGGCGTGGTCGCGGCGGCGCGCGAACTCAGCCTCGATGCGCCGCTGGTGGTCCGGCTCGAAGGCACCAATGTCGAACTCGGCAAGAAGATCCTCGCCGAGTCGGGCCTGCCCATTCTCTCCGCATCCGATCTTGCCGACGCCGCCGAGAAGGCGGTTGCGGCCGTGAAACAGGCGGCCGTGAAACAGGCGGCCGTGAACCAGGCGGGCGTGAAACAAACAGGCGTGAAACAGACGGGCGGGGGAGCGGCCTGATGGCAGTGCTGGTCGATCGCTCGACGCGCGTCATCTGTCAGGGCTTCACCGGCTCGCAGGGCACGTTCCATTCCGAACAGGCGATCAAGTACGGGACGCGGATGGTCGGCGGCGTGACGCCGGGCAAAGGCGGCACGAAGCATCTCGACCTGCCGGTCTTCGATACCGTCGCCGAGGCGGTCACCGATACCGGGGCCGATGCGAGCGCGATCTATGTGCCGCCGGCCTTTGCCGCCGATGCGATCCTCGAGGCGGTCGCGGCGGACGTGAAACTCGTCGTCTGCATCACCGAGGGCATACCGGTGCTCGACATGGTGCGGGTCAAGCGTGCGCTGGATGGCAGTGCGACGCGGCTGGTCGGACCCAACTGTCCGGGCGTGATCACGCCCGGCGAATGCAAGATCGGGATCATGCCGGGCCATATCCACAAGCGCGGCCGCATCGGCATCGTCTCGCGCTCGGGCACGTTGACCTACGAAGCCGTCGCGCAGACAACCGCGGTCGGGCTCGGCCAGACGACCTGCATCGGCATCGGCGGCGATCCGGTGAACGGCACCAATTTCATCGACTGTCTCGAACTGTTCCTCGCCGATCCCGAAACCGAAGGCGTCATCATGATCGGCGAGATCGGCGGCAGCGCCGAGGAAGAGGCGGCGGATTTCGTCCGCAGCGCTCGCACGAAGAAACCCATCGTCGGGTTCGTGGCGGGTGTTTCGGCCCCGCCCGGGCGGCGTATGGGCCATGCCGGGGCGATCATCGCCGGCGGCAAAGGCGGGGCGGGCGACAAGATCGAAGCCCTGAAATCGGCGGGAATCCGGGTTTCGGACTCGCCGGCACGGCTCGGCGATACCATGTTGGGGGCGATGAAGGGCTAAGATTTCGACGGTGCCGGGTCTGCCCCCGCCGCCCGCCGAATGACCGGGGCCCGTGCGGGGCCAACCCGGGTCGCCAACGAGGAGCATCATCAGACGATGGAGCGCGACGAACTTTCCTTCCTGTCCGGTCCGAACGCCGAATTCATTGCCGATCTCTATGCCCGCTATGTAACCGATCCCGCATCGGTCGAGGCGAGCTGGCGCGAATTCTTCGCCGGCCTCAAGGACGACAGCCGCACGGTTCTCGACGACATGCAGGGCGCGAGCTGGACCCGGCGCGACAGCGACGGCGGTGATGGCGGCATGGAGATAATGATCGACGAGGCGCCGTCGATCGGATCGTCGCGGGTCGAGCCGGCGTTGCGCGCGGTCGGCATCGACGAGGTTCGGGCGGCTGCGAAGGATTCCGTTCGAGCCCTGATGCTGATTCGCGCCTATCGCGTGCGCGGCCATCTCGAGGCCAATCTCGACCCGCTGCAACTGAAGCCGCGAGACAGGCATCCCGAGCTCGATCCGACCAGCTACGGCTTCACCGAAGCCGACATGGACCGGCCGATCTTTCTCGATGGCGTGCTTGGCTTTCAATATGCCTCGCTGCGCCAGATCGTGCAGATCGTGCGCGAGACCTATTGCGGCAAGATCGGCATCGAATTCATGCATATCCAGGATCCGGCGCAGAAGGCGTGGATCCAGGAGCGCATCGAGAGCATCCGCAATCACACGCAGTTCACCGAGAAGGGCAAGCGCGCGATTCTCGAGCGGCTCACCCATGCCGAGGCGTTCGAGCGGTTTCTCGACAAGAAATATACCGGCACCAAAAGATTTGGCATCGAGGGCGCCGAAACGACAATCCCGGCGCTCGAACAGATCCTCAAGCGCGGCAGCCAGCTCGGCGTCACCGAAGTCGTGATGGGCATGGCCCATCGCGGCCGGCTCAACGTGCTGGCCAACGTGCTCGGCAAGCCGTTTGCGGCGATTTTTTCCGAGTTCCAGGGCAACCCGGCCAATCCCGAGGACGTGCAGGGTTCGGCCGACGTCAAATACCATCTCGGCACCTCGTCGGACCGCGAATTCGACGGGCGGCGCGTGCATCTCTCGCTCACCGCCAACCCCTCGCATCTCGAAGCGGTCAATACCGTCGTGCTCGGCAAGGTGCGCGCCAAGCAGGCGCAGAAGGGCGATCTCGATCGTAACCAGACGATGGCGATCCTGCTGCACGGCGATGCCGCGTTCGCCGGCCAGGGCCTGGTCGCCGAAACGCTCGATCTTTCGGACCTCAAGGGCTATCGAACCGGCGGCACGATCCATTTCATCATCAACAACCAGATCGGATTTACCACCGACCCGGTCAAATCGCGCTCGGGTCCCTATTGTTCGGAAGTTGCCAAGGTGATTCAGGCGCCGATCTTCCACGTCAACGGCGACGATCCGGAAGCGAGCGTCCATGTCGCGCGCATCGCGATGGAATACCGTCAGGAGTTCAAGCGGGACGTCGTCATCGACATGTTCTGCTATCGCCGGCACGGTCATAACGAGGGCGACGAGCCGTCCTTCACCCAGCCGCTGATGTATCGCCGCATCGCGGAGCATCCGACGACGCGCGCTCTCTATGCCGAACGGCTGATCGAGAAGGGCATCCTCTCGCGCGAGGACGCCGACCATATGGCGACCGGGTTCCAGGCGAAACTCGAGGAGGCGTTCGAGACCGCGACCGGCTACAAGCCGAACAAGGCCGACTGGCTCGAAGGCGCCTGGGCGGGGCTCGCGGTTGCGACCGGCGACGATCGGCGCGGCGAGACGGCGGTCGCGCCGGAGACATTGCGCGAGATCGGTCGCGCGCTGACGTCGGTTCCCGAGGGCTTCGCCGCACACCGGCGCCTGCTGCGCATTCTCGAGAATAAGCGCGAACGGCTGGAAAGCGGCAACGACCTCGACTGGTCCACGGCCGAGTCGCTGGCCTTCGGCAGCCTGCTGCTCGAGGGCTGCAAGGTCCGGCTCTCGGGTCAGGATTGCGGGCGCGGCACCTTCAGCCAGCGCCATGCCGTCCTGATCGATCAGGATACGCGCGACGAATACGTGCCGCTCAATGCGGTGCGCAAGGGCCAGGCCCTCATCGAAGTGATCGACAGCCCGCTCTCGGAAGCGGGCGTGCTCGGCTTCGAATACGGCTATTCGCTGGCCGAGCCGCGCGGCCTCGTCGTCTGGGAAGCGCAGTTCGGCGATTTCGTGAACGGTGCGCAGGTTATCATCGATCAGTTCATCGCGTCGGGCGAAAGCAAGTGGCTGCGCATGTCGGGTCTGGTCATGCTGCTGCCGCACGGCTATGAGGGCCAGGGACCCGAGCATAGTTCGGCCCGGCTCGAACGGTTCCTCCAGCTCTCCGGCGAAGATAATATGCAGGTGGTGAACTGCACCACGCCGGCCAATTACTTTCACGCGATTCGCCGGCAGATGCACCGCAATTTCCGCAAGCCGCTGATCGTGATGACGCCGAAATCGCTGCTGCGGCACAAACTCTGCGTGTCGCGTCTGCAGGACATGGGGCCGGGCACGTCGTTTCATCGCGTGATGTACGACGACGTGAAGCTCTGTGCGGATGCGGAGGTCCGCCGCGTTGTGCTCTGCTCCGGCAAGGTCTATTACGATCTCTATGAGGAACGTGCCAAGCGCGGGATCAAGGATGTGTTCTTCCTGCGTCTCGAACAGCTCTATCCGTTCCCGCACAAGGCGCTGAAGGCGGAGCTGGCGCGCTTCCCGCAGGCCGAAATCGTGTGGTGCCAGGAGGAACCGAGGAACATGGGTGCCGCGTTCTTCGTGTTGCCGGAAATCGAGACGGTCCTCGGCGAACTCGGTCATGCCGCCGGCAAACCGCGCTATGTCGGGCGTCCCGCCGCCGCCTCGCCGGCGACGGGTCTGCTCAAGCGCCATCTGCGCGAACAGGCGCTTCTGGCCGACCAGGCTTTGAGCGCGGATTAGAGGGAACGTAACGATGGCGAAAGACATCGTGGTGCCGCAGCTCGGCGAATCGATCACCGAGGCGACGGTTGCCAAATGGGTGAAGAAGGTCGGCGACAGCGTCGCGCAGGACGAGATGCTGCTCGAACTCGAGACCGACAAGGTGACGCTCGAGGTGAACGCACCGGTCGCGGGGCGTCTCGCGGAGATTACCGCCGAGGAGGGCGCCACGGTCGAGGTCGGCGCCGTCATCGGGCGCGTCGCCGAGGGCGGCGAAACCGCGCCCGCCCGGACCCCGCAAAAAGCCGATGCCCAAAAAGCGGAACCCGCCAGATCAGAACCGGTGAAAACCGACAGCCCGCAACCGGCGGTCGGCGCCTCGGGCCCGGTGCCGGATCTTACCCGCCGGATTTCCGACGAGCAGCGCGCGCAGGCGCGTCCGACCATGGGCGATCGGCACAGTGCCGGTGCACCGCCGGAAGGCGAACGCGCGACCGGCGTCGAGGCGGCGGCGCAGGGCGCTCTCTCGCCTTCCGTGCGCAAGCTGATGGAAGAGAACGCGGTCGCCGCCGGCGAGATCGCGGGCAGCGGTCCCGACGGGCGCATCACCAAGGGCGACGTGCTCGACTATATCGGCAAGGAAGTGAAGAAGGGCGCCGGCGAACCCTCGTCGGATGCAAGGAACGCGCCGGCCGAACAGCCCGGCGCGGTCGAGCTCGAGCCGCGCAGCATTGCCTCGATTTCTGCCGCGCCGCCGGCGCCGCCCCCACCCGCACCATCGCCCGCGCCGCGCGCTGAGCCTCGCGCCGCACCGAGAGGCGAGGCCCGGGGTGACGCCCGGGGCGACGCCCGGGGCGACGCCCGAGACGATGCCCGTGACGATCTTGCCGCGCCGCCGCGCGAGGAGCGCGTGCGCATGACGCGCCTCCGGAAACGCATCGCCGAACGCCTCAAGCAGTCGCAGAACACCGCGGCCATGCTCACGACCTTCAACGAGGCCGACATGAGCGCGGTCATCGCCGTGCGCAAACAATATCGCGACATCTTCGAGAAGAAGCACGGCGTCAAGCTCGGCTTCATGTCCTTCTTCGTGAAGGCGGCGATCGTCGCCCTGAAGGAGATTCCCGCGGTCAATGCCGAGATCGACGGCGAGGATATCGTCTATAAAAACTATTACGATATCGGCGTCGCGGTCGGCACCGAGCAGGGCCTGGTCGTGCCGGTGCTGCGCGATTGCGACCGCCGCAACATGGCCGAAATCGAAGCCAATCTGTCTGAACTCGGCCGCAAGGCGCGCGAGGGCAAGCTTTCGATCGACGACCTGACCGGCGGCACCTTCACGATATCCAACGGCGGCGTGTACGGATCGCTGATGTCGACGCCGATTCTCAATCCGCCGCAATCGGGCATTCTCGGTATGCACAAGATCCAGGATCGGCCGATCGCCGTTAACGACAAGGTCGAGATCCGGCCGATGATGTATCTCGCCTTGACCTACGATCACCGCGTGATCGACGGACGGGAAGCGGTGACGTTCCTGGTGCGCCTCAAGGAATGCATCGAGGATCCGCAGCGCATCCTGCTCGACATGTGAGGCCCGCGCCGATGGATGCACCCGTTTTCAAACAGCCGGCCAGATCCGCCGGCTTGTCCGGTGCCGAACGCCGCGCCAATGCACGCCGCGTGCCGTACTGGAACCAGACGACGGATTTCACCTGCGGCCCGTCTGCGCTGATGATGGCGATGAACGCCTTCGATCCCGATGTCGGCATGACGCGGCCGCTCGAATACCGGCTCTGGCGCGAGGCGAACTCGGTCATCATGCGCGGCAAAGGTCCTGCAGGCTGCAGTCCGCTCGGCCTCGCGCTCGCGGCGCGCCGCCGCGGCCTGGAGACCGAGATCCATATCAATCATCGCGAGGCGTTTCTCGCCGATCGCGCGCGCCATCCAAAGCGGCGCGAGGTGGTCGAGATCGTTCACAGGATGGACCTGGCCGAGCTCGAGGCCGAAGGCGTTTCGGTCGTCTATGACTGGCCCGGTCTTGCCGACATCGAAGCGAAGTTTCGCGACGGCTGGCTGCCGATTGTGCTGGTCAGCACGCATATCATCCACGGCGATCACACGCCGCACTGGATCGTGGTGACCGGCTTCGATCCCGACCGCGTCTATATCAACGATCCGTGGATTTCGCGGAACAAGGGCCAGAGCGAGGCCGACGTGATCGATCGGCCGGTGCCGCGCGCCGATTTCAATCGCATGGCCTGTTTCGGCAAGCGCAAGGAACGCGCCGTGCTGTTCGTACGCCCGCGCGGCGAGTAATCGCGGGCGCGACACCGGCAAGGGCAGCAGACAAGCAGCAGACAGAAGGCGGGCGGCGGGATGGCGGAGCGATACGACGTGGCGATCATCGGCGGCGGGCCGGCCGGCTATGTGGCGGCGATCCGTGCCGCGCAGCTTGGGCTGCGCACCGCCTGCATCGAGAAGCGCGGCGCGCTCGGCGGCACCTGCCTCAATGTCGGCTGCATTCCCTCGAAGGCGCTGCTGCATGCCTCGGAACGCTACGAGGAAGCGAAGGACCATCTCGCACCCTTTGGCATCAAAATCGGCAGCGTCGATCTCGATCTCGCGGCGATGCTCGCGCACAAGGACAAGGTGGTCGGCGGCCTCACCAGGGGCATCGAATCGCTCTTCAAGAAGCACAAGATCGACTATCTGAAAGGCAGCGGACGGCTCGGCGGTGGCGGCCGGGTCGATGTCGCGCTCGCCGATGGCGGTGCGACCGGCCTCGAAGCGACCTCGATCGTGATCGCGACCGGCTCCGAGCCGAGCTCGCTGCCGGGCATTACGATCGACGAAAAGCGGATCGTCTCCTCGACCGGCGCGCTGATCTTGCCGACTGTGCCGGCGCATCTTGTGGTGATCGGCGCCGGCTATATCGGGCTCGAAATGGGTTCGGTCTGGCGCCGTCTCGGTTCAAAGGTGACGGTCGTCGAATATCTCGACCGCATCCTGCCCGGCATGGACAAGGAGATCGCCAAACAGTTCCAGCGCATCCTCGAGCGCCAGGGCATGAAATTCCGCCTCGGCACGAAAGTGACGGAGGCTTCGTCGTCGAGTGAAAGCGTTTCGCTCACGCTCGAGCCGGCGGCGGGCGGTGCGGCGGAGGCGTTGCTGGCCGATTGTGTGCTGGTCGCGGTCGGGCGGCGGCCTTTCACCGAAGGGCTTGGCCTCGAAGCGGCCGGCGTCGCGCTCGACGACAAGGGTCGGATCAAGACCGACGCGCATTACCGCACCAATGTCGAAGGTATCTATGCGATCGGCGACGTGATTGCGGGCCCGATGCTCGCGCACAAGGCGATGGACGAAGGCGTGGCGCTGATCGAGCGGCTCGCCGGTCAGGCCGGGCACGTCAATTACGAAACCGTGCCGGGCATCGTCTTCACCTGGCCGGAAGTCGCATCGGTCGGCCGCACCGAGGAACAGCTCAAGGAAGCCGGCATCGAATATCGCATCGGCAAGTTTCCGTTCATGGCGAACAGCCGTTCGCGCACGACCGGCGAGACCGACGGGTTCGTCAAGCTGCTGGCGGATGCGAAAACCGACCGGCTCTTGGGCGCACATATTCTCGGCCCCGATGCCGGCACGCTGATCCATGAATGCGTGGTGGCGATGGAATTCGGCGGTTCGGTCGAGGATCTCGCGCGCTCGTTCCACGGCCATCCGACCTTGTCGGAAGCGATCAAGGAAGCCGCGCTCGCCGCCGGCACCGGCGCGATCCATATCTGAGCGGATCAGGGCGGCGCAGCGGGCGGGCGATCTACAGCCGGTCGGCCGGAATGCTCATCCAGGTCAGTTCGCGGATCCGTTCGGCGCCGAAGCTTTCGTAGAAATTGAAGGCCAGCCGGTTCGGATCGAACACGTTCCAGACCAGCTCGCCGGCATCGAACTCGCGGGCGATGCGCGCGGCTTCCGCCATCAGCGCGCGCCCGACACCGTGCCGCCGGGCGTTTTCGCGCACCCAGAGGTCGATGATGTAAAGCAGCCGCAGGCTGCGATCGACGTCGTAGCCGAAATGGAACAGCAGATAGCCGGCCGGCCGGC
The DNA here is from genome assembly GCA_040902665.1 of Dongiaceae bacterium. GTDB lineage: Bacteria > Pseudomonadota > Alphaproteobacteria > Dongiales > Dongiaceae > JAWXBK01. The sequence goes on from JBBDWX010000185.1 coordinate 20,053, forward strand.
GCTCGACATGGGCGACGATGCCGTCGAAGGCGCGCTTCGGGCCGAAGCCGCCCTCGCGGAACGCCTTCGCATCGAAATTGAGCGGCGCCTTGTCGCCGAGCGAACGCAGATACCCGGCAAATTCGCGCGACATGGCGACGATCTCCGCCGCGTCGTCGGGCGCGATCGGCCGGATGACCGGCTGGATTTTTTCCACTGCGGCAGCCACGACGCTTAAGCCGGGTCGGCCAGGAGATACATCCACGTATAGTCGGTGACGTGCTCCGCCCCGAGGCTGGCATAGAAATCGAACGCCGGCTTGTTGGCGTTGTGCACGCACCAGACCAGACGGTGTGCGCCGAATTCGGCGGCGATCCGGCTGGTCTCCGCAATCAGCAGACGGCCGATGCCGTGACGACGCATCGCCGGGCGCACCCAGAGTTCGATGATGTAGAGGAGGCGCGTTGCCCGGTCGATATCGTAACTGAAATGGAACAGCAGATAACCGGCCGGCTCGCTCCCGACATGGGCGACGATGCCGTCGAATACCCGATGCGGCCCGAACCCGTTCTCGCGATAGGCTTCCTCGTCGAAACTGAACTCGGTTTCGTCGCCGAGCGAGCGGAGATGGGCGGTAAACTCCCGCCACATCGCCAGAATCTCGGGCGCGTCGTCCAGCGCAATCGGGCGGACGGCGGGCGAAGAAATCTGGGGTGCGGGATTTGCAGCCAAGAGAACCTAGTCCAGTGCCTCGATGGCGGTGACCGTCAGTACGTCGAGAATGAGATTGGTCGCCTCGCGCACCAGCAGCACCTTGTCGTCGACGATATAGTATTCGTAACCGGAACGGCGTGGAAGCTGTCCGCGCAGGTCGTCCGGCAGCCGGTAATAGACGACATCGTCGGGAATCCGCTGGCCGCGTGCAATCTGCATGGCGATGCCCGGCGGCAGCCAGCCCTTCTTGGCGAGTCCCGGAGGGATGCCTTTGTTCTTGCCGGACCCGGAATAGACATAGTCGTGGTAGCTCCGGGAATAATAGCTGCGGATCAGGCGCCGCTCGACTTCGTCCATGATGATGTCGCCGAGATCGGCGTCGTCGGCGATCTGGACGGCAACCGGATCGATCGAAATTGCGGTCTCCGCCGAGATGCCGTGCGGTGCGATGGTCAGCAGGGGTGCGAGGGCAAAAAGAGCCAGAAATCGACGCATGGTCCTAACCTCCGTTACGGTCCGCCAGGCCCGCCGCGGCGCCGGGCCCGCGGATGCGCCCGATCATACCCCGAAAGCAACGCCGCGCTATCCACCTCGGTATAGCGCTGGGTCGTGCTGAGCGAGGCATGGCCGAGCAGTTCCTGAATGGCGCGAATGTCGGCGCCATTGGCCAGCAAATGGGTGGCAAAACTGTGGCGCAGCGCGTGCGGCGTCGCCGTCTCCGGCAGACCGAGCTGAACGCGCAGCGCGGCAATCCGGCCCTGCACGATCCGCGCGTTGAGCCGGCCGCCGCGGATGCCGACAAAGACCGGCTGCGCGCCCTCGTTCGGCCAGGGTATCGCCCGGCGCCAGTCTTCGAGCGCCTCGAGCAGCACCGGCAGCAGCGGCACCTGGCGCTGTTTGCGGCCCTTGCCGAGCACGGTCAGTATCGCGATGCCGTCGCGTTCGGCCGCACGCGGCAGATCGCGCCAGTCGAGCGCCAGTGCCTCGCCGATGCGCAGACCCGCCCCGTACAGCAGCAACAGCAGTGCCAGATCGCGCGAAGCGGTCCAGCCGGCTTTCTCGCTGTCGGCCGCTTCGCCGGCCCCGGCAACGATGTCGTCGAGCGCCCCGATCAGATCGTCGGCCTCGGCCCCGGTCAGCGCCCTGGGCAGGCTGCGCGGCAGCTTCGGCGTGGCGAGCGTGGC